>JALWWX010000071.1 GCA_027078675.1 Aquificales bacterium | reverse complement strand
TTATAAACTGTTCCTTCTGTCTTTCCCTCTGAAGTCTTAACCATATACACACATCAGCCCATTCTATGGCATCGTCAACCCTTTCAAACACCTCTTCAACACCGAGCTTTTCTAAATCCGCAGGTATGAGGGTCTCCGGACCGCACACACCTACCTTAACCCCGAATCTGCTCAGTAGATCAACACCGGATCTGAAAACCCGGCTGTGTGATATATCACCTATATAAACAACCCTTTTCCCTCTTAAATCACCCAGCACCTCCTTTAAGGTGTACAGATCTATAAGGGCTTGTGTAGGATGTTGATTTGACCCGTCTCCCGCATTAATAATGGGTATATGTACATTCTCCTTAATTTCCTTGTAAGGAAATAGGGTAAAGGGTGTTCTTGTAACTATAAGGTCAAAGCCCATATTTTCAACCGTTATAAGCGTATCTATAAAGGTTTCTCCCTTCTCTATTGAGGACAATTTGGATGTCATAGTGGAAACATAAAGCCCCAGTTTCTTTGAAGCCATTTCAAAGGATAGCCTTGTCCTTGTTGATGGTTCAAAAAAAAGGAGCAAAACAAAACCTTTTAAATTTTCCCTGTAACCCCCCTTGAACTTAGAGACTAAGGACAGTATATTTTCAATATCTTCATCTGTAAGGTCCGTTGAGGATAAGATATATCTCATACTTTTGAGTAGCAACCTATTGACTTCTATCATAACATATTCAACTAAATTGGTGCATATTAAGAAACACACATATATAGGAGGTTAAAAAGATGTTTGAATACGGAGAAAAGGTACTTGATCACTTTTTGAATCCGAGAAATGTTGGCGTGCTTGAAGACGCCAACGGTATAGGGCAGTGTGGTAATCCTGCGTGCGGGGATGCAATGCTTTTTACTATAAAAGTTAATCCCGAAACAGATATTATAGAGGATGTTAGATTCAAAACCTTCGGTTGCGGATCAGCGATAGCTGTATCCTCACAGCTTACGGAAATGGTGAAAGGCAAAGACATAAATTATGCCCTCAATCTTACATATAAAGATATATTTGATGAGTTGGGAGGCTTGCCTCCCCAAAAGATACACTGTACGAACCTCGGATTAGAAACGCTTCACGTTGCAATAAAGGACTACCTTATGAAGCAGGGCAGGGAAGAAGAAGCAATGAAGATACCTGATTGTTACGAAGAAGAGGAAGAAAAGGAGAAGGCGGAAGGTTTTGAATTCTTATCAACATAAAATGGTGAGGGCTGTCGCACTCCTTAGTGGAGGGCTTGATAGTACATTAGCTGTCCGCCTCCTTCTGGACCAAGGTATAGAAATTAAAGCACTTCACTTCTACACCGGTTTTTGTATTACGGAGCATAAAAGAAGACTTGGTCTTAAGAAGGAGGATGGACAGCAGTATGTCAATCCCGCACTGAAGGCGGCAGCCCTCCTTAAAGTTCCTTTGGAAATTGTTGATATTTCTGAGGAGTACTTTAACATAATCCTGAATCCAAAATTCGGCTATGGTAAAAATGTAAATCCTTGTGTTGACTGCAGAATATTTATGCTGAAAAAGGCTAAGGAAATAATGGAAAGGGAGGGGTATCATTTTGTTGTTACGGGAGAGGTTGTAGGTCAAAGGCCTATGAGCCAGACCTACGAAAGATTAAAACTTATTGAAAGGGAGGCTGGACTTGAAGGTTACATATTAAGGCCTTTATCAGCAAAGGTTCTTAAACCAACAATACCAGAAATAAAAGGGTGGGTTGACAGAAGTAAGCTACTTGGCATAAGGGGTAGAAGCCGGAAAGTACAGATTGAGCTTGCGAACAAATACGGTATAGACTACGAACAACCCGCGGGAGGATGTTGTTATCTTACTGATGAGAATTATGCTGCAAGATTCCAAGAAGCTTTAAACTTTGAAGGGCAAATAACAAGGGAAGACTTAACCCTTTTAGCTGTGGGAAGACACCTAAGATTGCCGTCGGGTGTAAAGCTTATTCTGGCAAGGAATGAAGGAGAAGTCAGATATTTGAAGGGTTTCAGATCAAGATACAATTATGCCTTCAGAAGGGACGGTAAAGGAACCTTTGCAATTATAAAAGGAGATCCTAAGGAGGAAGACCTTCAGCTTATTGCGGATATAGTGGCAAGATATTCAAAGAGAGAAGTTTGCGAGGTAGAAATTCACGTAGGAGAAAAAAGTTATATAATTATTGGTAATCCTCTGAAGGACGAAGAGATAGAAGAATACAAGATATACGCAAAGACGGAGGTGAGATGAGTATAAAGGATATAAAACCTGATGTTATACATGATGTAACCGGTACTTACTGCCCCGTACCCATAGTTGAGATGTCTGGTAAAATTAAGGAAATGGAAATAGGTCAGATACTTGAGCTTATAGCGGATGATCCAGGCTCTCTTGAAGATGTACCCGCGTGGTGTAAATCAACGGGACATGAGTTTTTGGGATACTATGAAGAAAATGGTGAGTTTCACTTCTTTGTAAAAAAGCTTAAGGACTGAGATGGCGATAACGAGATTAACACCGGATATAGTTCTTGCCGATCTTCTGGAGGAACTTCCAGAATCAAAAGAGATTCTTTATGAACACGGTCTTAAGAGGTTGGAAGATCTGGATATTCTTGATGTGGTTGCAGATAAACTTACATTAAGAGGATTTTTCAAACTTATGAATATAGATGAGCTAACTCAGGGAAAAATCTGGCAGGAGATACAAAATATGTACAGTAAGAAGACGGAGGGCTAAGATGCGAGACGAAATGTATGAAGAAATTGAAAGGGTTCTTGATAAGATAAGGTATGCGCTTAAGGATCACCACGGTGATTTAAAGGTTGTTAACATCAACGATGGTGTTGTGTATCTCAAGTTTGAAGGAGAATGCTCCGACTGTCCAGTTGTTGATATGTCTATCAAAAAGGTGGTGGATATAGCCATTAAGGGAAATATAGACTGGGTAAAAAGGGTGGAAATACTCCAAAACAAGGTACAGCTTGATCCCATTTGATGATAAGGGGCGATACGGAAATATACGGTGTAATAGGTTTCCCGGTAAAGCATTCTTTATCGCCCGTTTTTCAAAACGAGGCCTTCAAGGCGGAAGGTATAAATGCTGTTTACGTAGCCTTTGAAATCAAACCGGAGGATTTTGAAGAAGCAATAAGAGGATTAAAAGCCCTTAATATTAAGGGTGTTAATGTTACACTCCCTTATAAGGAGGCGGTTCTTAAATATGCAAGCATAACTTCCGAAGATGTTAAGGTTATTTCATCTGCAAACACGCTGAAATTTACATCAGAGGGTATAGAGGCTTACAACACCGATTGGATAGGTTTCCTCCGATCTATAAAGGAACACACGGATATAAAAGGTAAAAATGTTCTGGTTCTTGGAGCGGGAGGTGCTTCCCGTGCTATACTTTTTGCCCTTCAAAGGGAAGAAGCAAACATATACCTTTGGAACAGGACAAAGAGCAAAGCACAGCAAATAGCACCTCTTTTCGGAGCAACCGTTATTGATATGCCGGAAGATGTAATTCATGAGGTAGATGTAATAGTCAATACAACATCCGTGGGTCTGAATGAAAATGACCCGCCCCTATTTAACTATGAAAGAATAAATGAAAAGCATGTGGTATTTGATGTTATTTATAAGGAAACGGAACTGCTTAAAACAGCTAAGTTGAGGGGAGCAAAAGCAATTGATGGTCTTGATATGCTTGTTTATCAAGGTGCGGAAAGTTTCAAGATATGGACAGGTAAGGAACCTCCTATAAAAGTAATGAAGAAATCTGTTCAGGGAATATAATTATTTTTAATGACAAGTATATGGGCAATCGGACTTAACTTTAAAAATGCGCCCGTGGAATACAGAGAAGTACTCGCCTGCAATAAGGAAGATCTCAAAAATCTCCTTCCACTTCTAAAGACAATAAATGGCGTTGAGGAGGTTTGTATTCTATCAACATGCAACAGGGTTGAAATATACGGTCTTTTTGATTCTGAAGAAGCGGTAAAAGAGCTTATACGCACCTTTTTGGATTTTAAAGGTGCAAAGAAGGATATTTCTAAGTATTTTTTTGCGATAAAGGATAAAAAGGCTGTATTCCACATTTTTAAGGTTGCATCAAGTCTTGATTCAATGGTTATAGGTGAACCTCAAATTGTGCATCAGTTTAAAGAGGCATTTTTTATAGCAAAGGAAATAGGCACATCTGGAAAGATACTTAATCGCCTTTTTGAAAAGGCTCTTAAAGCCTCAAAGAGGGTAAGAACGGAAACAAAAATAGCAAGGAATGCGGTATCAGTAAGCTATGTTTCAGTTGAGCTTGCGAAGAGGATATTTGGAGATTTAAGAAAGGCGAGGGTTCTCTTGGTAGGTGCGGGGGAGATGGGTGAACTCGCTGCAAACTATCTTAAAAGGATAGGAGCAAATCTTCTTATAACAAACAGAACTTACGAGAAAGCCATGAAACTTGCTCAGAAGCTTGAGGGAAGTGCTTTGCGATTTGAGGAGATGGAAGATTATATATCGGATATGGATATCATTATAGTTTCAACAGGCGCTCAGAACTATGTAATTACGGAGAAACTAATAAGAAAAGCCATGAAGAAAAGAGATTACAAGCCTATGTTTATAATAGATATATCCGTACCGCGTAATGTTGAACCCTCAGTAGGAAAGATAGACGAGGTCTTCTTGTACAACATTGATGATTTAAGAGAAATCGTTGAAATGAATATGAAGGATAGATTAAAGGAGGCAAGCAAAGGAGAGATACTTCTATGGGATGAGGTAAAAAAATTCTTTGAATGGATAGAATCCCTGAAAGTAGAACCATTGGTTCTTGAACTTAAAAGAAGGCTTGCCCCTATAGAAAAAAGGGATCCTTACGTGAGAAAGATAGTTCACAGGGCTATTAAGGAAATGAAGAAAAATCCAGATATTGCAGGCACTATATACAAAATTCTTGTAGAGGAGGTAGAAGATGTCCACAGAAGAAAAGAACTATCCTATGTCCATAGCGGAGTTAATGGAGCTGGAGGCTGAGTATGCTATAAGGGCTTACATACTTATAAAGGCTGATCCTAAGGAGATACCTTCTATTATGCTTGCCCTTTCCACCTTTGATGGTGTTAGAACCGCGGATGTTGTTACCGGTCCCTACGATATTATTGTTTTCGCGGAATTACCTAATCAGGATGAACTCGGTAAGCTTGTTATTAACAAAATACATTCCCTTGAGGGAGTTAAAGAAGCTTTAACATGTGTGGTTGTAAGGATCTAAAAGAATATCCGAGAATCATTGAAGAGGAGGACAGGACCGTAATAATTTACTCTGATGAAGAAGCGGTTAATGAAGAAGAGGACGAAGGCATTCTTATTTATTATTCATCAAGCGGAGATGTAGTTAAAATAGTAATTCCAAAGGATGACGAGTACATTACTATCAACCTCTGAATATCTGCTTGTTAGGGGAGGAGCTACCCTAAGGGGTGAAGTTGAAATATCAGGGTCAAAGAATGCAAGTCTTCCTATACTTATAGCCACATTACTTTCAGAGGAGAGATCTACCATATTAGATGCCCCCGATCTTTTAGACATAAAAAACACTGTTGAGCTTCTGGAAAATATGGGAGTGGAGATAACGAGGGAGGGTAACAGGATAGATGTAAATCCTGAAAGGATAACGAACTGTAAAGCGTCGGATGAAAATGTCAGAAAAATGAGGGCATCGGTTCTCGCCATGGGTCCCCTCCTTGTAAGATGTGGAGAGGCAGTGGTAGCCATGCCTGGTGGATGTTCAATAGGTTTGAGACCGATAGATCAACATCTAAAATTTTTTCAAACCGCAGGCGTTGATGTTAATGTAAAACATGGCTATATCTACCTTAAGTGGAAAGAAAAAAAGTCAGTAAACTTCACTTTTGACCTTATAACAGTAACAGGTACAGAAAACGCCCTTATGTTCCTCAGCAGTGTTAATAAGGAGAGTGTATTAAACAACATAGCCTTAGAACCGGAAGTTATGGATCTTATTGAGGTTTTAAGAAAAATGGGTGCGGAGATAGAAGTGGAAGGCAGGAGGGCGATAATAAGAGGCAAGGAGGAACTTTCGGGATTTGTGCATAGAGTTATACCTGACAGGATAGAGGCGGGTACATTTATGGTGGGAGCCTATCTCACAGGAGGTGATATCATATTAAAAAATGTAATAAAGGACCACCTAACATCAATAACTGAAGCACTTCAGGAAGCGGGAGCTGTTGTTGAAGAAGCGGGTGTTAATAAACTAAGGGTGTATGGAAGGGGACCAATAAAACCTTTAAACATAGAAACGAGGGAATATCCGGGTTTTCCCACAGATATGCAGGCCCAGTTTATGGTCTTACTCTCATTGGCGGAGGGAGTATCGGTTATAAAGGAAAACATTTTTGAGAACAGATTTCAACATGTTATGGAACTAAAAAGAATGGGAGCGGATATAAGCGTTAAAGGTAACACCGCAATTATAAGGGGGGTCAAGAACCTTACAGGTGCTGAAGTTTTCTCAACGGATTTGAGAGCCTCCGCAGCCCTTGTTATAGCAGGTATCATTGCTGAGGGTGAGACAACCGTCAGGGATATATATCACTTGGATAGAGGATACGAAAATTTTGATAAAAAATTAGCGAAACTGGGAGCCTCCGTTCAGAGGCTCCCTTCACTTTAAGATATGGTGATTTTCTTTTCTTTAACTGTTTCCGCTTTGGGAATCCTTATCTCAAGCACACCATCCTTGTACTCAGCCTTTGCTTCATCCACCTTCACATCAGTGGGTAAGGGTATATACCTTTCAAACTTACCGTAGAACCTCTCAACCCTGTGTACAGCTTCTGTCTTTTCTTCCTTCTCCTCCTTCTTCTCACCTCTTATATGGACCGCATTGTCCTTGATTGATACTTCAATGTCTTCCTTCTTAACGCCAGGAACTTCCGCTTTGATTACAAGTTCTGAATCCGTTTCATAGACATCAACTACCGGTGCGAAAATTTTTTCGCTTTCAAGGGTCGGAACTTCTTCAAACAATTTCTCAAATTCCTTCCTTATCCTTTCCAATTCTGCAAAAGGATTCCAGATGCTAATTGATCTCCTCATGCTACTCACCTCCTTTGGTTAATTTTATAACACCTTATATAAAAAATTTTAGTCTAATATTGTCAAATGTCAAGATCAATGCAATAATTTAACTTTGGTATAAAATATTTAAAGTAACTAAGGCGGCGTAGCTCAGCTGGCCAGAGCGGGGATCTCATAAGTCCCAGGTCGGAGGTTCAAGTCCTCCCGCCGCCATTTGTTATAATAGACCCGGATGTACGGGTTTATTCAAAAGCATAAAAAAATTGCTGTACTCATAATAGCTATTGCTTCTCTTTCCTTTCTGTTTTGGATGTTTTCCGCAGCGGATATAAGGGATATAGCAGGTGGAAGTAAAGCCTGTATAGCCACGGTTAACGGTGAATGTGTAACCCTGAGGGAGTTCAGGATAGAGGCTCTAAGATCTCCCGTACCAATTCAAACAAGGGAGGACAGGATTAGGTTAGCAGAGACTCTTGTGGTAAGAGAACTTTTGTATCAAAAGGCTAAAAGGATAGGTCTTTATACATCGGACAGAGAGGTGGCGGAGGTTATAAAAGAGGATCCCGCCTTTAAAGAGAACGGCAATTTTAGTGTAAGAAAATATAAAGAGTTACTTGCATCCCTTAACATACTTCCTGAAGAGTACGAAGCCTATCTCAGGAAGATTTTAACTGTAAATAAGCTTATTGATCTCATAGGCAACGGAGTATATATAACCTCCGAAGAAAAGGAACTTTATAAAAGGCTTAACTATACGAAGATAGATGGAGAAGCATACATAATTGACAGGAGTCAGGTAAGGGCAGTGTTTTCTCCTTCAGAGGAAGAGATAAGAAAATTCTATGAAGAAAATAAAGAGATGTTTGTGGAAGAAGAAAGTCGCTCAATAAAGTTGTGGGAAACAAAGGATAAGGAGAAGGCTGTAAGTATATATGAGGAAGTCAAAATGGGAAGGGAACCAGAGGGTTTCCACCTTATAAGGGAGGATGAAATTGAAAAACTGCCAGAAAAAATAAGAAAAAGATTGGAACGTAAAGATTACACCTATGATCTCAGAAAGATAGGAGACACTTACTACATTGTAAAGGTTATAAGGGAAGAAGGTAAGCGTATAAAACCTCTTGAGGAGGTAAGGGAAAAGATAATAGAAGAACTTATTGCGGAAAGGGAAGAGGAGTTAATGGAGCAAAGGGCGAAGGAAATAAAAAACAAACTTTTGAAAGGTATAAAGGTAGGTACACCTTCCCTTAAGCTTAGAGACACTCCTGTCAACCAAATAAGACTCCTTTTCGGCGTTGATACAATTGACCTTATACACATCTTTGATTCAAGCACAGGGGTGATAGGTCCCCTCAAGACCTTGGATGGTTACCTTATTCTTAAGGTTAATAATAAACAGTTCAAAGAACCTCCGCAAACAGATTTAGAAAAATTGGAAGGTGAACTTTTCGTTATAAAAAGGTCCGCCCTTTTAGATTTTCTTATTAAATCCATGCAGAAAAAAGCCGATATTGAATTCAACATGGAGTTTCTTAGATGAAGGGATAAAATATATAGCCATGGAAAAGATTGAAGAGAAGGCAATAAACGCTATCAGGTTCCTGAGTGTTGATCAGGTTGAAAAGGCAAAATCAGGACATCCTGGCATGCCCCTCGGCGCTTCCCACATTGTGTTCCTCATCTTTGACAAATTTCTTAAATTCAATCCCAAGAACCCAAAGTGGATAGACAGGGACAGATTCGTTTTGTCCGCAGGACATGCATCCGCCATGCTTTATGCCACCCTGTACATGTTCGGCTATGATATAACCCTTGATGATCTTAAGAATTTCAGACAGCTCAACAGTATAACACCAGGACATCCGGAAAGCTTCATGACACCAGGCGTTGAGGCAACAACAGGTCCCCTCGGACAAGGCTTTGCCAACGCGGTGGGTATGGCAATAGCGGAAAGATTCCTTGCTGAGAGATACAACAGGGACGGTTTTAACATAATAGACCACCACACCTATGTTCTCTGCTCCGACGGTGATTTAATGGAAGGTATATCCTACGAAGCTGGAGCTATAGCGGGTCATCTCGGCCTGGGCAAACTCATAGTTATATGGGATAACAATCAAGTCTCAATAGACGGTCCCACTTCCCTTGCCTGGAGTGAAGATGTACTCAAAAGATTTGAAGCCCTCGGATGGCATGTTCAACATGTTGAAGATGGCTATGATCTTGGGAAGATAGAAGATGCCATAAAAAGGGCTAAGGAAGTAAAAGATAAACCTTCTTTCATATCGGTCAGAACCCATCTGGGCTACGGAAGTCCTAAGCAGGATGATGCATCGGTACACGGGGCTCCCTTAGGCGAGGAGGGTGTAAAGAAAACAAGGGAAAACCTTAACTGGCCTTATGAACCTTTTTTTGTACCCGAGGAGGTACTCGCCTATACAAGAAGACATGTGGAGGAAGGTAGGCGTAAAGAGGAAGAGTGGAAAAGAAGGTTTGAGGAATATAGAGGAAGGTTTCCCGAACTGGCGGAAGAATTGGAAAAAGCCTTTAATGGGGATTGGAGCGGAGAGTGGGAAAAACACCTGCCTGTGTTTGAAGATGGAATGCCCACAAGAAAGGCTTCAGGTATAGTGCTTAATTCAATTGCAAAACATATACCACTTATGATTGGTGGCTCCGCGGACCTTTCTGAATCCAATAATACTTATCTCAAAGGCTTAGGGGATATGTCCAAAGAGAATCCTTCGGGCAGAAATATACATTACGGAGTAAGAGAACATGCTATGGGATCAATAATGAACGGCATGGCTTACCACGGGGGTGTTCTGCCTTACGGAGGAACATTCTTAGTCTTCTCCGATTATATGAGACCTTCTATAAGAATGGCAAGTCTTTCAAAACTGCATGTTATATATGTGTTTACCCACGATTCCATAGGCCTCGGGGAAGACGGACCAACCCACCAACCCGTTGAACAGCTTTCTTCCCTGAGACTGATACCTAACCTTTGGGTATTAAGGCCTGCTGATCCCAACGAGGTAAGTATCGCTTACAAGGTTGCTATAAAAAGGAAGGATGGTCCCGTTGCAATTGTTCTTTCAAGACAAAAGCTTCCTCTGATAGACAGAAACAAATATGCCCATTATTCTTTGGCTGAAAAGGGTGCTTACATAATAGGGGATGCGGATAATCCTGATGTTATTATCTTTGCGTCTGGTTCTGAGGTGTATCCTTCCCTTAAGGCAAAGGAGATACTTGAAGAAAAGGGTATCAGGGTTAGAGTCGTTAATGTTTTTTCCTATGAGCTATTTGAATTGCAGGAAGAATCCTACAAAAGTTCTGTACTATCAAATGATGTAAAAAGAAGGGTTGCTGTTGAGGCGGGTAAGGGACTTACATGGTACAGATTTACGGGAGAGGATGGGCTTCTTATCTCCCTTGAGACCTTCGGTAAATCCGCGCCGGGAAGTCAACTGATGGATCACTTCGGTTTTACTCCGGAAAAGATAGCGGAAAGGATAATAAAAAAGTGGTTCTAATAAAGGAGGTTCTTAATGAAGATCCTTGTTGTTGATGACTCCTCCTTTTCAAGGAAAATGATAATAAAGGCAATTCCAGAAGAGATAAAGTCTCAAAGTGAGATATATGAAGCGGAGAATGGAAAAGAAGCTGTAGAAAAATATGAGGAGATTAATCCTGATCTGGTTTTTCTTGATCTTACAATGCCCGTTATGGACGGCTTTGAGGCCCTATATCACATTAGGAGTAGGCACCCTGATGCTTTGGTGATAATCATATCCGCGGATATCCAACAGCAGGCAGTAAGGGAGGTGATGGAACTCGGAGCAAAAGCCTTTGTAAAGAAACCCATATCACCGGAAAAGATGAGGGAGATATTTGAAAAATTTGTGAAGAATTAGAAAAATGGATGTGGTTATGCTCAATCACGAGGAGAAGGATGTCTTGCAGGAGATGGTAAACATCTCCTTCGGAAGTGCAACCGCAATTATAGCGGATATGATGAATGCCTTTGCAAAACTTGCTGTTCCTTCCGTTGAGATCATAGATGCAAAAGATATATTTGACATAATACTTCAAAAAGTGGATAGAACCGTAAAGTACTTTCTTGTCACCCAGATGTATATGGGGGATTTTGAAGGTGAGACCGTATTTTTAATTGATTATGATTCCGCTTATAACCTTGCGAGCAAGTTTGATAGTATTGTTATGGAGGAAAATGTTTCCGATATAACCCTTGAACTTACTAATATACTTACTTCCTCCTTTATAAGAAGTTTTGCAGAGCTTATGGGGGTAAAAGTAAGGTTTTCACCTCCATCCATAGAGCTTATATCCGCTGACAGTATTATTAAACAGCATGATTTTTCAAATAACTACAGCAAGGTTATAGTCATAAGCACCCTTTTGGAATTTGAAAAAGAAAACATAAAAGGATTTCTATTTATCCTTATGAAAGAAGCATCTTTCAAGCTTTTAAAGGAAAAGATAAACTCAATGCTGGAGTAGGGGATGGATGAAAAGGACTTTAAAGAGTGCTATATATTAGATCTTCTTGACCTTGGTATAGCAGTAGTTGACGAAAATCTAAAAATATATTTTTGGAACTCATGGCTTGAGACCCATACTAAGATCTCAAAGGAAGAAGCGGAAGGTAAAAGGCTGGATGAGTTATTTCCCGATATTGACAAAGAATCTTTGATAAGGAAAATAAAAACAGCTTTTGCACTTAAAAGCACAACCTTTATATTGGCTTCCGTAAAAGGTTATCTTCTAAAAATACCTCTAAAAAAGGTAACAAACCCTATATACAAATTTATGCAACAGGATGTTTCCATATTTCCCCTATCCCCAGAAAAAGGACTCGCCCTCATAGTTATACATGATCAGACGCCTATGCAAGAAACACAGTATAAATTGAAAAAGAAGATAGATGAAATAAATTCCTTAAAGGCGGAGTTAGAGAGGTATGTAAAAAAGATAGAACAGCTCTCCATAACGGATTCTCTGACAAAGATATACAACAGAAGTAAGTTTGAAAGCTCCCTTGATTACGAAATAGAAAGATCAAGAAGATACGGAAATCCCCTTTCCCTCATAATCTTTGACATTGACCATTTCAAAAGTATTAACGACACTTACGGACACCTTATAGGTGACAGCGTCCTTACGGAGATAGCCAATCTTGTTAAGAACAATATAAGATCAACCGACATATTTGCACGGTGGGGAGGAGAAGAATTTGTTATCTTGGCTCCAAATATAAACAAGGAGCAGGCAAAGATGCTTGCGGAAAAGATAAGAAAGTTAATAGCACACCACAGATTTAAATATGTGGATCATGTTACCGTTAGTCTCGGGGTGACCGAGTTCCTTCCTACAGATAATAAGGAAAGCTTTATAAAAAGGGCTGATGAAGCCCTTTATCTTGCAAAAAGAAAGGGCAGAAATAGGGTTGAAGTTAAATAGCTCAAACCCGCATTATTTCTTCTTCCTTTCTCTCCGCTATCTCATTTATCTCCTGAATATACTTATCCGTTATCTTTTGTAATCTTTCCAGTAATCTCTTTTTTTCATCTTCCGAAATACCTTCCATGTCCTCAATCTTTTCTTTTGCCCTTTTCCTAACATTTCTTACTGCGACCCTTGCTTCTTCCGCCAATTTGCTTAGATATCTTACAAGTTCCTTTCTTCTTTCTTCAGTTAGGGGAGGCAGGTTTATCCTTATGGTATTACCCTGAGTGTTTGGATTCAGATTAAGTTGTTCCATTATAGCTTTTTCTATGGCGGATATTGCATTGTTATCCCATACTTGTATAAGTATCTGACTGTGTTCGGGTACGCTTATAGAGGCAACTTGCTTTATAGGAATTTTTGAACCATAGTATTCAATTTTCACATCCTCAACAAGCGCGGAGGATGCCCTGCCGGTTCTTAAACCCGTAACTTCATTCTTAAAGTATGAAACGCTCTTTTTCATATCCTGTTCCGCTTCTCTTAGTATCTCCTCCATCATGTAATCTTATTTTACCACTTTCCATTTTTTTTCCTCTTCATCCCATACCATTAACTTCCCATCTTCCATTCTTAAAATATTACCCTTGTTTAGTAGGTTAAGGATTTTTAATGCATTTATCATCTCAAGGAACACACGCATTACATCTCCGTTCGCCTTTTTTATATTCCGAAGGATAATAATAAGCATTATGAACATAAAGAGGAGAACTGATGAAAAAATAACTACGCCTGCTATAAGGAAATTTTTCCAATCCTGTGGTAGCGAAAAGGAGGAAGCATCCTTTTTAACCTTCATCTCCTTAAGTTCCTTTCTTATATCTTCAACTATCCTCTTTAACTCTTTAACATCATCGTTTGTAGCATAAGCAACTTGCTTTGGAATAGCTGGTAGTTCATTCTTGGGTTTAGGAAAAACAACATACTTTTCATTTATATCGCATATTTTTATATAAGCGTCTGGGAACCTTCTCTTTATAAAGGGAAGAATCGCTTGTAGCTCACTCCTTACATTGGTAGCGCCCACCCTCAGTAGGTATATGTTGCCCTTTTTCTCTATCCTTGCGTGTTCAAACTTTTTTACGTACTCATAATATCTCTTCAAAACTTCAAAGTCTGTATTTGCAGCCACCTGAATACAGTACTCACCGAAGGAAAAACCTGCAACAAGAAGGATTATAAGAAACAGCATAATTTAATATTCTACAGGATTTGATTAAGCCCTAAGACCTCTTGACACCCTTGATTGGATGAGATCAAAGGACTGTATCAGTCTGGTGTAAACTTCATGAGCCCTTGATGTTTCTATAATATTTATCATTTCCCTCACAGGGTCTACATTTGAACCCTCCACAAATCCCTGCCACAATCTGTAATTACCCCTTCCCACAGGATTTCCCGTAAACATACCCCTACCTACCTTCACCGGATTGTCAAGAACAACCACAGCCAATCTACCCACAATCTCACCGTTGTTGTAAATATACCCTTCCTTATCAATAATAAAATCTTCTCCGACTCTAATATATCTTCCGTCCTCCGTGAGTACCCTGTATCCCAAATCATTAACAAGATAGCCTTGCCCGTCAACCTTAAAGTTCCCCTTCCTTGTATAAAAAATATTTGTTCCATCCGTAACTGTAAAAAATCCTTCTCCCTCTATTGCAATGTCCAGCTTATTATTCGTTTGAATAAGGGGTCCCTGGGACATATCTGTACTTATGCTTCTTACCAAAGGATAAACAAAATTGTTGGAAGGATTTTCCGGAGATGTGCTGTTTACCCTTACACCATTATCAACATACCATGTACCCGCCACCAAGAGATCCCTTTTAAACCCATAGGTATCCGCATTTGAAAGATTTGCAGTCGTAACTCCGAGTTTCCTTTCCTGAAGTAGCATTCCCGAGGCGAGCAGATATACCGGTTGGTAATCCAAAGCCATGTTGTAAGGTTAAATCGGCATTTGCCTTTTGGATTTTAAAAAATCATCAAAGCCCCCTCAAGGGAGCTTCTTCCAACATTTTCTTTTTCTTCAGATCTTCAATCTTTTCGCCGAGGATTCTCCCTCCCTTATATTTTTCCTTTAACTCCGCTATTTCCTCTTCAGAGGGCCTTATGAACCTCAATCTTTCAAGGTAGAACCGTATCCTTTGGCTTACATCATCATCGGTCATCAGAACAAGAAGAATACCCGTGTGATAAGGACGGAGTAGGGAATAAAGTTCATAACTGTCCTTGGCTTCTTTTATTTTATTTCTTATACTATTTCCTTCTTTATAGAATATAGAAAAGCTTTTCCTGGCCCACGAGGGTGCGGACATGTCCTTAAGGATATTTTCCGCTACAGTATAATCAACACCTCTAAGTATAAGGAATATATAAAGCCAGAAGAAATCAAATTTCTCCGCGGGAAATTCAATGGAAAACCAATCTATAACCTTCTTAAGCTTTAGAAAACTCTCCTCTATTTTTTCGTCCCATCTGAAACCTTTAAATATATGCTCAAGTATCCTGTATTTTCTGTAAAGTCTGAAGATAGCAATTATGTTGTCTTCCTTAAGTGCTAACTTCAATTCATTAAGTATTCTGCCGACGGGTGCCTCTTCAAGCATGCCCATATTAACAGCCTGTTTAAGTAGTCTCTCCGTACTTTTTGAAAGTTTAAAATCAAATCTGCCCGCAAATCTCAATGCCCTCAGTATCCTAACCGGGTCCTCTATGAAGGAAACAGGATGAAGTATCCTTATTATTCTGTCTTTAAGATCCCTTAAGCCCCCGAAGAAGTCTATCAAATTACCGAAATCATCCTCGTTTACGGATATTGCCATTGCATTTATGGTAAAGTCCCTTCTTACGAGATCATTTTTAAGGGAAGCCCATTCAACCTTGGGATAGGAGCCGGGATGGGGATAGGTTTCCCTGCGGGCTGTCGCAAACTCTACCTTTATATTGTCCACCTTAAGATGTGCCGTGCCGAACTCCTTAAACGGATGACAATTTATTCCCCTTTTTTCAGCAAATTCCTCCGCAACTTCAATAGCGTTGCCTTCAACAACTATGTCAAGATCCCAAATATCCCTACCCAAAAGTATATCCCTTACAACACCCCCCACTATATAAGCCTTGTATCCCCTTGAGTTTGCTATCCTCCCTATCTCCACCGCTATATCCTTTACCTTCTCCGGTATTGATATATGCTTGGTTGTCGCCTTCAGGTTTAAAACATCCCTCCTTATATGGTGTAGTATGTCCAATCTTGTAATAACTCCCACAATGGTTCCCTCTTTTATCACAGGTATGAGCTTCTGACCGTACTTAAGGATTATATCCTCCGCTTCCCAAACAGGATCATCGGGATCAAGATACCTGAAATCTGAATTCATAAAGTCTGATATAGGGGAGTCGGGGTACAGCTTTACAACCCTTAAAAGTGTCTTCTTTGATATTATCCCTATAACATTTCCGTCCCTGTCAACGACAGGAGCGTTGGCAAATCCCCTTTCTGAAAGCTCCGCCAGGGCGTCCTTTACGGATAGAAACTCCGAAAGAATAAAGGGCGGAGAGGTCATTATATCCTTTACCCTGAGGTCGGGCGGTATCTCCCCTTTAAGATATTCAACTATGTAGGTTTTAATCCTTTCCGCATAAACATTCTCAAGTTTTACCGAACCCGCCTCCTTATGCCCTCCTCCCCCGAATCCTTCAAGGATCTTACCCACATCAATATCCTTATCCCTTGACCTTCCGAATATGTAGGTTTTGGTTCCCGCCTCAATAATTACAAAGAATGCATCCGCCTCCTTCAACTCCTTAACCTCATATAAAAGGGAATTTATATCAGGTTGGTACTCCTCAACCCTTGCGGTTGCGATAGCTATCCTCTTGGAATCAAGATAAACGGTTTCAACAGAAGAAATTATTTTGGAAACCATGTCTATCTGTTCCTTGGTGTAGGATTCAGTAAGATACTTCCTTATAATGTATAAATCTGCACCCTTCTCCAGAAGCCATGCACACGCCCTAAGGTCTCTTCCTGTGGTACCCTCATATGTGAATCCCCCCGTATCTTCGTATATGCCTAAGGCTATAAGGGATGCCTCCTCCCGTGTTAAGGAAACTTCCTTATTCATTAATTCTTCCACAAGAAGGGTTGTGGCGGATCCTACCTCTTCAACCCTTCCCTCATCATATTTAAAATCGGGTTTATGATGATCATAAAGAATTATTTTTCTTATCTTTGCCTTTTTTATATTATCCGGAAGTCTGTCAAGTGATCCCACATCCGCAACAAGCAGATCTATGCAAGGAGGTATCTCTTCGCATATTCTGAAGAGGTGTTTGAAATCTTTAAAAACGAGACTCGCCCTCCTTGAAAGGTATGTGGGTTTAAGAAGTTTGCTGTCTTCATAAATTTTTTGCATTGCATAGGCTGAGGATAGGCTATCAAGGTCCGCTCCTTCGGAAAGTACTATGAGCTTTTTGCAATCCATTAAATATTTAGTATCATAATTTTGTGACCCGAGAACATATATTTTTCTACTTTTTCATAGGTCTTATTACCTTCTTCCTTATAGTTGCTTTGCTTACGCTTTCACCCTTTATAATTCCTATCCTTTGGGCGATCATATTTTCCATAATCCTTTATCCCGTTTACAACTATTTAACCTCAAAATTAAAATCAAAAAGCATATCCGCCTTTATAGTAACAGGTATAGTTCTTCTTATAATAGTTATACCTTTCAGCATCATCATACTGCTTACATCCCAGCAGGTTATTGACCTTGGTAAAAGGATTGCGGTTTACATGGAATCTCACAGCCAGGAGGAGATAATCCTCTCACTTAAAAACATACCCTTTGTGGGTAATTATGTAACCGAGGATCTTATAAACAGGATCAATCAATATATCCAGAAACAGGAAATAAGGGAATCCTTTATGAAGGGGGTGAATGAGGTAACCAAGATTGCGGGAGAAAAGATAAGGGTAATGATAATGGCTGTGGGAATGACAGCATTTAAGGTGTTGGTTTTCCTTCTTACCCTTTACTTCCTCCTTAGGGATGGTCCTAAATTCCTCCATTACATTGAAAGGGCTGTTCCCATGGAGAGGGAAGACCTTGTTGATGTGCTGGGAATAATATACAGAACGGTTTTGGCTGTGGTTTACGGCGCTATAGGTACCGCAATAATTCAGGCAATAATAGCCTTTATAGGCTACAGTATAGCGAGACTTGAATATGCCCTCTTATGGGCTGTTATGACCTTTGTTACAGCTTTTATACCTCCCTTCGGAGCTTCGTTAACATGGTTTCCCCTTGCCCTTTACACCTTTTTTGATAAAGGAATGGCATGGGGATTATTCCTTTTCTTATGGGGTATGTTACTGGTTTCATCCATTGATAACTTCGTAAGACCCCTGATAATAAAGAAGGGTGTTGAAATACCTTACATAGTTTTGTTCTTTTCAACCATAGGGGGTCTCATAAAGTTCGGATTTATAGGCCTTTTCTTAGGACCCATTATATTCACCACCCTCTTTACCCTGTTTAAAATATACGAGAGGAGAATTTTAGGAACCTCGGAAAGAAATGCTTAAGGAATTTCTCATATCCCTATTTCACAGCCTGCTGTGGTCAGCCATCTTTCTTGCTCTGGTACCTTACACAATTGTAAAGATTTTTAATGTAAACAGGACGGAAAACATATACACGGAGTTCACCGGATTTTTACTTATATTCTTAGGTTCATTTATATGCTTAAAGGCAATGTACGATCTTGCAAAAGAGAAGGGTACTACAACCTTTCTTAAAAGATCAAAAAGGCTTGTGAAAAGGGGAATATACGGAAGGGTGAGGAACCCCATATATGTTGGTGTTCTTATAATACTGGCGGGTGTATTTCTTCTTTATCCTTCAGTAGCTACATTCATTTATATAATCCTTATGTTTACAGGTTTACATATATGGCTCGTAAAGGTGGAAGAACCCCTGTTAAGAAGGGAATTCGGCAAAGAGTTTGAAGAGTATGAAAGGGATGTGCCAAGGTGGTTTTGCAAGTTCAATGGATCTTCTTAAATACCCTTGCCCCTATATCCTTCCTGTAGTGCATACCTTCAAATCTTATCTTACTTATGGCATTGTAAACCTTTTCCCTTGCTTCACCGAATGTATTACCCAAACCGCAAACATTCAAAACCCTTCCTCCGGCGGTTACTACCTTTCCATCTTTTATATCCGTTCCTGCGTGAAAGACAACTATATCCTTTTCTTCCTTCAAATCTTCTAAACCTTCTATTACCTTACCCTTCTCGTAGGGACCCGGGTAGCCCTTTGAGGCAATCACAACATCAACCGCCCACCTGTCATCTACCTCAACATTAACATCCTTCCCCTCATAAAAATTGAGGAGAACTTCAAGAAAATCACCTTTAAGTCTCATAAGTATTGGTTGGGCTTCCGGATCACCAAGTCTTACATTGTATTCCAAAACCTTTGGACCCTCCCGTGTAATCATAAGACCAACATATAAAAATCCCCTGTAATATATACCCTCCTTAGTCAGACCCTTTAGTGTCCTTTCAACAATCTCTTCCTTTATTCTTTTCTCCGTCTCTTCATCTATAACAGGCGTGGGCGAGTAGGCACCCATACCCCCCGTATTTGGTCCCTTATCTCCATCAAGGAGTCTCTTATGATCCTGAGAGGTTGGTAAAGGTATGTACCTTTCACCGTCAACCATAACTATATAAGAAGCCTCTTCACCCTCAAGCTTTTCTTCAATAACAACCTTATTACCCGATTCGCCGAACACCTTTTCTATCATTATCCTTTTTATAGCCTCTTCCGCTTCTTTAACTGAATTACAAACACTCACTCCTTTACCCGCAGCCAATCCGTCCGCTTTAACCACAATATTTCCGTCGGTTGATCTTATATAACTCAAAGCATCTTCAGGATTATCAAACACTTTGTACTTTGCGGTGGGTACTCCGTACTTCTTCATGAATTCCTTGGCAAAGGCTTTGCTACCTTCCAGCATTGCCCCCTTTCTTGAAGGGCCGAATAACTTAAGACCCGCACTTCCGAATACATCCCCAATACCCTTAACGAGGGGGGATTCGGGCCCTACAATTGTGAAATCTATACCTTCCTTTAAAGCAAAATCCTTTAAATCCTCAACATCATCTGGTGATATATCAACCCTTTCCGCAATCTCCCATATACCCGCATTACCCTTTGCACAGTATATTTTATCTACATATTTACTTTGGGCTATCTTCCAGACTATGGCGTGTTCCCTGCCTCCGTTACCTACTACAAGTATTTTCACAGTTCCAATATTATCCAATACCTTTATTCTTTTTTCAATTTCTCATATAATCTTAGCAATGCTTACCGTTGTAGTTGATTACGGAATGGGCAATTTAAGGAGCGTTTATAAAGCCCTTTTGCATGTTGGGTTTAAAAATGTAGAGATATCATCGGATAAAAATCTTATAGATAAGGCTGACATTA
Organism: Aquificales bacterium; assembly: GCA_027078675.1. GTDB lineage: Bacteria > Aquificota > Aquificia > Aquificales > Aquificaceae > WFWF01. Next base: position 1,371 of record JALWWX010000071.1, on the reverse strand, counting down.
TAGTCTTCCCGGGGGTAGGTGCCTTTAAGGATGCGATGAGGAATATTAAGGAATCCCGTATAATTGATTCCCTCCTTGAGGGCATAAAGAGGGAAAAGCCATTCCTCGGAATATGTTTGGGTCTTCAGCTTCTCTTTGAGAAAAGCTATGAGTTCGGTGAGGAAGAGGGTCTCGGCGTTTTTAAGGGTGAGGTAAAATTGCTTCCGCGCGGTGTGAAAATACCCCACATGGGATGGAATCAGGTATGGATAAAAAAGGAAGGTGGCCTGTTTAAGGGAATTAAGGACGGCAGTTATTTTTATTTTGTTCACTCTTACAGGGTTATACCTGAGGAAGAGGATATAGTAGCCTCAACGACGGATTACGGTGAATACTTTGTATCCGCTGTGGAAAAAGACAATATATGGGCTGTACAGTTTCATCCGGAAAAAAGCCAAAAGTTAGGACTTAAAATACTTGAAAACTTCAAGGAATTTTCAAATGGCTGAGCTTTGTATAGCCCTTGATACGGATAAAGAAAGGGCAAAGGAAATAATAGAAGAGTTGAAGGGATTGAATTTAGTCTTCAAGGTAGGACCCTACCTTTACTTTTCAAGCAGGGGTGAGATAGTTGACAGAATAAAAGACTACGGGTTCAAGCTGTTTATTGACTTTAAATTTCATGATATACCAAATACGGTTAGATTGGCTATAAGATCCGTTGAGGAGATGGGTGCGGACATAACAACAGTTCACATACTTGGGGGAAAACACATGATAGAGGAAGCCCTTAAAGAAAGAAAAAAAACTAAGATAATAGGCGTTACACTCCTGACTTCCCAGGATGAGGACTTCCTCAAAAGTATGGGTATAAACAGCAGTGTAAGAGATTATGTTCTCAAACTTGCAAATGCGGGTATATCCCTCGGCTTAGACGGTGTGGTATGTTCGGGAAGGGAAATAGGCTATTTGAAGGAAAATATTAAAAAACCGTTTATAACGGTTGTGCCTGGTATAAGCTACGGTGAGGTTGCGGGAAGGGATCAGAGGAGAACAGTAAGTGTTGAAGAGGCAAAAGGGAAAGGGGCGGATATAATAGTGATGGGAAGGAGTTTGATAAACAGAAGAAATCTAAGAAAGGAAGTTATGAAGATCCTTGAGATTCTTGAGCCTTGAGGGCTTTGTTAAGGAGTGTGGTTACCCTTGAAACCCTTCTTGCAGCTTCCCTCTTATGAATAACACCTTTTGATGCTGTATGTTGAATTATGCTTACAACTTCCGGAAGAAATTTCTTAGCCTCTTCCAAGTTTCCGCTTTCCACCATCTTTCTGAATTTCTTTATATATGTTCTCATCCTTGATAGATGATACCTGTTCCTCAATCTTCTCTTTG
>JALWWX010000070.1 GCA_027078675.1 Aquificales bacterium | reverse complement strand
TCCGCGTGCTGGGTTGGGTCGGGCGCGAGAGCGAGCTTGCGGCGGCCTACGCCATCGCCGACCTGGTTGTTGTTCCCTCGGAGGAGGACAATCTTCCAAACGTGATCCTCGAGGCAATGTCGTGCGGCGTGCCGGTGGCGGCCGCAGGCACGGGTGGGGCGCGCGAAGTCGTCCATGACGGCCGAAACGGCTTCCTAATGTCACGTGCGGACGCGCACGCGGTGGCCCAGGCGATAGGCAGGGCCTATATGGCTCGCGACGGACTCGCTGCGATGGGGCACGAGGCGCGTGCGCTCGTGGCCGAATCGTTCGACGCGGACGCGCTGGCGGGCCGATGGATGCGCCTCTGCGGAGAGGTCGCGAGCCTGTCCCAGGGGCACGGACGCGCGGAGGAGGAGACGGCCCCGGCATGAGCGCGACGGACGGGAGCACGGTGACGGTCATCACGGTATGCCTGAACAGCGCGGCGACCGTGGAGAGAACTATCCGTAGCGTGCTGGGCCAGACCTACCGCAGGGTGGAGCATATCGTCGTCGACGGGGGCTCCACGGACGGCACGCTGGACATCGTCGAGCGGTATCGGAGACATCTCGCGAAAGTCATCAGCGAGCCGGACGGAGGCATGTACGATGCGATCAACAAGGCCCTGTCCGTCTCGGAGGGGGAGTGGATCCATGTTCTCAACTCGGACGACTACTACGCTTCCCGCACGGCGCTGGCTCGCGCCGTCGCCTGCCTTGACGAAAAATACACCAATTACTTCCGTATGTGGAGGGAATATCCCTCCGGGAGGAGGGTGCTCCAGGCCTGGCAGGGGCCGCGGTGGGCGCTCTATGTCGCTGCATTCATACCCCACCCGACCCTGGTGCTGTCCCGGTCGCAGTACGAGGCCGTCGGCCGGTATGACCCGAGCTACAGGATCGCAGGCGATCACGAGCTGATTCTCCGTTGCGTGAGGCGGTGGCCCCCCCGGGAGCATCCCTTGGCGCTCACGGTGATGACGCAGGGGGGGATGTCGGCCAAGCACCTCGACGTCTCTCTCGCGGAGTTTGCGCGTGCCACCGAACGGCACGGTATGCCGCGTGCTTTAGCGCGTTCCGTCATGCGGGCCAAGAAGGCATGGTGGCATCTGCGCGTGTCCCGTCAGCCATCGTGAGCGCCTTTCGTGCCTGTTCTGTTCCTGGACGTGTCATGCCCGTCCCGACAGGTGCGTGCCCACCGGTGCCGGAGCGCGGCGGGAGCGGCGCATGGGCCTGAGGGTGCTGCACCTGATCCGCTCCTATGGCTGCGGTGGCGGGGAGCGCCAGCTTGCGCTCTACCTTGGCGCCTCCCGGGACGGCGACGCGACTGAGGTCGAAGAGCACCTCGTCACGCTGTACCGGGACGAAGCCATGACCGACCTCGTATCCAGGCATGCGCCCTGGGTTGAGGTGACGAGCCTCGTCCCCCTTTGGGTCTCCCCACACGGAGCAGTACTGGATCTGGTTCGCCTGCTCCCCTGGCTGCCAGACGCCCGTGCACGCCTGGATGAGCTGCTGCAGCGCGTGTCTCCCCATGTCTGCGTGGTGCACGGGTTCCAGGCCGCCGTCACGGCGGCGCGTGCAGCCCGTCGATGGCGCACCGTGCGCTGGGTCTATGTCCACAGGACGACCAAGAGGCGGTCGCGTGCGCAGTTCGTGTTCAGGTGGCTCTACGCCCCCTATGACGCAGTCGCGGGGGTGTCGGAATCGTCCACGCGATCGCTGGCACCCTACGTACGCCCGGAGAGACTGAGGACGCTTCCCAACGGTATTGATGTCGCGCCCTTCGACTCCGTGCATGAGAAAGTGGGGCGCGCCTCCCGGGGCGATGCCCCGCTGGTCGTGGTCACGGTAGGTCGGCTCGTGCGGGGCAAGGGGCTGGATC
>JALWWX010000069.1 GCA_027078675.1 Aquificales bacterium | reverse complement strand
ATAGGTGGTGATGTAGAGATAGGGAATCTTTTCATAAACACTCCCTATTTAAAGGGAAATTTGAATTTCAAGGGATATGCACAAGCAAAGAAAGAAGGTTTTTATGTAAAGGGATCGGGTATCTTGTTAAACCCCTATATCTACGGTTTTTCCTCGGACAGGGTAAGCTTCCGTACCCTTTTAACAGAGAAGGAGAGAACGGTTTATATAATGGATAAAGGTATTAACGGAAGTATAAGGATTGTAAATGATTTAATATCAGGGAAGATTGAGTTAAGGGGTAAAAAGATACACTTTGATAGGTTTACCATTGTACCGGATTTACTCGTAGTAGATGTAAGTTCTGATGAGCTTTTTATTGAAGGAAAGGGTATAAAGGTAAATGATGAAATTTTAAAAGCTCTCTTTTCATACAGAATGAAGATTAAGGATTTTGAAAATCCCAAGGGTGATTTCACCGCGGTTGTTGAACGGGCGGAGGTTAGGGGTATAGAAATGGGAAGCTGGAGGGTTAGAGGTAGTATAAAGGAGGGAAGTGTAAAGGCAAATATAAGGGGGAATTTCATAAGAGGAGAGGTAGTTTACGGGATAAAGAAGGGCTATTTAAATGGGAAATTTTCAATTAACAGCGGTATAAATGATTTCTCTTTTAATCTACTAACTACTGTTGAAGGAAGTATAAATGATTTCCGTATTACAGCAAAGGGAAACTTAAGTTACAGACATATAAATCTGCCCGTAAAAGGAAAGCTTTTATATAAAGAAGGGACGATAGAGGGAATAGTAGAAAGAACTAACTATGAAGATAACTATCTTACCATAAGGGTTGGCGAGATAAGGATAAAAGGCACAAAGGAGTATATAACTGTGGATAACGAGGGCGGTGAAATAAATATCTTGGGGGATAGATTTGTTAAGATAAAGGGCGGTAATATGAGGGTAGATCTGCGGACAGGAAGTATAGGAGCGCAGAAAATTATCTTGGTGGGGATAATAAACGGAGAAATTCTGATAAACTCCGACAGGAAATTTACTTTAACATCAAAGGGCTACATAGACCTTGGTAAGATCTCAGATAATATAAACAGCCTTGTAAGGTCAAGGATGCACGGAAGGGTTTACTATTCATTGTATTACAGTAACAAAGATATAATATTCCATCTCTATAATGAAGAACCCCTTATTTTGCTGTCAAGATACATAGCTGTACCCTTTAAAATTGCCCTAAATCTTTCTTACTACGGTGAAATGGTGGAAGGGTATATGTTGCTTACTGAAAACGGCGCCTGGGCTATGATAAGCGGTGTGAAGAGGGGAAAGACTGCATCTGTAAAATTTGAGATTAGCAAGCTACCCGTAAGATATATAACACAAGATGTGGAATATTTTGGACTGTTTGAAGGTACAGGAAAAATTCTGCACGATGGCGTTAGTACGAAGGTTTCATTAAAAGGATACATTTCTGGCACCGCCCGTATTGAGAAGTTTGAGAAGAAAGGAGAGAGTACAACAGCAACAATAACCGCAAAACCGGATTGGATGAAAAGGGTTAACCTGGACATTCATCTAAGAACCGCCGATGCGTTGAGGATAAAGATGCCTGAAGGTTATGTCTACATTGATATGGAAGCTTTGATAGATAACAATCTTTATGATCCCAGTTATTATGTAAGCATAAATACCGCAAGTGGGGAACTCAGATACTTCGGGAGGAAATTCCTTATAAACAGAGGCTTTGTCAGACTTGAAAGGGAAAGGGGAAAAGAGGATATATACATTGATGTGAGTATATTTAATCCCAATCCGGATTACAACATAATCATTGATATGAAAGGAAACATTGAATCACCGGATATTATAGTAAGATCAGAACCACCGAGGGATGAGAGGGAAATACTCAGTAAGCTTATACTCGGGGGTGAGGCGGAAGGTATAATACCAACCGCATCAACGCTTATAAGCAGGTTTCCACAGCTATCCGAAATACTTTCAAGTACCGCGGGAGTTATAGGAACGGACATAAATGTTGAAGTGCAACCTCAAACGGGGGTTACCGGTGATGTAGGCTTAGGAATAAAGATATCAAAGGAGATATCAAAAAGGGTTTATATTGAATACCAGAGCAGTAATGTGCAGGATCCGAGGGCTACTTACTTCGGTGGTGAACTAAAATTCTTCCCCTTTATTTCAATAGGTGTAAAATCTTACTCGGATAGGACAAGGGAGCTTAATCTCAGATTCAGGAAAAGCATTGATTTCTAATATGGAAACAACGGAAGTTAGGGAAATACTTGAAGACTTGAAGAAAAACGACTTCATAAAGCTGAAGAGGGGGATAGGTATAGGAATATTTCTTTTTAATAAATTGAAGGATATAGCACCTTCCCATTTACTTGAGAATCTGAAAGGCATGGATAAATATCCCGTTGAAAAGAAGATAGCCATAGTTGAAGATCTATTAAAGTTTATAAATGAGTATGAAAATCTTATAAAGGTAAGAAAAGATAGAAAGCATGTAGAAAGTAAACCTATTACGAAGTTCTTTAGAAGTTTAAGGGAATTTAATATTAAGGAAAGGGATTTGAAACTGCTCAGCTCCTTAGGTATTAACACAATAATTGATGCCCTATATTTTATACCAGCCAGATATGAAGATAAGAAGCTAAACACATCCATAAAGACAGCCCTACCTGGTGAGAAGGTTGCCCTTAAGGTCAAAGTTGAAAGGGCTGAAAGATTAAGTGAAGGAAAATACACAGCCCAGATAATAGTTTCCGATGATACGGACAGGATGAAACTCCTCTTCATGTACAAGAATACCACCTTTATTTACAACTTCAAGAAGGGTATGGAGATAGTTGTTTACGGAAAGGTAAAAAGTTTTAAAGGGGAAAAGTATATGGTACACCCTCAAATAAGGAAACCAGATGCGGAAGATATAGGCAGGATACTGCCCGTGTACTATGCAAGGGTGAGAGGGGAGTTGCATCAGATTTCATCAGCATTGAAACAAAAACGTTTAAGAACACTCATAGGCAACATAGTGTCAAAAACCGCCAAGTACCTTCCAGAGATATTACCCCAGGAAATTTTGGAAAAGTACAAGTTCCCTACCCTCTCTGATAGTATAGAGATGTTGCACCTTCCGGAGTTTATATCCGTAAAAGATCTTAACAGCTTTAACACACCCTTTCACGATAGGTTGATATACGAAGATCTCCTTATATTTCAGCTTGCCCTTCTTTTGAGAAAATCAAAAACTAAATTACAAAGTTCACCCCTCATTAATGTAAATACGGAGGAGTTCATTAACTCCTTTGAGAAGGATCTGCCCTTTAAACTTACAACTGCTCAAAAAAGGGTCATAAGGGAAATCCTTAAGGATATGAAGTCGGGAAAGCCAATGAACAGGTTGCTTCAGGGGGATGTGGGTAGCGGTAAGACCCTCGTTGCTATAGCGGTATCATACGCAACCGTAATGTCAGGTTATCAGGTGGCTGTTATGGTTCCTACGGAGATACTTGCCTATCAACACTTTAACAATTTCAAGAAATTCCTTCAGGGAAAAAATATAAACATAGCCCTGCTCACGGGAAGTTTGACCCCAGCCCATAAAAGAAGTGTTTACAGACACATAAAAGAAGGCAACATAAATATAGTCATAGGAACCCACGCCCTTATTCAGGAAAAGGTTGAATTTAAAAGGCTCGGACTTGTCATAATAGACGAACAGCATCGCTTCGGTGTAGTTCAGAAGAAAACATTGATGGAAAAGAATAATACCGCAGTTCCTCACTGCCTCGTTATGAGTGCTACACCCATTCCCAGAACCTTGGCACTCTCCCTTTACGGTGATCTTGATATATCCGTAATTGATGAGATGCCCGTTAACAATAAGGAAATTGTAACAAGGATATTTTATGATTCGGAGAAGGCAAAGATTTTAAATATAGTAAGGGAGGAGCTTTCGGCAGGCAACAAGGGATATGTGATATATCCACTTATAGAGGAATCGGAGAATAGCGACTTAAAGTCTGCGGTGGAAGGTTATGAGGAGTGGAAAAAGCTTTTTAAGGATAAAAATGTACTGCTTTTGCACGGTAAGATGAGCGATATTGAAAAAAGGGAGGTTATGGAAAGATTTAAGAGGGAAGGAGATATCCTTGTTTCAACGACTGTAATTGAGGTAGGTATAGATGTACCCGAGGCAACCTTCATGGTTATAAAGGATGCCCATCGCTTCGGACTGTCCCAGCTTCACCAGTTGAGGGGAAGGATAGGAAGAAGCGGAAGGAAATCTATTTGTATGCTCGTTGTACCAGAGGATATAAGGTTGAAGGATACGGATGCCCTTAAAAGGCTCAGGATAATGGTAAAGACAACAGACGGTTTTAAAATAGCGGAGGAGGATCTTAAAATAAGGGGACCGGGAGAACTTCTCGGAGTCTCTCAATCAGGTTACTTTGGTTTCACCGTTGCAAACCTGGCGAGATTCAAAGACAGACAGTTACTTATAAAGGCAAAGGAAGATGCGGAGTATATAATAGATAAATATCGTAATCTTGAAGATCTTCCCGACCTCAAACACATGATACTTTACAGATATGGAGATAAGATGGATTTAAGTAATATTGCGTAGGAGCGTCTCCTTGTAAACCCTCACAAATTCCCTTGTAGCCTTCTCCACATCCTCAAATCCGAGTATGGCGGAAACAACAGCCACGCCGTCAACACCGGTCTTCAATACTTCAGGAAGTCTGTAGTGGGTTATTCCCCCTATAGCTACCACCGGTTTTTCCGAAAGTCTTACACACTCTTTCAGCTTATCTAATCCCACCAACTTATAATCATCCTTTGTAGCGGTAGGATACACAGAGCCGAAGCCTATATAATCAATAGGTAACTTGTTTGCTTCTTGAACAAGGGAAGGATCATTAACGGAGTATCCTATATACATCTCATCACCGACCAGCCTTCTTATAACATCGGGAGGAAGATCTTCCCTGCCCACATGAACACCATCCGCGGACACCGCCATAGCAAGATCTACTCTGTCATTAACAAACAAAAGAACATTATATTTTTCCGTCAATTCCCTCAACCTTAAAAGCTCCTCATACATATCCCTTGTTGATTTTTTCTTGAACCTGTATTGAACAGCGGTTATACCACCTTTTATTGCCTTTTCAATAGTTTCTATTACATCTCTGTCCTTAAAGTAACTGTCATCGGTAACAAGATATATCCTCAGATCCAATTCCTTTTTCATGATTTATAATTATAAGTCCTAAAATGGGATTCTTAGATGATGTAATATCACACAAAAAGGAAGAGATAAAAAATCTTAAAGGGAAATTCCATTTTATTAAAGAAGCCTTAAATGATGCACCTTTCCCCCTTGACCCAAACCCCTTCATTGATGAGGAAGGTATAAATATAATTGCGGAGATTAAAAAGAGATCCCCCTCAGCGGGGGATATAAAACGGGTTGATGTTAAAAAACAGGCAAAAATATATGAGGAAGCGGAAGCTTTTGCGATATCAGTACTTACTGATGAAAGATATTTCGGCGGAAGCTTGGAAGATCTTAAGGATGTAAAGGATACGGTCCGCATCCCAGTTTTAAGGAAAGACTTTATAATTGATGAAATACAAATATATGAATCAAGGATACATGGTGCTGATCTCGTCCTTCTTATTGTAAGGATATTGGAGAAGGAAAAGCTCAAAGATCTCATAGATCTATCAAGGGAATTGGGTATGACTCCTTTGGTTGAAATATTCTCGGAGGGTGAGGCGGAAATCGCCTTAAATGCGGGTGCGGAATACATAGGTATAAACAACAGGGATCTTGATACACTTAAGATTGATTTGTCCCTTTCTGAAAGGTTAATACCTGAATTGAAGAAACTCGGTGTTAAAAGGATAGTTGTGGAAAGCGGTATAGAAAAAACAGATGATATAAAGAGATTTTATAAAATGGGTGCCAACATATTCCTTATAGGCACAAGCCTTATGAAAAGTGATGACCCTTTTCATAAAATCAAAGAGTTGAAAAGTTGCATAGAGATGTAGGATAATCAATTATTATGACAAGCAGGAGGAAATCAATGAACAAATCAAGTTTTGAAATGAAACTTCTTCAAGAGATATCAGATCTTGACTTCTTTGTAATAAGAAAACCCATAGCATCTCCGGAATTCTGGACGGAATGGCAGGAGAAATATGGAAAGGCGGTAATATCAAAGATAGCTCTTAAAAAGATACTTAAAACCCAAAAGATGGACAGGGAGAAGAGGGCTACAGTAAGGGCTACAATACAAGCTTATGATGAGATTTTAATATATCTTGAAAGGCTTAAAACAACAGCCTTCCACCTGAGGGGCATATATACGGGCAATACACCCAATATAGAAACGGATGAGGAAGATATAGATCTTGATTTCTGAACATAAATCTTTCCGGAGGTAAGAATGCCCGCCAAGAAAAGTTTAAGGGATATTAATGTGACCGGAAAGAGGGTACTTGTAAGGGTTGATTTTAATGTACCCATAGATGAGCAAGGAAATATAATTGATGACACAAGGATAAAGGCATCACTGCCTACCATAGACTACCTCATAGACGCAAAGGCAAAGGTAATACTTATGTCCCATCTCGGAAGACCTTCCAACAGAGACCCTAAGTATT
>JALWWX010000068.1 GCA_027078675.1 Aquificales bacterium | reverse complement strand
ACGGATATAGCGGAGATACCCCCTCTTAAAGGGAGGGTTGCTTTGAGATACGACAGATGGAAGTATTTTGCTGAGGCGGAGACCCTGTTTCAGGCAACCCAAGATAATGTAGATTCTGATCTCGGGGAGGAAAAAACGCCCGGATGGGCAATTGTAAATATTAAGGCTGGAATAAGATACAAAAGGATGACCCTATTCGCGGGTGTAAACAATCTTTTAAACAAGGAATACTATCAGCACCTTTCCTATCTTAGGGATCCCTTCTCAACGGGAAATAAGATACCCGAGCCCGGGAGAAATTACTACCTCAATCTTGAATATGCCTTCTGATAATATCCCTTACCCTGTTCACAAGGAGGGGAATCTTCCCCTCCACCTTTTCCGAAACATAATCTACTCCATCAAAGCTTGAAGGTTCAATACCTACGATGTAAATAAACGGCAACCTCCCTCTGAGCGTTTTATACATATCAACCACTTCCCTAAGATTAAGTGTGTGGGTTGATAAACTCGTTACATCGTATATAAGCCTTTCCACACCCTCAAAGGTATAAATAGTACCCTCTTCCTCTTCCCCCTTTACCGCATCCACTATTATCACAACCTCCGATGTTTCAAAAATTTCAATAAGATTTAGAAAGTCATTAAATAATCTGTAAAACTTGACACGGGGATGATTAAAGAGGGAGCTTAGGCTATCTATAACCCTGATACCTACCGAATCATCACCCATAAAGGGATTTCCGAGCCCTACAACGGATATATGCACACCAATATATAATGTAAATATGAAACCAAGGGTAGGTATATTCAAGCTCTCCTCCTGTGATGGATGTCAAGCCCAATTCTTTGATATACCACATGTGTGGGATCATATTGAAATAGTCTTTTGGCTTCTCGGTAAAAGCGATAATAGGATGGAAGAGGTGGATATAGCTTTTGTGGAAGGTTCCGTATCAACTAAGGAAGAAGAAGATCTTGCAAGAGAAATAAGGGAAAAGGCAAAAATGGTCGTAACCATAGGTGCATGTGCCAACTCGGGAGGTATTCAAGCCCTCAGGAATTTTATGAAACAAAAAGAATTCTTGAGCGTTTATCCTAATCCCCGATTTATAGAAAGCCTTGAAAGAAGCGTGCCAGTGGGTGAGATAATAAAGGTTGACTATGAGATATGGGGATGCCCAGTAAATCCTTCAATCCTTGAAAACTTTATAAATTCTTACCTGCACAACAAAAAACCCTCCATACCAGACTTTCCCTTATGTATGGAATGCAAGATCAAGGGTAACATCTGCGTTATAGATGCCTACGGGATACCGTGTCTTGGACCGGTAGTAAGGGCAGGTTGCGGTGCCATCTGTCCCTCCTTTAAAAGGGGATGCTACGGATGTTTCGGACCTTGTAAGAATCCGAACATAGATGCACTTATATTGTGGTTCAAAAATATGGGATTGGGTGAAGAGGAAATAAAAAGGATGTTTGAAAATGAAAATGCCTACTCACCAGAGTTTAAAAGGATTGTGGAGGGTTTGAAGTGAAAGAAAAGGTTATAAGGACGCTGACACGGGTTGAAGGTTTGGGGAGAATGAGAATAAAGATGGAGGGTGAGGAAATAAAGGGGGTGAGGCTTGAGATATTTGAGCCTCCGAGATTCTTTGAATCCATAGTGAAGGGTAAAGAGCCAGATCAGGTCCTTGATATGGTGGCGAGGATATGCGGTTTATGTCCCGTAGCTTACCAAATGAGCGGTGTTGAAGCCTTTGAAAAGATCTTCCATATAAATGTACCCGTCCACATAAAAGATCTAAGGAGAGTTCTCTACTGCGGTGAGTGGATATCAAGCCACTCCGCCCATATATTCTTTTTGCATCTTCCCGACTTTTTCGGTAAACAAAGCAGTATAGAGCTTGCAAAGGAGAGAAA
>JALWWX010000067.1 GCA_027078675.1 Aquificales bacterium | reverse complement strand
ATTCACTACGAGATTGTGGAAGGCGATAAGATAAAGATTTACTTTGCTCCCAAGGGAGCGGGATCGGAGAATACATCAAGACTTGCCATGTTAAAACCCGCTGACGGGTGGGAAGGTATAAAGAGATTTATTCTTGAAACGGTAAAACTTGCGGGACCAAACGCCTGTCCCCCCTTAACCGTAGGTGTAGGCATAGGCGGAAATTTTGAGTACTGTGCATACCTTTCAAAAAAAGCCCTGCTCCGTCCGATAGGAGAAAGAAGTAGCAATGAAGTTGCAAGGAGAATGGAAGAGGAACTAATGGAAGATATTAACAAGCTTGGTTTGGGACCCATGGGTTTCGGCGGTAAGGTTACTGCGGTTGATGTTAAAGTTGAGCTTTATCCGTGTCATATCGCATCGCTTCCAGTTGCGGTTAATATTCAATGTCATGCTTCACGTCATAAAGAGGTTGTTATATGAAGTATATTATCTTCCTTTCAATGGTAGGTTTTATAACTATACTTTTTATAAGCGGTCTTGGATTCAGGATTTTCAGATCAAAAACAAAAAATGCAGAGGAGGTTAGATGCAGAAAAGGTATTACAGGATAAACAGACAGATAAAGGCTAAGGAGGTAAGGCTAATAGACGAAACGGGCCAGCAGATAGGTATAGTTCCACTTGAGGAAGCTCTAAAGCTTGCAGAAGAGAAAGAACTTGATCTCGTTGAAATAGCTCCTCAAGCAAAACCACCCGTTTGTAAGATTTTGGATTTTGGTAAGTTCAAATACGAACTCCAAAAGAAAGAAAGGGAAGCCAAAAAGAAGCAGAGGGAACACGCAATTGATGTTAAAGACATAAAACTTACAGTCAGGATTGAAGAACACGATCTTCAGGTGAAGCTTAAACACATGAGAGAATTCCTTGAGGACGGTGATAAGGTAAGAGTAAGGATAAGATTCAGAGGAAGGGAGCATGTTCATCCGGAACTCGGAGATAAACTCGTTCAAAGGATCATGGACGAGCTGGGTGACATTGCCCAGATGGAAAACAAACCTAAGAAGGAGGGAGCATTTTTAACCTTTTCCCTTATTCCTAAGAAGAAAAAGTAAACTATGGACGGTGCCCTTTTAATTGATAAAAGGGAGGGCTACACATCAACGGATATAGTAAACATAGTAAAAGAAAAGCTTAAAGTAAAAGCGGGACACACGGGTACTCTTGATCCCATCGCCACAGGTCTCCTGATAGTACTCCTGGGAAGGGCAACAAGATTTGCCCGTTTTTTTTCGGAACTTGATAAAAGCTATAAGGTTACAGCGGTGTTGGGTGAAATAAGGGACACCTTCGACAGGACCGGGGAAGTAGTTAGTGTTCATGAAGTAAATGTCACATGCAATGATGTTGAGGTAGCTCTTGAAAAATTTATCGGTGAAATTGAACAAAAGCCTCCACCCTTCTCCGCGAAAAGGGTAAAAGGTGCAAGGGCTTATGATCTTGCAAGGAAAGGGATAAAGCCAGATCTGAAACCCGTTAGGGTAACAGTCTATGAAGCAAAGATTATAAATTGTAAAATACCGGAAATAGTCATATTCTACAGGGTTTCATCCGGCACTTATATAAGAAGCCTTATACATGATCTCGGCTTATACTTAGGAACCGGAGCTTATGTTAAAAGTCTCAGAAGAGAAGCGATAGGAAACATTACGGTTAATAAGGCTGTTGATATTCAAGCCTTTATTGACAGTAAAAACCCCGAAAGATATGTGATAGATGTAGGAGAATTACTTAACTTTATGGAAGCTGTTATACTTTCCGAGGAAAAAGTCAAGGAGATATACAAAGGAAAGGCGGTAGTAGTAAAAGGTATTTCCCTTGAAGGTAAAGTAAGGCTATATACGGATAAAAAATTCATAGGCGTGGGGGAAGCTTACGGTAACATAATAAAACCCCTGCGGTTGCTTCCCCCGGATTGAGTTTTTACTTTTCACCTTTTGATGTAACAATTATTACTTTAACATCCCTTTTAACCTCACTGTAAGGTTCAGGTATTTGATCAATTATTGTGCCTTCCTTATATTCGCTCTTTTCAAATCTCTCCGAGAATTTTAATCCGAGAGATTCCAGCATTCTCTTACCCTTTTCCGAAGGCATACCTATAAGGTTCGGTACTTCTATCCATTCCTCATCCTGCGGAATAACCTCGGGGAGCAGATTAAATTTCATAACGCTCAACAGCCCAGGGTCAATTTCCTGCCCAGGTTTGGGTGTTACTATCTTTATATTACCGCCCTCCTCCACTTCAACAAAGCTCTTTATTTCCATAGTAACGCCAGACAGCTTATATGCCTTGTCAATTTTTACCTCTTTAAGTCCCTTTTCAAACTCCGTAAGTGATTTGTTGATTTGAAGAAGAAAGCTGTCTATTGATATTCCGGTTAATTCCTTGACATCAGGTTTTTTACCCTCAATCTTAGAAAGGCGTGCCTTAATATCCTCGTTTTCTTTTTTCAACTCCTCCATGTATCTGAGGTTCTCCTCCAACCTTGATGCCAAAGATTTAAGCTCCCTTATCTCGTCCTCTATCCTCTTGAAGTCTTCCCTGATCTTTTTTAAATTATCCTTAGACATTGCTTAACTCCGTTCCTACAGGCGGGGGTACTGGCACAATCTTAAGCTTTAGTGAAGAGCTTCCTTTAACTTCATAGTTTAATGTATTTTTGTAAGTAGCATTGAGAGGCGCTATGAAGATTCGTTTCCTTTTAATGCTGTTTTTCACCTCTTCAACTATGTGTACGCTTAGTTTTAACTCAAGGAGGACCTCGGGTATTTGATACCATGTAGCCTCAATACCCATATCCCTTAACTCGGGGTTATTATTTATGAGTATCTGAGTTGCTATAGAATTTCTATCAAGTTCCATCTGTGCTTGAGCTATACCTCTCCCAAGATGGAACAAAACACTTTCAATAGGTCTGGCAAGTGTTTCCTCTAAAGCCATACTTTATTCACCCCCACCGGTTTCTTGAATTGTAACCTTAGGAATAGCTCTCTCTGGCGGAGGTACTGGTTTTAGTACTGTTCTCAGAAGGCTTGTACCCTCAGCCTTAAATGTGTATTTCTGAGAATACTTTGCGTTAAAAGTAGTAGCAAGTGCAATAGTTGTTGTATTCTGTACACTGAAACTCGGTCTTCCGAACAATGCACCGAGCAAACCTCCGCCCTTATATCCCGCCTTAATATTCGTTTTATTCTTAAATTTGAAAGAAGTTTCAAATTCCCTTGTACTCTCCCTTGATACACTCATGGTTATGGTCATCTTTACCTCAATTATGGTATCCGTAAATTGATAAAAGGTAGGATTGATACCGTAAACGATAAGAGGCATAGGATTTTCATTGTAGAGAACTTCAACATTTGTTACATTACCATCATCATCCACGGTTTCTTTTATCATAACCGGTACGGTTCCTGGCTCCAACTCAGTTTCGCTCAAGGCTTTGGCAACTTCTATAGAGTTAAGGTCCAAAGCCATCTGACTTTCCGCTATGGCAAGGGCTAAGTTTTGCACAAGCTCTGGGAAAGGTACATTTAATAACTCCTGACCTACACTTGGATAATTATGGGTTGGCATGATCCTTACCTCCTTTAATCTGGATTTTTTTGATGCGAATTCCCGATATGTCAACTTCTCCGCACAAACGGACGGATGGATGTTCCTCCATCAACTCACGTATATCATAATCGGTACCCGCTATAAGAAAATTCTTTCCCTCCAATAGAACCTTACCACCGATTTCCCATAAGGTTTGATAAATACGCAGTTTTTCAGAAGCTTCATTTAACAGAATAAAGAAAGTATGTTTCACTCCTCCCTCCTTTCTTTAAAATGCTAATTTAAATATAGGACTTAACTCGTGGTTTGCAATAAAATTATAAATTGTGGCCAACACAAGCTATAGAAAGCTTTAAAAGGTCCATAGCAAAAATGAAAAAGAAGATACTTTTTATTTGTACACACAACTCCGCCCGTTCTCAGATGGCTGAGGGCATCTTGAATCATCTTTACGGTGATATTTACGAAGCTTACAGTGCGGGTACGTATCCATTGGGTGTTAATCCCCTTACCGTAAAGGTAATGCACGAAATAGGTATAGACATATCCCACCACAGATCCAAGAGCGTAGAAGAGTTTAAAAATATGGAATTTGACTACATAATAACTGTCTGTGACAGTTCAAAGGAGAAGTGTCCGTATTTTCCAGGAGGTAAAAAATATATACACAAGAGCTTTAAAGATCCTTCAGATATAGGAATAAACGAGGAAGAAAAGATTGAAGCCTTTAGAAAAGTCAGGGATGAAATAAAGGAGTGGATAGAAGAGACATTCGGTAAAGGAAAGTTATGAAGGTTTTTCTGATAGAAGATGATGAAGATATAGCCTTAGTATTAAAAAAGGTCCTTGAAAATGAAAGTTTTAAGGTTAAGCACTTTAAAAGATCACTGGAATTTTTTCGTGAGGTAGAAAAGGAAACACCAGATCTTTTAGTAATAGATGTAATGCTTCCAGATTTTGACGGTTTCAGGATAGCGAACTTTCTTAAAAACAGACCAGACCTTTCGGATGTACCCATAATATTCCTTACCGCAAGGGCATCTGAAGAAGACAAAATAAGAGGCTTTGAACTGGGGGCGGATGACTACATTACAAAACCCTTTTCCATAAAGGAGTTTATAGCAAGGGTTAAGGCGGTATTAAGGAGAGCGGGAAAGATAAAAGAAACCAAAGTATTTAAAATACAAGGTTTGGAGGTGGATACCGCAAAGGTAAAAGTAAAAATTGAAGGTAGGGAGATAAAGCTAACGCCGTCAGAATTTAAGATACTAAAATTCCTTCTTGAAAATTACGGCAAACCCGTCAGCAGAAACAGGCTCATAGAACATATATGGGGCTACAACCACGATGCGGGCGACAGAACTATTGATGTCCACATAAAACATCTGAGGGATAAACTCGGGAAATATGGAAAGTATATAAAAACGGTAAGAGGCTTTGGATATAAATTTGAATCATGAAAAAAATTATAACGACAAAGGCTTTATTCTTATAAAAACACCCTGTTCCCCTTTAACAATTACCTTTTGCGTTCTGATTTCGTATATCTGATTATCATCCTTTATAACCTTCGCCCTTTCAAGAATATCCCATAAACTTTTAAGCATATTGTCTATATCCCTTCTCCTTCTGTTTGGCAACTTTATAACTATCTCAACGGAAAGTTTGCCTTCCACGGGTTCACCGCTATATTGTTGCATTATCTCCCACAAAGCCCTTGTCTCCCAAAGTGTAACCCTCGGAGGTTTGAAAACCTTCCCTCTCCGCGTCCTTATATATCTGTTGGTCTTGGGAATAGGAAGGGTACTCAAGTAGAGTTCTATCATTTTCTTCTTAATATAAAAAATATGGAAGAGAGTATTAACAGCATGGTTACAACATTCATAATTACGGAATAGGTATGAAACCTCATAAAGGCTTGGTAATCGGTTGCCTTTAGCTCATGAGATGTGGGAACAATATAAAACTCAAGGATAAGCAAAAGTATTAAAGCACCAGCGAGGGAAAGATATACCTTTCTGCCGAGGGAAGCAAAAAAGCTCACCAATAAACCAATAAATACGGTGGCTATACCTATGGCAAAGTAAACAGGGAAAATATTCTCAACCACGCTTCCCGCCTTTTCCCTTTCAAGCATCTTAAAAAGGAGCGGAGCTATATAAAAGCTAAAAAACATACCCATACCGAGATAGGCAGACAATATAGACAAAACCAGCTTTTCCATAATTAGAAAATTTTACAGTGTTTATCTTGGTAAGCTTTAAAAAAGTATATCCCAAACAGAGACACCCCGAAGGGGTTGATTTTTCCAAAAGAGCTTTTTAAATTAATCCGTGAGGCAAGAATGGATAGCAATACCTAAAATATGCGATAATATTCTCCTTAGGAGATTCCGTCAAAGATGCTAAGCTGGATAGTTAAAAAGATATTAGGAACGAAGAACGAAAGGGAAATTAAAAAGCTAAGACCTTTTGTTGCAAAAATTAATGAGCTGGAAAAGGAACTGGATAGTCTAAGCAACAAAGAGATAGTTGAATATTCAAAGGAACTTCACGGTAAGATACTCGCAAATGAGGAAATTAAAGAAAGCATAATGAAAGGTGAAATAGGGGAAGAGGTTATACTCGGTTTTGCCTTGGTAAGAGAAGCAGCAAAAAGAACACTTGGGCTTAGACACTTTGATGTTCAACTGATAGGTGGTCTCGTATTACATCAGGGGAAAATAGCGGAGATGAAAACGGGTGAAGGTAAAACCCTTGTTGCCACATCACCAGTATATATAAATGCCCTTACGGAAGAGGGTGTTCATGTAGTAACCGTTAATGATTATCTTGCAAGAAGGGATGCCCAATGGATGGGACCTATTTACAAGTTTCTCGGTATAGAGGTGGGAGTAATAAACTCAGACAATATGTCTTATAGGGTTGAGTGGGTAGATGAAGAGAGGGTAAAGCAAGCCATAGAAGAGGATATAAGGGTATGGCCAAAAGGATTTTTTGAAGAGATAGTACCTTCTGACAAAATAAATATGGAAGCAAAAAAGATATTCTTTACAACCCTGAGGGAAGCGACAAAAAGGGAAGCTTATGAAGCCCATGTAACCTACGGAACTAATAACGAGTTCGGCTTTGACTATTTGAGAGACAATATGGCTTTTTC
>JALWWX010000066.1 GCA_027078675.1 Aquificales bacterium | reverse complement strand
CTTGATTTCTTTACTTCAAATATCCTTAATAGGTAAGGGGTAAAGTTTATGGGTATAGAGAGATTGGTAGGTGCTGTTGAGATAGGCAAGCTGTCTTCAGTACTGCCAGAGCTTATTATCTTTACCTTGGCATTTATCCTTTTTGCCTTAGACCTATTCTTAAAACCTTCCCAAAAAAAGGCAATACTGCCCCCATTAACAGCGGGTGGTTACATAATAGCCCTTTTGAGCTTTCCTCTTGTTGAAACGGGTATAAATTTCGGTGGAACCTATGTTGTGGATAAACTTTCCCTCATTATAAAAGTATTTGCAATACTCATAGCCCTTACCGTACTTGCCTTCTCAAGGATATACTTCTCCGAAAGGAAATCTTTCTACGGTGAATATTACTACATAATTACCTTCACACTTCTCGGTGCAATGATACTTGCCTCATCCTATAACCTCATAGTTGTTTATGTAGCCCTTGAACTTGTATCTGTAGGCTTTTACATACTCACTGCACTGCTGAGGGGAAGCTTTATATCAAAGGAAGGTGCCTTTAAATATCTCATATTCGGCGGTATAAGTATAGCCCTTGCATCTTATGGAGCGGTATTTATGTACATATACAGCGGATCCGTTGACCTCAGGGAAATACTTACCCATAAGGGAGAGGATCTCCATTACCTGATACTCGGTCTTGTATTTTTCATGATAGGATTTGCATCAAAGGTTGGTGCCGTTCCTTTTCACTTCTGGCTTCCCGACGCCTACGAAGGTGCCCCCACACCGGTAACAGCCTTTATGGCATCTGTGGGTAAGATGGCTTTCTTCATTCCCGTTATAAGGGTTATGCCCTATATTTCGGAAACCTTCCACCTTCCCTGGGTCCTTACGGTGGGTGCAATAGCTGGTATTACAATGCTGTACGGAAATGCGGTGGCCCTCGTTCAAAAGAATATAAAAAGGCTTCTTGCTTACTCATCGGTAGCCCATTCGGGCTACTTCCTTGCGGGAATAGCATCCGCAAGTCTAATAGGTGTTAAAGCGGTAGTCTATTTCCTTATTGTCTACGCTATAATAAGTGCGGGTGCCTTTTTGACCGTGGCATACCTGGAAAAGAACAAGGACTGGAGTAATAGGATTCAAGAGTTCTCCGGCTTAAGGTTCAATCTTCCTTATTTAGCCTTTGGCTTTATGGTTCTCTTACTCGCTATGCTTGGAGTTCCGCCAACCGTGGGATTCGTGGGCAAAGCCCTCGTTTTTACATCCCTCTCCTTTTCGTCCCTATGGGTAGTAATACTTATAATGATCATTGCAACGGGTATATCTACGGGCTACTACCTTAGGTTAATAGTACTAATGTATATGAAGGACAGGGAAAAGGCTATAAGCGTTGAAAACAAAAGTATATACGAGGTTATATCCCTTATACTCTTATCCGCATCCGCAGTATTATTGGGTGTGCTTCCTTCCATAGTATGGCGGTTTATAAGCGAGTCAGGTGATATACTCTTTAAGGGGTTGAAGTGATGGAGTATGTCGGACTTTTAATACTTCTTGCCATAATGCTGGGTATAGGATTGGTAGTTGTATTCCTGAACACCCTTCTCGGTCCAAAAACACCCCAAAAATGGGATGATTACCCTTACGAATGCGGTGTTCCCCTCTATGATAAAAGTGTACAGACAACCTTCCACCAAGGTTACTATCTACTCGGGCTTCTCCTCCTCCTCTTTGATATAGAAGCAGCATTCCTGTTCCCCTGGACCATCGTATATAGGTATTTGGGAATCTTTGGGTTTATAGAGATGTTCCTCTTCGTTCTTATATTAACATGCGGTCTGCTTTACGCGTGGAAAAAGAAGGCTATAGACTGGCAGTTTGAGATAGAAGAGATGTGAGGAGGATTACAATGCGGTGGGCTAAGGAGTCTGACCTTATAGATTTAAAGGAACTTTTTCCAGATATAAGGATAAATGAGAACAAGGGTACTACAAGTGTTGATATAAGCAAGGATAAACTGATAGATCTTTTAAAGTTTTTAAAGGAAAAGAAAAATTACAGGCTGTTCATAGAACATTCGGTGGTAGATCTAAAGGATATTCTTGATGATCAAAAGTTATTTAAAAACGCAACCTCGGAAAATCTCATAGCATTCCCAGAAGACAAGGAGAGCAGATTTCAGGCTTTTTATATACTAAGGAATGTGGACGAAAACAAGAAGGTGCTTATAAGGACGAGGACGGATGGCAGGCTTCCCACCATAGAAAAGCTGTGGAGGGCGGGCAAGTGGGCGGAGAGGGAAGCTTACGATATGTTCGGTATAGAATACGAAGGACACGAGAATTTGGTAAGGGCTTTCCTGTGGGATACATATAAGTATTTTCCTTTAAGGAAAGATTTCCCCTTGGAAGGTTTTCCCAATGAGAACTTGCCTTCTTTAAATGAAGTACTCGGTGATGACCTACAGGGTACGATGAATTATTCCCGCACCCACACAGCCATACCCACCCTTGAAGATCTTGAAATAACAGAAAGGAACAGGCTTAAAAAGAAGGCACAGATAGTGTTAAACTGGGGACCTCTTCATCCCGGTACACATGGAACCATGTGGTTCCTCTTTGACCTTGAAGGTGAGAAGATACATCAATGTGAGGTAATCCTCGGTCAGTTACACAGGGGTGTTGAAAAGCTTGCGGAAAATGAGATGTACACCCAGTTTCTCGTTTATACGGACAGAATGGACTATCTGTCAGCCCTCTGTTCCAATCAGGCGTGGGTGGTTGCAATAGAAAGGATGCTCGGAATAGAGGATGCAGTGCCTCCCAAAGCAAAGTATATAAGGACTATGCTGTCCGAACTCCAGAGGATAAATTCTCACCTACTGTGGCTTGGGACCTATGCCCTTGATCTGGGCGCACTCACAATATTCCTCTACGCCTTTAAGGAAAGGGAAAAGATAATGGATATTCTTGAAGGAATAACAGGCGCAAGACTGACCATAGCCTTCCCCCGTATAGGCGGAGTGAGGATGGATTTGCCTAAGGGCGCTACCGAAGTTATAAGGGCATTTATAAAAAGATTTCCCTCAGAGCTTGCGGAATGGGAAAGGATTTTAACAAGGAACAGGATATGGCTAAGGAGAAATAAGGATGTAGGTATCATAACAAAAGAGGATGCGT
Source organism: Aquificales bacterium (assembly GCA_027078675.1). Lineage (GTDB taxonomy): Bacteria > Aquificota > Aquificia > Aquificales > Aquificaceae > WFWF01. The sequence continues at coordinate 19,065 of JALWWX010000066.1, read as the reverse complement.
ACAGCTACGGTGTTACGGGACCAGTTATAAGGGGCTCGGGAATACCGTATGATATAAGGAAGTTTGAACCTTATGATGCCTACGGAGAGGTTGAATTTGATATACCCGTAGGAGAAACGGGTGACTGCTATGATAGATATCTGGTAAGGATAGAGGAGATGAAGCAAAGCGTTAGGATCATTGATCAATGTTTGAATGTACTTGAAAAGATGCATCCAGAAGAACCTTTCATGGCGGAATCGCCCGATCCCAAGAAGATAAAACTATCAATGGATGGCATAGGTCTCAAAGTACCCATGGGTGACATATATTCCTCAGGTGAAAATCCACGGGGAGAACTCGGATTTTACATTATATCAACAGGAACAACAAAGCCTTACAGGGTAAAGGTAAGGCCACCTTCTTACTACAATCTCAGCATTTACCCCAAGCTCATGACGGGTATGATGGTTGCGGATGCGGTCACCATACTCGCAAGTATAGACCCCGTAGTTGGAGAAACGGACAGATAGTATTTATATACCTTGAAAAACCTTCGCAAGCCTTTTTATAGCTTCAATCTTTTCCCTTTCTCCGACTTTTGCCTTTTCTATAGCCTTCTTTAAAGATTCCACCGTGCCATCGTAAACAGCCCTATTCACTGGGTAAGGGTGGCCATCCTTTCCGCCGTGGGCAAAAGTGTATCTGACTGGATCTTTAAAAGAGGGTTCCGCACCGAATATTATCTCTGCCACAAGCGCCAAAGCCCTCAGACTCTTAGGACCGAGACCGGGGATAGATAGTACATCCTTAAAATCCTTTATCTCCTTTTCCAAAGACGCTTTTATTATTTTTTCCACATTTCCCATCTTTATATCCGATGCCTTTATGTAATGTCTGTCAGGAAGATTTAGTGTTTTTATCTTTCCAATCTCCTTCAATGTATGGAAGGGATCCCTCAAAAGGGTTATTATTGCATCCTTTGATCCTTCAGATTCTCTATCCGTCATATTTATAAGTATCCTCTCATGCTTAACGGGTGAGCTTATACCCGTATGGGGTTCTTGAGTAAAATCCTTAACCTCCTCGCTGAACCAGTGGTATCTCCTCGCATACCTCAACTTATCATTCATACCCTGCTGTACCACACTCCATCTACCCTCCCTGTCAAAGAATATAACATGATGATAGAGCTGATATCCATCCTGAAGGGCGGTATTGTCAACCTTAGCAACAAGCCTGCTTACCTCTTTAAGCCTTTCCGCATCCACCCCAGTCTTCTCCCCCGTCTCCTCTATCTCCTTCGGCGTCTCTATAGCCTTTTTACCCTTTCCTCCCGCTACAAAAAGACCGAGATCATAACATGATTCCCTCAGAGCCTCCTTTAATGCACCGCAAACCGTGGTGGTAAGACCGCTTGAATGCCAATCAAATCCCAGAACACAACCCAGGGACTGAAACCAGACGGGATCTGAGATCCTTTCCAAGAAAACCTTTGTCCCAAATTCTGATACTATTACCTCAACTATGCTTCTTGATAGAAGAACCATTCTGTTAAACAGCCAAGGAGGTGCCTTACCGTAGTGAAGGGGTAAATTGGCAATGCCTTTTCTCATTGAAAATTCACCGATGATTATTATAATTTATTTCCATGTTAAAGATTCTTATATACAGCTTAATTCCGATATACATACTCTTCGCCTTTGATAAGAACCATACGGGGGATAATATATTCCAACCCAGTGAAACATTTGCCTGCATGGGTAACTGTATGGAATGCCACAGCCTTACAAAGCAGGAAGCCAAAACAATACTATCAAGGGTGGGCTGTTCAAAAATATTATCCCTAAAACCCTCAAAGGTACCAGGACTGTGGCAGGTTGAATTTCTTGATAACAAAGGTCAAAAAAGGAATGTATTTATAAACTTCGGAAAGGATTTCATTATTGAAGGTAAAGTGATAGAAGCTAAGTAATTTCCTTTGTCATCCTTATCCAGTAATTGTATCTGTCCCTCTCCTTAAACCCAAACTTCTTGTAAAGCCTTTTAGCCTCCTCATTCTCATCCCCCACCCAAAGCTCCGCCTTTTTCAAACCCTTATCCTTAAAATACTCAAGGGCCCTTTTAACAAGTGAAGAACCTATACCCCTACCCCTATAATCGGGCAAGACAACTATTTCATGTATAGCTCCCACATTGCTATGCTCCCTCTTGCTGAACCAGTTAGAATCTACCGCAATAAAACCAACCGTATCTCCGTTTATCTCCGCCTTCCACACACCCTCCGGATCCCTTTTTAAAAGCCACCTTATGTAGGATCCCACATCCTTGGGATGGGTGTAGGCATATTCCTCCAGACCCTTATAAGATTCAAGATAGATCTCAATAAGGCGGTCTATATCCTCTTCGGATACCTTTTTTATTTCAAGCTTTCCTAATTTATCCTCCACACCCATAAGCCGTTAATACGCCTTCCTTACACTTACACCCGCAGGTATGAGTACATCAAAGAGATGTCTTGAAGGTCTGTAGTTCTTGCTTATATCCCTTATCTCAATGTATATATCATTACCCTCCTGGTCCGTTACCTCAATTCCCTTTATATTCATGTCCGCATCAATATAAAGATTAACCTCCTTTATAATATCATCTTCCTCCTTAGGCTTTAATATCAACTTCTTGTATTCGCCTTCAATAATCTCTCCAACTAAAATAAATACCTCCTCCAAAGGTCTTGAAAAAAGGAAAAGGGCTTCAATCACTGAAGATCTGTTGTTACTCACCTTGTCAACTATTACCTCACCGTCCTCTATGTAGTGAATCATTATCTTATCGCCGTCACACACAATTGTAGTCTTATCAGGATAAAGATACTCAACTCTGAATCTTCCTTTTCTGTCCGCGTAAAACATACCCTTTGAAAGTTCAATATCGGGAAACCATCTATACTTTACCTTCTGAATAAAGTATATCTTTATAGTTCTTATCTCGGAAAGTTTACCATCAACCATTGAAAGTATATTTGCATGAGAGTAAGAGAAAAGAATGATCAATAGAAAAAGCAATATCACAGCCTATCAAACCTCCTTATGAAGGAGACAAGAAGATCATGCCACATTTCAACCTTATCCCAAGCTATAATGCCAAAGTTGTCCATCTCCGTATGTCTCAAACTGAAAGGGTTTGAAGATAGGAAAAGGGATTTTATACCTTTTCTTTTAAAGGGTATATGATCACTTACACCCGTTTTACTTTCCCTGAATGGTATATCAATCTTAAGATCACTTATATGTCTGTAAAACTTGTCCATAATTTCTTCATCGTTATATCCGTCACTATCTTTATAAATTACAGAAGCGTTGTGCCATCCAACCGAGTCAAGATTTATGGCATAGTAGGCATGTTCAAGGGAGTTCCTAACATGGTAGGATGACCCCTCCAGACCGAATTCTTCACAATCCGTTATCAGGAATCTTATTCTGCAGAAGGTATCCGCCTCGCTCCTTAACAGTTCCCTTGCTATAAACAACAAAAGGGCAACGGAGACTCCATTGTCTATAGCCCCTTCAGTAAAGGGTTTTGTATCAAGATGTGAAATCATGTAAATCAGAGGACCTTTACCCACCTCAAAGTATATATTCCTACACTCCGCACTTTTTACCGATGTTCTGCTAACAAGTTTTATTTTTTTTCCAGAAATATGCCCCACATCCGACCTCTTTATATTCACAACGGGTATGGGAGAGTTTCTCACATTACCTACAAAAAAGCTGTCAATACCCTTTATATAAGTTATAAGACCGACAGCGCCCTTCTCAGCAAAAACCTCTGCCTTCTTCCATGTGGGAGTGCCACCCTCCTCTGTGATGACAATTTTTCCCTCAACATCATCATCTGGATTTTCACGAGATATCGTTACAGCCTCAATCTCCGCTGACGGACTACCGCCGTAAGATATACACTCTATCATTTTATCCCCGCAGTATATGTAAGACCTGGAAGGCACGGACTTTGAAACTTTAAATCTTTCCTCCTTAAAGGGAATACGGTTGTTCTTCAAGAAACTCTTTACTATCCTCCTTGCCTCCCTTATACCAGAAGAGTAAAAACTCCTTTCATAGGAGCATATCTCCCCTACCAAGTCTTTAAGCTCTTTTAAAACTTCAATTCTCATATACAGGCGTCAGCCAATGCTTGTACTTCTCTATGTTGCCCCTTACCGCATTGAAGTAAATCCTTTGAAGCTCCTTAGTTGTATCACCTATCTCACCTTTGCCTATCTTCCTGTTGTCTATCTCTACAACGGGTGTTATCTCCGCTGCGGTTCCCGTAAGGAATACCTCATCCGCACTGTAAAGCTCACTTCTCATAATAGATCTTTCCTCAACCTCCATCATAAGCTCATTCTTTATTAGATTTTTTACTGCGGTCCTTGTTATACCCTCAAGTATATGGTCAGAGGGACCAGGAGTTATAACCTTACCATTCTTAACGATAAAGATATTCTCACCCGATCCTTCCGCTACAAATCCATCCTTGTTAAGCATTATTGCCTCATCGTAGCCGGACATTAAAGCTTCCGTTTTCGCAAGTGCGCTGTTGACATAGGCACCTGCTACCTTCCACCTTGAAGGTATTGAGTTGTCATCGTTTCTTCTCCAGGATGATATCTTCACCCTTATGCCCTTTGATGTATCAAGATACCTGCCGAATTTATATGTGTATATGGCAACCTCCGGAGTGTATCCGAGAAGCTTTGGTGTCAACGCCAGGTCTTTAAAATAAACTATAGGCCTTATGTAAACATCTTCTCTTATTTCACATTTTCTCAGAAGATTCACCGTTATATCTATAAGATCCTCCGCGGAATATTTAATCTCCATAAAAAGCGCCCTTGAATTTGATATAAGCCTTTCGTAATGCTCCCTTGCAAATAAGATGTAGAGCTGTTCCTCTCCCTCGTTCCAGTAAGCCCTTATACCTTCAAAAACCGCAGTGCCGTAGTGAAAGGAATTCGTTTTTATACTTATTTTAGCCTTTTCTGCAGGAACAAATTCTCCCTCAAAGAATATGTATTCCATAATCAGGGATTAAATTTTATCATATAACACATAGCGGTGCCTTTTATGACGCCTTTTTGTACTTTTCTAAGGCATCGTAGAAGATATTAACAGACTTTCTTATAATTCTATTAGCATCCCTTTTACTCTTTATACCGAAGTCTTTCATGAATGTTGAAACATCCGCCTGAAAGTATCTCTTCCTTATAACCTCTCTATAGGGATAGGGCAACTTTTCTATTATATTGTCTATATCCGCTATAAATATGACATACCTTTCAAATTTAGCATTCCTAAAAAGGGAATTCTTCACATCACCGTTTATTGTTATAAAACCCCTGTTGCTTGATATATTCTTTCTTTTCTCCTTAGCCTCATCATATCTGTCCAATACATCACTTATTACAATAACCTTGTAATCAAATAAACCCATACGTGAATACATGATCACTCTACCTTGATCTTCTGAGCTTTCCTTGAAGAATTCTCCTTCTCCCCTTCCGTTTTATAATCAACATAAACCTTAATAGCCTTCCATAAGCTTCTTTCCGCCTCTTTCAGATTTTTTATAACCTCTTCCCTCACGTCCTTAGGAGGGAGAAGTATATCAAATATGTTTTCCACATGCTTCATAATCTGCCTTAATTCATTGTATATGTCCTTCTTATCCCTTTCCCCTTTACTGCCCATACTAATAATAGTATAAAATACCTGTCGTCCGATTTATATAGTAGGGGGAACTTCCTTGAAAGAAATTATAAAACGATTCGTTAAGAACTTTATATCCTTATTTGAGACAGAAAAGGATTACACACCTTCCCCCCTTGTCTCATATAAGGCTATCATACTACTTATTTTAACCCTAATAAGCTCGGTTGTATTCCTCTTCTACGGATATATTGACTTTCAGGAAGGTGACAAAATAACAGGATACCTTGAGATATTTTTGGCAATCATATGTTTCTTCAACCCCTTCTTGTTGATGATGGTTAAGAATATAAACTTTGTAACATCCCTAAACCTTTCCCTTATAGGTGCCATATTCATCTCCGCTGCTTTTGAGGAACTGCCTGAAGATATATCAAGCCTTATATGGATAAATGTTTATCCTGTAGCTTCTTTCATTCTTAAAGGGAAAAGAGGTATTTTATGGAGTTTTGGATTCCTTTTCTTATTCAGCGCGGTTATCGTCCTAAAAGACATATTTAACAAGGGTGTTGATTATTCATATCTGTCTGACGCATACTTCAGCTATCTTCTGATTCTCCTTATCATATACTTCTATGAAGAGATATATGACAGATCCAAAAAGTCATGGAAGAAACTTGCAACAACCGATAAGCTTACTGATTGCATAAACAGGTACGCCTTTGAAGATACTTTAAACAGGGAAGTAGAAAGAGCAAGAAAATACTCCTACAGCCTCTCAATCATACTGTTTGATCTTGATAACTTCAAGGAGATAAACGATAACCATGGACATTTAAAGGGAGACGAGGTTTTAAAAATGACCGCTGATATAGTTAGAAATCACCTTAGGAAGACAGATTTTTTATGCAGGTGGGGAGGAGAAGAATTTTTGATACTCGCAACTTACACGGATAAAAGGCAGGCATTCCGCTTGGCTGAAAGGATTAGGAAGGCTATAGAATCTGCGGATTTCGGATTACCCTTTAGAGTAACCGCAAGCTTCGGAGTTACGGACCTTGAAGAGGATGATGATATAGACTCCCTTCTTGCAAGGGCGGATAAGGCTTTATACGAAGCAAAAAAGACGGGTAAGAATAAGGTTATTGTAAAGTGAACATGTTGGATATATAATATAATTTCTGCGGTACGCGGGGTGGAGCAGCCTGGTAGCTCGTCGGGCTCATAACCCGAAGGTCGCGGGTTCAAATCCCGCCCCCGCAACCATATAGCTACATATTTGACTTTTAGAAAATTCACAGCAATTCCTATGGAGTATGCCCAAATGCTTAGCTCAAAATCTTTACTGAATGAATGCAAATCCATTCGTTTTGCCTTCCTTTCAATGTTCAACACAAAATACGTATGAATACAGCTGTTGTCTGGTTTACTCTAAACACTAACATTTTTATCATTAAGCCTAATAAAGGAGGTGAGTTTTGAAAAAGAAAACATACATATTTGACGACGACACCTTGGATATGATAGATCACTTGAAATATGAGCTGAATCAGAAGGAAGTCGTAATTCTGAAGGAGGCTATAAGAATGCTTTATGAATATAATTGTGAACGCAAAAAGAAAGAAAATATCCTTAACGACATAATCCAAAAATTGGATTATATAATCAGAAGAATAGAAGAACTCAGCTTTGAATTGGGCAAGTGTAAAGAAAGAAATAGATATCTTGAAGATAAAGTAAAAAGGTTGCTTGAAAACTACAACGACTAAATTACAGAAATTCTACCATACGCTGTATAAATACAGACATTGTCTGGTTGAACCACATAGGCACGGAAATAGCTTTTCCTTATGGGAATTAAAAAAGTTCTAATACTCAGCAAGTCCAAATTTTTTTCAGAAGCACTTAAGTTCATATTACACGATTTATCGGTAGAAACGGAAGTGGCAGACTCGTGGGAAAAATTTGTCCATCTTTCAAGTTCAGATGCTTACGATGTTATAGTTTGTGATCTATCCTGTGTTGATATAAATATAGAAAAAAATATAAAAGACATAAAAAACATATCCCCTTCCTCTAAGGTTGTAATCTTTTCATTTAATCCAGAAGATAAGTATCTCCGTTTTTTAAAGAATTCCTGTGTAGATTGCATTGTAACAAGACCTTTACAATGCGACATTGTAATAAATAAGCTGAAAACAATTCTAAAATCATCCTCTTAGCTAAAACTATTAAAAGATATTCCGATTTAGGTAATCCCTACCATAGGAGGTAAAGGAATGAAAGAAATCTTACCCCCAGAGGAAGGTGGAAATCCAAAATATGCCCAGAGAAAATTCACAGAGCAAAGGCAACACAGAACCTCCGCCCGAAAACAAGCCCTTGTTGAAAAATTAGCATCCGCCTCTGAAGAAATTGCAGCATCAATTTCCGAAATAGCATCTGCTACAGAGCAAGCAAAACGTTCAGCGGAAACAGTAGCTTCAGCTGCTGAAGAAGCTGCCCGCTCCACAGATGAGAACAGGAGGGCTATAGATGAAATAGCTTCTGTTATCAAGAAAGGTATGGAGGAAGCGGACTTACTTCACTCAATGGTTAATGAGCTTTCAGAAAAGACTAAAAACTTATCCCAAGAAATATCAAAATTGGCCCATAGTATACTTGATACCGCTGGCAAAGTAGAAAATACAGTAGAAACTGTAAAAATAATAGAAGAAATATCAAAGGATATAGAAAAGGTAACAGGAGCAATATTAAAGATAGCGGATAGAATAAATCTTTTAGCTCTAAACGCAGCAATAGAAGCTGCAAAAGCGGGTGAACAAGGCAAAGGTTTTTCTGTTGTTGCGGAAGAAGTAAGAATAATGACAGAAATGTCTGAAAAAAATGCTAACCAGATACAGAAAATACTGGTGGCAATAGTTGAGAGCATTAAAAATGTAGTTGAGCAGATAAATTCCCTTGTTAAAGAGGGGAAAAAACAAGTTGATGTCATGCAAAGAGTAGTAGAAGATTTTGAAAATTTGTCAAAAACTATATCTAATCTTAGCCTTGCTGTTGAAGATTTTATTACCCTATTTAAAGAACAAATAAAGGCTCTTGAGGAGCTAAAAGCCAGTTCAGAACAGGTAGCCTCAGCAGCAGCGGAACAGTCATCAGCCGCAGAGGAAATTTCAAGATCTGTAGGAGAACTGGTAAACGCTATAGATGAGATAAATTCAGCTGCGGAAGAGTTACGCAGGATGTCAACAGAGCTTAGAGATACAGCCTCAATAGAAACTAAAGCTGCTGAGCAGATTGCAGCAGCTGCAGAGCAATTATCAGCTTCAATTGAAGAATTCTCAGGAAGCATTGAACAAGTTAAACAAGCAGTGGATCAACTTTCCGCTGCTTCAGAAGAACAAGCACGCGCAGCGGAAGGTATGTTCAATCTGGCAAAAGGCTTGAAGGAAGCATCTAACAATGTATCAAACAGCGCAAGCAATAGTTTGACAGTAATAAAGGATACCCTTTCCGCTTACAACAAAGGTAAAAACTCGCTTCTTAATTCCAATTCAAATTTAGAAGAACTTAGAAAAGGCATAGAGAAAAATATGGAAACTCTGAGAGAGCTAAGGAAGAGAACGACCCATATGAACAGGATAATAGGCAAGTTAGAGCTGATAATGGTACAGACAAACATGCTTTCGGTAAATGGATTCATAGAAGCTGCAAGGTCAGGCGATTTCGGAAAAGGTTTTGAAGTTGTGTCATCCGACATAAAGAATCTATCTACCGAAGGCACGGAAAACATAGACTCCTTGCAAAACAGTCTGTCCAATATAGAAGAACAATTTGAAACCTTTGTACAATTACTAACCTTTGCAGATGGTGAAGTACTTACTGATATAAACACTTCCCAAGAAAGCATAGAGTTAACAGAAAGTGGTGTACACATTGCTGAAAAAACATATAAACTTATGGAAAAAACATCCCGTATGGCTGAAGAAACTTTAAGTAAAGTTGAAACCATAGAAATGTCTTCAAATCAGATAGCCTCCGCTGCGGAAGAAACAGCAAGAACTACGAATGAACTGGCCCAAGCTATAAGCCAAATAGAACAAGCTGTAAAACAAATAGCCCATGCGGTTGATGAACTTGCAGCGATAGCGGATGAGCTTCAAGTCTATTGAGGTAGTGTGACATGTTAAACCTTACTTTATTTAAGGTTAAAGAACATACCCTTGCATACGAAACAGAAAACGTACTAGAAACAGTAAAAGTGGAAAAAATTTTCCCAGTTCCAAAAACTCCGGACTACATCGTAGGAGTATTAAATCTAAGAAATAAAGTAATACCTCTTATAGATATGGGAACACTCCTATGGAATGAAAAAATAAAAAGTGATACAGCAATTATTTTAAGTATAAAAGAAGATATAGTTGGGATACTTGTTGATAAGGTGGTAGGTATTACGAAAATTGATGAAGAGAGCATAAAATATAAAGAGGAAATAAATATAAGCGGAATAAGGGAAGATATAGTAAAAAGCATTATTGAAAAAGATAGTGCTATAGTTTTCGTCGTAGATCTGTCTCCAATAATATATGTATCAAACAAAATTAATAGGAAGTCACCAAAAAGAGAAAGATTTTCCGAAACAGTTAAAACCATCAAAAGAGAAGAAGAGTTAAAGGGTTTTGTGATATTTCAAATTTCTGAAGAATGGTTCGCGATAAAAGTTGACCATGTAAGAGAAATAATAGATTATCCTGAAAACATTTCACCAATTCCCAAAAGTCCCGATTATGTAGAAGGCGTTTTCCTTTTAAGGGGTGAGAAAATTGTTTTAGTTTCATTTAGTAAAATTATGGGTATTCCTCCAAATAAGCAAAAAGATAAGGTTATAGTGTTTAAAATAGGTGATGCTGTCATAGGTACACCCGTTGATTGTGTAAAGGAAATAAAATGGATATCAAAAGATTCTATCCTTAAACTGGAAGGCAAAATTTCAGAAGGTGTTATAGTACTTGATGAAGGTTCCAGATTGGCTTCTATCATTAATCTTCATAACATTCTCAACTTCAAAGATATAGAAACCGTTATAAGGCATGAAAAGGGGGAAGAAGAAACAAATAAAGCGGAGGTAAAGAATATGAAAAGTTTCGTAAGATTCAATGTGGGAAATATAGACATGGCTGTACCTATAGAAAAGATAAAAGAGGTGATAGAAATAGAAGAGGTGTCTCCTATTCCAGGAGCACCCACCTATGTAAAAGGAATGTTTAATTTAAGAAACTCCGCTATAGTGGTTATAGATCTTAAAAAGAAGCTGGAGATAGAAACTGAAGAAGATTCCAACAAAGTTGTTGTTTTGGAAGATATCCCCGCAGGTTTCGTTGTTACAAAGCTGAAAGGCATTCTGAGAACGGAGGAAGATAACATACAGCCTGCTGAGGATTTAACAGGCGTAGAAGAAAGTCTGCTTGAAGGAATAATAAAGACAGAGGACGGCAACGTAATATTCATTCTTGATATAAACAAAGCTATAGAAGAGAAAGATATAAAGCTTTTAAGGGAGGAGCTTGTGGAAAATGACACAAAATGAAAAGAAAATACTTTCAGAGTTAGTCAGCACAGTTACAAACACAATAAAGGCGGTTGAAGAAATGATTGACACCTCACCCTTCGCTGAGTACGATATTGTATTCGGAGAAACTCTTGGAAAACTGAACATTTTTTTCAAGAAAATAGAAAACAGCTTTAAGGATTTTGTAATATTTGAAAGATATGCCACCTGTGCATATACAAGTGAACTCGGTTTTTCATTAAAAGAAATACCGCCTGATATAAAAGAAAGGGTATGGGAGCTACGTGACAACACGGAAACCTGCGGATTCACTGGTCAACAATGTATATGCAAAAAATCAGCTAATTATTTGAAAGAACGCTTCTCCGAGTCAATACAGAGACTTGGCTCTTTCGGAGAATCAATTAAAGAAGGTTCTAACGAGCTTAAGAAGGGAATAAAGGAGCTGGGTCAGAAAGTAGAAAGTTTAACCGCCAGTACTGAGAAGATAATGAATATAGCTGAGGTTATAGAAATCATAGCCCTAAATGCGTATATAGAGGCTGCCCGCCTTGGAGAACACGGCAGGGGTTTCAAGGTTATTGCGGATGAAGTCAGAAGGGCATCCGTAAGGACAAACGAATTGGCCTCAGAAATTATAAGCGCAATCAAAGAACTGCATAATATGTTCATCAAACATATGAAAGCTCAAGATAGTTTTGAAAGTAATGTAGTTAATATGGAGCAGGAACATAAGACATTTTCAGATAGATTAAACAATGATCTTCTCTGGATGGCTCAGAACTTCATGGATTTCCTTAATTACATGAGAAGTTATGTTCAAGAAGACATGAATTTATTGCAGGAGGTTCGTGAAACAATATTATCCGCTTTGCAAACAATAGATCTTTCCAATCAGAGACTGCAAAACACCTATAAATCCTTAGGACTGCTGGCACAGATGATAGAAACCTTTGAGAAAGTTTTAAAAGGTGAAATTGACCCTGATCCCGCCTTAAAAAAGACACAAGCCTTATACGAAGAATTCAAACGCATACCCAAGCTAAAAGAAGAAAGAGAAATAATAGCGCGCTCAGAAGGAAAGACAATAGATCATACAAGGGATACAGTTGGACAAAAGTTAGAAGATGTTGAAACTGATATAGAGCTATTTTAGGAGGTAAAGGTATGAAGAGGGCCCTCGCTGTGGATGATTCCGCTACCATGAGAAACCTGGTAAAGATAGCCTTAGAAGCGGAGGGTTTCACCGTAGATACCGCCGGAAACGGACAGGAAGCCCTTGAGCTTGCTAAAAAGAATAGCTACGACATAGTTATAAGCGATATAAATATGCCAGTTATGGACGGCCTCCAATTCTTGAAAGAGTTCAGGGAAATAAATAAAAGAACCCCCGTTTTAATGCTTACAACAGAAACAGAAGCAAGAAAAAAGGAAGAAGCCAAAAGACTCGGTGCAACAGGTTGGATAGTAAAGCCCTTCAAACCGGAAGACCTTGTTAAGGTTGTCAAGAGGGTTGTAAGATGAAGTATCTGATAAAGTTCAGGCTTGGTAAGAGTGTATTTGACAGGGCAATAGATCCCAGGTTTTATATAGAGGATCTTCAAAAACTTGGAAAAGCAGAAATAAAAATAATAAAAGAAAACATTCCAGAACCGGATGAGGAACCTTCAGATGAGCATTGCTTTGAAGCTGACGTAGTTCTTGAAACCGAAAGTTCATTGGAAGAAATAAAAGAATTGCTGGAATTTATACTGGAAGACGGTGTTGAAATAGATATACTTGAAGGTAAGAATAAAGACAAGAGGAAAGAAGATAAACAAAAAAGTGAAGAGGTTCCGCAAGCACTCCTTGAAAACTATAAGCTTGAAACCGAGGAAATACTATCAAGACTTAGGGACTCTCTTGAAGAGCTACATAAGGCGCCTGGCAGTTTAGAGCTTATAAATGAGGTTTTCAGGAGCTTCCACACATTAAAAGGTAATACAGGGCTTATACTTTCCTACGGGGAAGAACCTAATCTCAAATATATACACGAGATTTCACATAAAGCAGAAAGCGTACTTCAAAAGGCAAGAGATACAGGAATAGGTCTTTCACAGAGGCATGTTGAAATACTTCAAGAACTTGTAGATAGACTTGATGATCTGTTCCTTGCATTTTCAGAAGGAAAAGAAGAAGATGCAGAAGATATTTTCAATCTACTTGATGAACTAAGCTCATTTACGGAAAAAAAGGAGGAGATAAAACAAGGAGATGGTTTACCTTCGGATGTTTCCGCCTTGTTTAATGTTACATCACAATATGTTCCTGTCTTCCGAGAGCTTTGCGCAAAAGGTGAATTAAATGAAGAGGAAGAAGAGTTCTTCAGGCGTTCGCTTATAACACTTCACAAACTAACAAAGGAATTAGGCTTTGAAGATCTGAATAAGAAAATAAGGAATTTGCAAAATGCATTCGGTAATATAGACTTCAAGCAATTCTGCGAGAATCTGGAAGAGCTTGCTATAGACCTGCAAAAATTGATAGATAGCAAAATTCCTGAATCCACAAGAGAAGTAAAAAAGGAGGAGAAAAAAACCTTTGATACGTCAAAATATGTAAGCAAAAGCAAATATTTAAAGGTTGAAGAAAGTACAGTCCAAAATCTAATGGATATTGTGGGAGAACTCTCTGTCTTCAAAGAATGGATCTACTTATTTTCAAACAAATTGCAAAAAGTTTACAATGTGCCAGATGCTTCAAAGGAATTAAAGGATAATATGCATAGATTCAGGAGTCTAATGGATAACCTTCAAAGAACTGTCCTTGAAATGAGAATGGTACCTGTATCAGTCCTCTTTGAGCGCTTTCCTAAGCTTGTAAGAGATCTTTCAAGAATGTTAGGTAAAAAGGTGAAATTGGAAATAGAAGGCGGTGATACAAAGTTAGACAAAGTGATAATAGAAAAAATAGCGGAACCTATGATACATCTTGTAAGGAATGCAATAGATCACGGTATAGAAACACCGGAAGAACGCGAAGCCTTAGGTAAACAGATAGAAGGACGGATAAAAATAAAGGCTTTTCAGGAAGGGGGAAATGTATTAATAGAGATATCAGATGATGGCAGAGGTATAGATATTGAGAAGATACGCAAAAAAGCGGTGGAAAAAAATCTTTACAAGGAAGAGGAAATCTCAAGAATGAGCGACGAAGAGGTTATCCAGATAATTTTCCAGCCGGGCTTCTCAACAAAGGACCAGGCTACAGAACTTTCAGGAAGAGGAGTGGGAATGGATGTCGTGGCAAACACAATAAGGAATTTGGGTGGTGAAGTTATCATAAAAACTCAGAAGTCCTTGGGGACAACTGTAAAACTTATACTACCCCTTACATTGGCCATAAGAAAGATCCTCCTTGTGCGAATGGGAGATATAATTTTCGGCGTACCCGCTGAGGATGTAGGCGAGGTGTTCAGGATAAGCAGGGATAATGTAAAAAGCTTAAAAGGTATAAAGGTTATATATCACCGCGGAAGGGTGCTTGAACTTGATTTTGTTTGTGACAGATTAGGTATTAAGAGCACCTCCAACGGAACACTTACACTGCTAATAGACAATTCTCTGACAAAAGGTGTTGTGGTTGACGAAGTTATGAGTACAATAGATACGGTCGTAAAGCCCGTACCCTCTGTTCTCCAAACACCTCCGGAAATAAGCGGTGTAACCATACTGGGAGACGGAAGCATAGTTTATGTTCTTGAGGTTTTAAAATGAAGAAGATAAAGGTTTTGGTAGCAGACGATTCAGCTTTTATGCGGAAAGCCCTCAAGGAAATATTGGAAAGCGACGATCAAATAGAGGTAATAGACACTGCAAGGAACGGAAAAGAGGCTGTAGAGAAAGTAACAAAGCTTAAACCGGATGTTCTGACCTTAGACATTAACATGCCTGTAATGGATGGGAAAGAAGCTCTCAAGATAATAATGGAAGAGAATCCTCTTCCCGTAGTTGTTGTTTCTTCTCTCACAAAAGAAGAAGCCCCCATTACGATGGAACTACTGGATATGGGAGCTTTTGATTACGTTCCTAAGCCTTCGGGTACCATATCCTTGGACATACATAAGGTTGCTGATGAAATAATCTATAAGGTTAAAGAAGCATATCGCTCAAGGCATAGAATTATAGCTAAAAAACCACTTAAAAGATTAACTAAAACACCTTTTCTACCAAGGCAAAGAGGTCTTGCAAGCGTAGTAGTAGCCATAGGCATCTCAACAGGAGGACCAGCAACACTTATTGATGTTTTACAAGACTGTGAGATTTATGAAAATACAGCATACCTTGTTGTTCAACATATGCCACCGCAATTCACACCCTCCTTAGCAAACAGACTTTCTGAATATACACCCATCAAGTTCTTCCATGCCTCTCATGGACAAAGCGTTTTAGGAGGCCACGGATACTTAGCACCGGGAGGATGGCATATGAAAATCACAAATGATAAGAAGATTAAACTCTTTAAAGACGACAGTTATATATATTATCCCTCTGTGGATGTCCTGTTTGATTCCGTTGCAGATGTCTATTGCCCTAATGCAATAGGAATTCTATTAACAGGTATAGGCAGGGACGGAGCAAAGGGTTTATTAAAAATGAAAAATAAGGGGTGTTTTACAATAGCGGAGTCTGAGGAAACAGCGGTAGTGTACGGTATGCCCGCTGCAGCAAAAGAGATTGGAGCAGCTACAGAAATATTGCCCGCATATAAGATAGCGTCTGTAGTGAACAGACATCTAAGGAGATTAAAGGAGAAAGTGCTATGAATGAGGAAGTCCTAAGAAAATTAAAATCAGAAAATAAGAATGAAGTAAGAGATGCCATCCTGTCTTTGACAGGTGAAGTAGATCCCAATACGGTCAGTGCTGTTATAGAAGCGGTTATTAATTCAAAAAGCAAGGCGGTTCTGGAAGCAGGTAAAAGCTTTCTTCTGTCTTATAAAGGAAATCCAGAAATCCTGTGCAACGAGATTATAAAACTTTTTAATTATCCTGAACCAAAATTAAGACAAACCGCAATAGATATACTTTCGTCACAAGGAGAAACCTGTATTGAGGTTATAGAAAAAAATTTAGTAGAAAACAAAGATTACAACATGCGTAAGTTTGCCCTTGATATACTTGCAAATATCAGAACAAAGAAAGCTTTAAGCATTGTGGAAAAGCTAATAGATGATGAAAATCAAAATGTACGTATGTCCGCCCTTGAATACCTAAGAAATTTTTCCGAGTTTAAAAGCGAGGTTATAAATATAATACTTAGAATTATACCTAAACTTACAGATACATATGAGCTTACAACATTATCATCAACCATAATATACGGAGAATTAAAGGACAAAAGGCTTACACAACCTATAAGGGAAAAACTGAGGAACACAAAAGACCCTATGAATAAATATTGGCTTTACAAAATACTAATATTCCTGGGTGAAAAGGATATTCACGAGGAAGCTATAAGGAACGGAGAGTTAATAGGTATGAGAGAGGATGTTGAAAAGGACATAAGGATTTTTAATTCCTGAGAGCGAGCATGTTGACGAAACTGTACTTTGATATACTAAGGGAAATAATATACGGGAATACGGGAATAATATTTGATGATAAGAAGAAGTACTTTATTGAAAATCGCGTAAAAGAACACATGGAAGAATTAGGTTTAAGCTCTTTGAAGGAATATATATACAGATTAAAAACGGACAAAAAAACAATAAAAGAGTTCATCTCAAAAATAACAGTTAATGAAACTTACTTTTATAGAGAATACTATCACCTTAGAGCTTTGGCGAGGCTGGTACAATACACAAATCATCCCTTCCCGGTAAAGGTTCTTAGTATACCCTGTTCCACTGGCGAGGAACCTTACAGCATTGCTATAGTTCTTAATGAGGTTCTGGAAGATACAAATAAGTTTGAAATTGTTGGTGTTGATATAGATATTCACGCAATAAAAAAAGCTAAGGAAGGATTATACGGAAAAAGGAGTGTTTCAAAACTGCCCTCACAATACCTTGAAAAGTACTTTGATAAAGTAGAAGAAGAAAAGTGGATGATAAAGGATTTCATAAAGAGAAGAGTAAAATTTTACGAAGGAAATATCCTTGACAGGTTCTTTGTTAAAGGACTCGGTAAATTCCACTATGTGTTCTGCAAAAATCTACTTATCTATTTTGATGAAAAAGCACGAACACAAGCTATAAATAACTTATACGATGTTCTTGTGGATGGTGGTTTTCTATTTTTGGGTCATGCTGAAAGCATATCCAGATCCTCATCCCTATTTGAACCCGTTAAAGTTGAAGACACAATCGTTTACAAGAAGGTAAGCGAGGAGGAGGAAGATGAGTGGTGAAATTAAAAAAGCTCTTGTAGTTGATGACTCTCTTACAATAAGGATTTATCATTCATCCCTGCTAAGGAACTTCGGTTATGAAGTTGATACAGCTGAGAACGGACTTGAAGCCTTGGAAATGGCCATGAAAAAGAAGTATGACCTTGTTCTCTCGGATATCAATATGCCAGTTATGGACGGTTTTGAATTTGTACGTAAACTTAGAAAACTTGATGAGTATAGGTTTACACCCGTAGTTTTCATAACAACCCTTAACTCGGAAGAAGACAGAAGAAAAGCTCTTATGTCAGGTGGAACCCTTTATATAGTAAAACCCATAAATCTTGAAGTGCTTGAAAAAATACTTAAATCCATCTCGTGAGTCTTCTCATTATAACTACGGTGGATATAATAGATATGATAAACATAATATTTTTAAAGCTATAAAACGAACAACTTCCGCCCGTATTATCAACTATAACGGGTCCACTATCAGAAGGCTTTTTATCCGGAGGTTTTATATCTACTATGGAGGAAGGCTCCTTACAGACACCTATGCCTCCACCAACAGCTATAGAGACAACAGGATCTTCCCTGCTCCCTCCATAACTCGTCAGCGGATAATAAACCGCCTTACCGTAACCGTAGGCAACATTCGGATAATTTACAATTAAATCCCTTAGAGCGTTTGACGTAAGCCACTCTTTTACATCCTCTGGGGTTGCATAGGGATTATCTTCAAGAAAGAGGGCTATAAGACCCGTAACCGCTGGAGTGGAAAGAGAAGTTCCCGCCTTTAAAACATAAGTGGGGTTAGGATCAACGGAAGGATCATAGGTTCCATCAGGACCTATTACAGCGGCTCCGCCTGCAACAACATTAGGCTTTATTCTGCCATCCCTCGTTGGTCCCCTTGATGAGAAGTTTGCAATTTTACCCAAATTTTGAAAAGTATCAGTTCCATTATCCATATCAAATACATCGTCAGCCCTTGAATTTATCGCACCGACGGTGATAGCCCTCTTTGCAGTTCCGGGCGAAGCTACTGTAAACTTGTATCCTCCAAATGGATCCTGTTCATAATTGCTTAAGAATACACCGGTTCCAGTTACCTCCCACATATCCACCCTTGCAACATCACCGCACTCTTGCTCCAATCTCAGCTCCAGCTTATGAGTTCCAGATGAGAAAATTGCTCTGCAAGAGATTAATATTTCAAATCTTCCATCACCGTTTGTCGGATCCCTTTCCATAGACATATTTATTGCCACATCACAACTACCATCGTCTAATATTATTGTGCCTTCAGTGTCTGAACCTGTTCTAGTAAATATACAATAAATGCTATCTGGTTTACACACTTTAACTTTCCACTTTGAAACAGAATTTGTGTTCTTATACCATCCTACGATAAAAGCTTCTCCTCTTACCAAGATAGGAA
>JALWWX010000065.1 GCA_027078675.1 Aquificales bacterium | reverse complement strand
GTCAGCCCCCGAGACCTTTGCGGTTAGTATCACTTCGTTTGTGAATATCTCAACTATCTCCTTCCTCAAATTCCTGATCTTCCTCTCCCTTAGCTTCTTCTCCCTGAAAAGGTGGTCTATCTTCTTCCTGAGCTTTTCCTTCACTTCCTCCTTTTCAGTCCTCTCCATCTCAAGGTATAACCTGTCTATCCTTCTTTTGAGAAAATGAGCTTCACTCCTTAATCTCCTTACCTTCTTAACAGCTTCCTCCGCCTTGAAGTAGACGGGTCCTGAGGCTTTCCCGCTCCTTTCCACCACACACCCGACAGCAAGTCTCTTCATGGAAGGACTAAGATCTATAGAAAGAATTCTCTCAGATGTCTTTTCTTCTTCCTCTATTTCCTTCTCAAACACAAGCACGAGGTAATACTCCTCACCTCTGTGGGTTTTTTCTCTTTTGAGAAGAGGTGCCTTTAGAGTGTATCCCTCTCTCAAGAGTCTTTTTATCCTTTCCTGAGTTGACAGTTCCACCTTTCTCCACACCCACTTTTCTCCTTCGGGAAGCTTTATCTGAAGTTCTATCTTCTCCTCACTTGCTTTGAGTTTCTTGAACTGTCCATTTCCTATGGAGTCGTCTGCATCTGTCAAAAACACATCCCCGCTAAAGTAAGGTCTTTCAAGTTCAAAGAAGGAGCTTATCTTCTTCCCTTCCCTTATCAGGTTCCTGACCTGTCTTTTGACGTTGAGAATAAGGTTAGGACTGTGAGAAAGCTTAAGCTCCTTTTTTATCTTCCACTCAGGTATAAGTGTAAGACAGGGTCTTGAATAGATGAGCTCAAAAAGACTTTTCCTCTCCTTCTGAGATCTTATAACCCTTCCCGAAAGCTCAAGGGAGTTTCTGAAGACTCTTGAGGGGATAGCGCTTGGTCTTTGAAAGAGGGATTCTAAAGACTTCCAAGCTTTTGAGTTTGTGTTTACCTGCTCAAAACCTTCCTCACTCCACAGCTTTCCGAGCTGAAGGTTCACAAGAGCTTTGTTCTTTTCAAAGAGGTTGTGAAGGTAGAAGTTAAGGTATTTGGGGAGCTTTACCCTGTGGGAGAGAACAATCTTGTTTTCAGCTTTCTTTTTCTGCATCCTCAAGCTCCCTCTTCACCTTTTCTACAAACTCCTTAGCTTTCCTTGAGCTCATTCCGTAGAGCTTTCCTGCAAAGGAAGTAAGGATGGCTATGAGGTCATCTATGAGTTCTTTTTCAGGTTCTTTGAGCTTCCTCCCGTTCACTTCTATTATCTCCACTCCGAGAGCTTTGAAGAACTCTTTGAAAGCGTCATATCCGAATCTGGTAAGTCTGTCAGGATAGGTGATGGCTATTGCTCTTATCTTCTTTTCTTTCGCAAGCTCTATGAGTTTGAGCAGTCCCTTCCTGTCTCCTTTGAGACCGCTTGCTGTGTCCTTTATTTCATACACCTTCTCAAAGTCCTTAGCTACTTTTTGTCTCAAAAACTTAAGCTGAGTTTCCAGATCTTTCTTCTGGTCGTGGGAGCTTACTCTTGCATAGAGAGCTACAGCGTTATCTCTTTCCATCTGAAGGAGTCTGAGTATTTCCTCCTCAGGATAAACCCAGTCTCTTCCCACCTTGACCGCTTTTATCTTTCCTTCCTTTCTCCACTTTCTCAGCGTATTTGGGTGAACACCGAGCATCTTTGAAGCCTGCCCTATCTTGTAAGCTTTCACAGAGGATAAATTAACACCGTAAGCATAAATTGTCAAGTATTGTTATAAAAGCAGTTAACTGTTAGCAACCCCGAGTAACAAAAACAGCAACGCTACCAATAAGCCGATTAATACAGTTATTTTTTCAACTTTACCCTTCACTATAGGACTTACAACAACTGTTCCAGTGATAAGAAGAGATAAGTTGAAGGACAGCTTACCAAGTTCCCTGTATGTTTCTTTTGATAATTTCATTATGTTACACCTTCAAGCAGAAAAAAGACTACTCCAAGCCTTGCCTGTTACAAAATTCCATAGCGTATTCAGGTGATATCTCCAATATTCTAAGCACGCATTCCTTTGCCTTTTCCAAAACAGCCCTAAGTAAAACTTCTTCCTCTGGTGAGAAAGGAGATAAAACATACTCAGTAACATCCTTCTTTTCCTTGGGTCTGCCTATACCTATACGAAGCCTGGGAAATTCTTCCGTTTTAATCTCCCTTATTATTGACTCCATTCCTCTGTGTCCTCCAGAGCTTCCCTTCAATCTCAAACGGGTAACACCCAGAGGCAGATCAAGATCATCGTATATAACAAGCATCTCCGAAGGCTTTATATCGTATTCTTCTAAAAAATTAACGACAGCTAAACCGCTGTTGTTCATGTAGGTTTGGGGTTTTGCAAGTATAACAGATTTACCCATTACCTTTATCCTATAGACATGGGAAAGGCATTCTTCTTCCATCTTTGCGGATTTAAAACCTTCAAGGATTTTATCAATGACCATAAAACCTACATTGTGGCGTGTGTGTTTATACCTCTCCCCCGGATTACCAAGCCCTATTACAAGCTTTATCATTCAGCGGAAGGCTGTTCCTCCCCTGTGGTTTCTTCGGTAGGTATCTCTTCTTCAACCTCAAGTACTACAGCTACGGTCTCTTCTGGGGCATCAATTATCACACAGCCCTCAGGTGGAGTTATATCCCTCACATGCAATGAGTCTCCCAACCCCAAACCACTTACATCAACAGTAATCTTCTCAGGTATATTCTGGGGCTGTGCCTTTATGGTAAGGGTATGCATTACAGCTTCAAAGGTACCACCTTCCGTAACACCCACAGGTGTCCCCACAAATTCTATGGGAACTTCAACCTCAAGCTCCTTAACATTACTTATATCGTAAAGATCCACATGGATGGGATTGTCTCCCAACCAGCCATACTGTATTTCCTTAAGTATGCAAACCCTCTTTTTCCCTTCTGTTTCAACCTCCAACAGATAGGCTCCACCCTCCAAAAGCAACTTTTCAAGATCCCTCGCCCTTATATATGCATGATAGTTTTCCACATCCTTACCGTAGATCTCCGCAGGTATAAAACCCTCTCTTCTCTTCCTTTTGAGTTCAGATTTACTGCCTACTTTACGGGGGAACACTTCCAAACTTACCTTCTTCATGGGGTGATTATTATAACATGATTGCTTTCGCAAGAATGTATTTGTAGCTGAGATTGAGCATTACATAGCCAGAGAATATACCTATGAACAGAATAAGGTAAAGAATGGTAAGTTGATAAACAACAGAGGTAAAAGGGTCCGCCCCCGCCATAAGCATACCTACGGTTATACCGGGAATGTGAACTATACCCGCGGATTGGAGCATATTGATCTTCGGTATTATAGCTGTTTTAAGGCTTTCCCTCATGGCGGATGCCATAGCCGTCCTTAAATCCGCACCAAGGGCTACCTTTCCTTCTATCTCAGAAATTCTGTTTCTTGCTTCGCCAACAAATCTGTCAACCGCTATGGTTATAGAATTCAAAGCATTTCCGAGTATAAGACCCCCTACAGGAATAACATGGAAAGGGCTAACCTTTATAATTCCTATATATATAAGAACAAGCAAAGGTAAGAAAGTTGTTACAAGAAGAGAGAAAAAGCTTATACTGAACCTGTGTTCAATATCTATTCTTGAAGTAGCTATAAGGGAAGCAACAAGGGTCATAACAAAAAGGATAAACATAAGACCGTAAAGGGAAGACACATCAAATATATACTTAAAAAGGAAGCCGAGAAGGAGAAGCTGTATAGAAACCCTTAAAGAGCTTAGGAATATCTCCCTCTCCTTATCAAGACCCATAAGGTAAGAGATCAGTAAGGAGGCACCTACAAGTATGCACCCCGCTATAATATGATCTACATACATGCTGATATATACCATAAAGCCCTTAGTATCATAAGGTATATATTACCTACATGGAAATACAGGAAATATTGGAAATTTCTAAAGATATCACGGAAAAGTGTATAAAATGCGGACTGTGTAAATCTGTATGCCCCACCTATCCTTACATTATGGAAGAGTCCGGTTATGCCCGCGGGAGGCTAACACTTGCGGAAATGGTAATAAAAGGAGAAATGTCCGTTAACAGGGAGATTGCGGAAAGGTGGGATCAATGTGCCATGTGCAGAAGATGTGAATGGATATGCCCAAACGATGTTGAATACAAAAAGATATTGGTTCACGCGAAGAAACTCCAAGAAGAGAATCTCGGAAAGGATTATATAAAGGAGATGGGATTAAAGGCTCTTAACTTTCTCCAGTCTTCCGTAGGCAGGAAGGTGGTGAAGGTTGCGGGTAGACTTGGAAATTTAACGGGAGAGGGAGAGATAAAAGTAAGGTTACCTGGCAGGGTAAAGTTTGTACCCAAACCAACCGCCAAACCCTTTGAGATAAGGGGAAAAGAGTTCAAAAGCGAAAAAGAAAAGGGAAGGCTTTTATTCTTTACAGGATGCATGATTGATGTCTTTTACGGAGAAACGGGTAAAAGCGTTATAAAGCTTATGAACAAAATAGGCTACACAGTTATTGTTCCCGAAGATATAAAATGTTGCGGTGCTCCCCACCTCTACTCTGGCAACGAGTCAGCCTTTGAAACCTTAAAAAATCATAATATTAAAGAGTTCGGCAAATATACATTTGATGCAATCGTTGTTGCATGTCCCACCTGCGGAGGTGCCCTTCAGGAAGATTACGGCATAGATGCGAATGTATATGACTTTGCTGAATTGTTTGCTAAGGAAAACATATACCTTAAAGGCAAAGGAGAAAAGGTTACATATCATGTACCCTGTCATTCCTACTCCGCCATGAAGGTGGATGAGGATGTGTTTTACGGAAGCATTCAAAAGGTAAAAGGTGATGAGCTTATAAAGGCGGAAAAGGCTAAATCATGTTGTGGATTTGCTGGGCTATTCTCAGTAAAAAACCCGAAATTGTCTGAAGATATCCTCAAGGAAAAGATGGAAGATTTTAAATCCACGGGAGCGGACATTATACTGACCTCATGCCCTGGATGTGTCCTACAATTAAGGGACGGTACACTTAAACATTCAAAAACACAACAAGTTAAACACCTTGCGGATTATCTTGCGGAAAAAATGGATTAACCTCTCTCACCGAACAGTAGCGTACCTATCCTTACTATAGTAGCCCCTTCTTCAATGGCAATCTCAAAATCATTTGACATGCCCATGGAAAGGTGGGTAAGCTTTAAAGAAAACTCTTCTTCAAGCTTTTCTTTTAATTCCCTTAGCAATACAAAATATTTACGGGACTTTTCTGGGTCTTCCTCATAGGGAGGTATGGTCATCAAACCTTCAAGGGAAATATTTTTCCTGCTTAATACCTTTTCCGTAAAACTAAAAACTTCTTCGGGTAAAACACCTCCCTTCGTCTCCTCAGCCCCTACATTAACTTCTAAAAGCACCCTTTGTATCTTATTAATCTTGCCCGCCCTTTTTTCAATTTCATCCAAAAGACTTTCCCTATCCAAAGAATGTATGAGTTCAACCTTATCAATTATGTACTTTACCTTGTTACTTTGTAATCTGCCTATAAAATGCCATTCTATATTTAAGTCTTTTAATTCCTCATACTTTTTTAAAAACTCCTGAACCCTGTTTTCGCCGAATACTTTAAGCCCACATCCGTAAAAATGTCTTATAACTTCTGGTTTAACAGTTTTTGTAGCCCCGAGAAGAATTACATCTTCCCTTTTTCTTCCCGATCTTTCGCAAGCCTTTGTTATTCTTTCCTCTACCCTCTCAAGGTTGCTACAGTCTAACATGCTGTTATAAAATAATATCTAAAAAGGTGAAGTATGAAAAATATACTTCTGGAAATAGGTACGGAAGAGCTTCCAACATCTTTTATAAATAGTTTATCAGAATTTATAGGAACAAAGTTAAAAGAATTAACGGAAGCAAAAGAAGTTATAAAGTTTTCAACTCCGCGCAGGCTCGCCTTTATTCTAAAAAATGTTCCTGAGGTAATAGAAGGTAAAAAGATTATCATATATGGTCCGCCTTGGCACGTGGCCTTTGACGGGGAAGGGAATCCAACAAAGGCACTTATAAAATTTTTGGAAAAAAACAATGCAAAAATAGAGGATGTTATAAAGGTAAAAAGGGATAGAGGAGAATATACCGCAATAGAAAAGTCAGAAAAAGGAGAATCTCCCATTGACAGAATAAAGGGGAGCATTGAAGAGATTATAAGATCTGTACCCGCTCCCAAGAAGATGAGGTGGGATTCATCGGGAATAACATTCCCAAGACCTATAAGATGGATTGTAGCCTTATACAACGAAGAGGTTATAAATATAAAGGTGGGAAACATAAGAGCGGGAAGGGAGACATTTGGTCACAGACTGTTAAACCCTCACAAAATTGAAATAAAGAGGGTTGAAGACTATGAATCCATTTTGAAAGAGGCAAATATCATACCGTCGTTTGAAGAGAGATTGAATCTAATAAAAAAGTCAGTAGAAGAAGAGAGTAAGAAGCTGGGGGGTGTGCCTGCATATCCTGAAGGCCTTCTTGAGGAGGTGGCAAATCTTGTGGAGTATCCTTTTATAATTAGTGGTAAATTTGACACCAAATATCTTGATCTCCCCGAATTGGTAATAATAACCGTATCCGCCCATCACCAAAGATTTGTTTGCGTAAAGGGAAAGGATGGAAATTTACTTCCCTACTTCATAGCGGTAAGCAATAATGGTAGCAACACAGATGCCATAAGGAAAGGATATGAAAGGGTGTTAAAAGCAAGACTTGAAGATGCCCTATTCTTCTATAATGAGGATTTAAAGGTACCCCTTTATAAGAGGGTTGAGGAATTAAAGGGTATCCTCCAACATCCAAAGATAGGAAACATGTTTGATAAGGTAAAAAGACTTGAGG
>JALWWX010000064.1 GCA_027078675.1 Aquificales bacterium | reverse complement strand
ACGGGGACTCTTGAGAGTACTGATATAAGCATGATTCCTCCTACAAAAAAGATTATTAATATTATCAAAAATTTTTTCATACTATATGATTTTATTAAATTTTCTTTTGACTGCAATCATGGATGCTTTTTATTGCGATGTTATATTAGTAGGATCATGATTATCGTCTCCGATGGTATAAAAAGGCTTATTAAGGCGCTCGGGGAGAATAAGGTAAGCACCTCCGATGTGGAAAGAAAGCTGTACTCTTACGATGCTACTCCCATACCCGTAAAATCCGAGATGCCTTCCGCTGTTATTTTTCCAGAGGGAAAAGAAGATGTTAAAAGGATAGTAGAGATATGTTACGAAGAGGGAATACCTATGTTCCCGAGAGGTGCAGGTTCGGGACTAACGGGCGGAGCCATGCCCACGGACAGGGGCGGTGTCGTAATTTCCTTTGAAAGAATGAACAGGTTTAAGGTGGATAGGGATAATGCTACCGCGGTGGTAGAACCCGGTGTGGTTACCTACGATTTTCAAAAGTATGTTGAGAAATTGGGTCTTTTTTATCCCCCTGATCCTTCTTCTTATAAGTACTCAACCATAGGTGGTAATGTGGCGGAGAATGCGGGGGGACCGAGGTGTGTTAAATATGGTGTTACAAGGGAGTATGTGTTGGGGATTACCGCTGTTATAAAGCACGGTACTGTTATAAGAACTGGCAATCCCGTTATAAAGGATGTGGCGGGTTATGATATTACCAAGTTCTTTGTAGGTTCTGAAGGGACACTCGGTCTTATAACCGAGATAATAGTAAGGCTTATACCCAAGCCTCGTGCAAGAAGGACACTGCTTGCCCTATTTGATGATCTTCCCACGGTAGGTAAGGTTGTTACTTCCTTGATGACATCGGGTGTTTTCCCATCCGCCCTTGAATTCATGGACAAGGACGCCATAAGGGTTGTAAGGGAATACAAGGGTATTGATCTTCCCGATGATGTTGAAGCCCTTCTTTTAATAGAGGTTGACGGTAATCCTCCTTCCGTTGAGGAGGATGTAAAGGTTGTAGGCGGGATATTAAAGGATGCGGGTGTGAGCTACAGGATAGCGAAGGATGGAAAGGAAGAAGAAGAGCTGTGGCTTGCAAGGAAGAGTTTGGGTCCAGCCCTTGCCAAGATTAAGAGCGGAAAGATAAACGAGGATATAGTGGTCCCGAGATCTTGCCTTTCGGAGGCTGTACCCGCTTTCAGGAGTTTATCGGAAAAGTACGGTTTACCGGTTGTTATATTCGGTCATATAGGTGACGGTAATCTGCATGTGAATATTATGTACGATAAATCATCAAGGGAAGAGGAAGAAAGGGCGGAGAAGGCTATGGAAGAAGTATTTGATATCGCAATAGGTTTCGGGGGTTCAATAACCGGGGAACACGGAGTGGGTCTTACGAAGATGGCGTTTTTGGAAAAACAGCTGGGGAAAGAGACGGTTAACATTATGAGGGAGATAAAAAGGGTTTTTGATCCTCTCAATCTGTTTAATCCGGGCAAGGTGTTCTCTTAAGTGCCTTTTGGTCTGAAGGTTTTTATCTTCTCCTCATTTGTTTCTATATAGGCACCGCCTATAAGGTCAAGGCAGTAGGGTATTGCGGGAAATACAGCATCAAGACATATCTTTATGGATTGGGGCTTTCCAGGAAGATTAACTATGAGGGTATTTCCCCTTATACCAGCAAGCTGTCTTGATAGTATGGCTGTCGGAACCTGTTTAAGTGAGACTTGCCTCATCAGTTCACCGAATCCCGGCAGGATCCTGCTACATACCGCCTCGGTAGCTTCGGGGGTTACATCCCTCGGTGCGGGTCCCGTTCCTCCAGTTGTAAATATAAGGCTGCAATTTTGGTTATCCGCCATATCTATAAGTATTTCCTTAATTTTTTCAAGTTCATCGGGTACTATTCTGTAGTCAATATCAAAGGGTGTTGTTATAACATCCTTGAGATAATCAATTATTGCCTTTCCGCTGAAATCCTCATAAATACCCCTACTTGCCCTGTCCGATACGGTGAGGACTCCTATCTTTACATTCAACTGTTCCATGTTCTAATTTTATTATAAGAGAAAGGGAAAATTATGAAGATTCTCGTTTGGGGACTCGGCAAGAGCGGTAGGGCTGTTTCCGAGCTTTTGAAAATTAAAGGCTACAGCGTTATTGAAGGGGATGACAGTAGGGGAGATAAACCAGAGGATCTAATAAAGGATGTGGATGAGATAGTTGTATCTCCCGGGATTCCTCCAACCCATGAATTATTTAAGCTTTCCGAGGAAAGGAATATACCTCTTACCGGTGAACTGGAAGTAGCTTCAAGATTTTTTAAAGGTAAAATTGTAGCCGTTACTGGTACGGACGGAAAATCAACCACCACTCGTCTTATATATAGGATATTAAAGAGATACTTCTCGGAAGTTTACGAAGGCGGAAATATAGGTGTACCCTTCTCAGAGATAGTAAAACACAATACGGAAGGTATAGCTGTTCTTGAAGTCTCTTCCTTTCAAGCTAAGACATTGAGAAACTTCAGACCGCATGTGGGGGTATTTCTTAACTTTTCAACTGATCATCTTGACTGGCACCCTGATTTGAAGGATTACCTTGAAAGCAAATACAGACTCTTTATGAACCAGAAAGAAGAAGATGTAGCAGTACTGAATGCGGGACTTAAGGAGGTTGCGGATGTACCGACCCGCGCACAAAGGATATTCTTCAACTCGGAGGAAAACTTTTTTGACGGAAGATTTGTGTATATTAAGGGTGAAAGATTTATTGATACAACCAAAATAAAGCTTGTAGGAAGGCACAATATTGATAATATTATGGCTTCAATTCTTACCGCTCTATGCTTTGGAATTCCCGAGGATATAATAAAGGAGGAAATATATGAGTTTGAGGGTTTACCTTTCAGGCTCTCTTTTGTTACTGAGTATAAAGGTATAAGTATTTATAACGATTCAAAGGCTACAACTGTTAACGCTTTGAGATCCGCAGTAATTTCCTTTGAAAAAGTCATTCTCATAGTGGGAGGTAGGAATAAGGGTGGTGATTTTTATTCTTTAAGGGAAGAGATAAAGAAGCATGTAAAAAAATGTATTGTGATAGGAGAGTCTGCTGATGAAATTAGGGAGGCTTGGAATGATGTTGTTGAAGTGGTCAAGAGTAATGATTTGGGAGATGCTGTAAAAAAGGCTTTTTATTTTGCAGTCCCCGGGGATGTTATCCTCTTTTCCCCGGGCTGTGCCTCTTTTGATATGTTTTCAAATTACATGGAGAGGGGCGAGGCTTTTAATAGCGCAATTTACTCCTTCATTTCAAAAGATCCATTACCTTCTTAATACTTATCCTCATCCTTTCAAAGGCTTCCGCAAGCTTACCTATCTCATTTTCCGATGTTATTTCTATCTTTTCGTCAACCTCACCCCTGCTTATCTTTTCCGCGTGTTCCCTTAGCTTATCTATGGGTTTGAAAACCATGGTATTCAGCATTAAAAGTACTATTACGACGAGTAAAAGGAATATGCCGAATACCACCCCTCCCTTTATAAGCCCCTCTATCTGTGCTTTAAGCACCTTTGTTTCAAAAGGTATGTAAACCATTACCGCACCCTGCACTTTTCCGGGTTGCCAGTTCATATTTTTCTGAGGTTTATATATCTCCCTTACCTTCCTGGGCATAAGCTGGGGATCACTATGACATCTCAGACATTTTTGCTTGGGTATTATGGCAAATGCCTTTACGAAGTGTCTTTGACCTCTGTGAACGACTATGCCTTCAAATTCCTTTTTATTTGTGCTTCTCAAATAAGCGATAATCTTTTTTTCCACCTCATTCGGTTTGTTTTTGGGATTTAGGGGGTTAAAGGCAACCTGCCTGAGAATCATTTCGGGCAGGCTCTCTGTTACCATGCTGAATATGGAAGCGGTAAAGAAACTTGATGATTGAGCTTCAAGGATAAAATCATCTTTTGTGCACCCCGCTTGAAGTAACTCATTAACCTTGGGTCTGAGGGTTCTTCTTACATACTCGCGGGATGCCTGTACAAAGGCCATTGTTACTTCTATCTCGGTTTTCGCAGTTTCCTTTGCCCTTTCTATGCTGTCAATGTATGTGTAAACCCCGACGCTTAACCCCGTTGTTATACCTATCAGGAGTATAAGAATGGATATCTTCCACTTTATACTTACGGGTATTATCCTGAAACCTTTCATTTCAATATCCCCCTTGCCTTTTCAATGAATTTTTTTGCGTAGGCATTATCTGGTATTTCGGCTGATAGGGAATTTATTAAAGAGTCAAGTATATCCCTTGTAATTTCATCTTCGGAGATACCGTAATCACTAAGTTTTTTATTCCATATAAAGTTTCCCACCGGACCTATGCTGTCTATAAAGGCGTTTTTTATCTCTGTTATTTTTTCTTTACTTACAAACTCATTACCACTTTTTTTGAATCCGTCCAATTTAATGGGTTCTGGATGCATCTCTATGTTTATATGTATGATGCTGAAGGTTATACCCTCTTTTATAAGGCTTCCGAGATCTTTAATGGATGCATCTTTAAAGACGCCTTTATTTATATTTATGCCCTTTATAAGGGAGCCGTGGAAGAAAAAGAAGTAGTAGCGTGCATCGTTATTCAGAATTGCTTCAAGTATAAAGGAATCTCTTTCCTTTGATGCTTCAGTTATAAGCATCTGCAAATCTTCAAAGGAAGATAGTCTTCCCTTCTGTATTTTGCCCAGTCTGTCAAGAGAATTTATAAAAAGTAAAAGTTCAGGTTCCACAGAGTACACAGCAACATAGTGTTTCGTGGGACTTATCTTTTTTGTCAGAAAATTAAGTGCCTCTTCCCTAAAAAGGCCCTTTGAGAAGGCATTTACAGTCTTGCCTTCATAAAATATAATGTTTCCGAGTATATCATCCTCATCAAAGAAAACCGCATAACCGTTTGTTTTCTCTCTTTCAATAATCTTTTTTATATTTTCAAAGTTTATATGGCTCATTTTAATGGGTTGCTGTATGGGATTTCCGTATCCAGAAAGTACAGTCGGACCGGCAAATTGAATTGATGGTATATCGTGGAATACATGGATCAGCTCAAGGGGATCGGTCTCTATCACTGAAATGGTACCCTCGTCCTTGGGTATTTCTTTACACTCTCTCAGTTCTTTCCTTCCGTTGGAGTCAAAGCTTACAGCTTTCTCAAGATTGCCGTTTTTTATAATGCAATAAATTTCCTCATTCCATTTGTTGATAAGTATATAACCGTTGAATTTTCTTGATTTAAGATCTTCCAGTAACCCTCTTATATCAACAATTTCCGAATTAAGATTTTCGTAAACTATCTTTCTTGGCATGTTTTTACTAATACCTTGGTTACTATCTTTTGGAATGTTTCAAGTACACCCTTTCCCTCCGTTGCAACCGCTTCAATGTAATCCGTATCCCATGGATTACATATAGGTTGAAGTTCATCTATGGGCATAGCATCCTTTAGATCCCTTTTGTTGTATTGAACAACAACGGGTATATCAAAGAGGTTCATATTTTCTTCTTTAAGTACCGCAGCAGTTTCCCTTAAAACGAGAAAATTTATTTTCTCTCTTTCCCTTTGACTGTCAACAACGAAAACAAGACCGTCAACACCTTTCATTATCACCTTCCTTAGAGGATGGAGTCTGAACTGTCCCGGTGTTGTCAGGATTTTAATATCTATGGGATGATCGTCTATGTTTATCTGGCTTGCAAACATTTCAACAAATAGGGTTCTTTTTTCATCCGTTTCCATGGATATGTAGTCACCCTTTGTTAAACCCTTTTCTTTCAGTATGCTGTGAAGCACCTTGACATTAGTGCTTTTACCAGCTAAACTTGCGCCGAAGTAAACTATTTTTAGTTTCATCCCGCTCCCAATACTTGACTCAGTTTCTTTTCTATATCTTCTGGTTTAAGTTTTATTACCTTTGCGGGTCTTAGCTTGAGTCCCGCAAATAGGGTTTCTATGTCACTGCATAACTCTTTTATAAACAGTCTTATACTTCCTAAGGATGCATCCTTTGGGGCTAAAACTCCCACAAGAAACCTTTTTCCTACCGCCTTTATTAGAACATTAACATTTTTGCTTTCGTATTGCACTATATCAAGCACATCTCCTTCGTTCATAATTTTTGCCATTTCTGCCGCAGCACCGAATATTCCGCTTATAAGACTTGCCACAAATTCAATCTCGTTTTCATCCTGTGTTTTCCCTTTGTAAGATGCTACCCTACCTGCATCGTCACAAAGTACTATAAGATCCACTTTCGTTTTATTCATAAATCTCCCGAGTATATTATCTATCTGCCTTTTTATTTCCTCATCTATTTCATATTTTATTAGGTCAAGTTCCATACCAAAACCCTCCTTCTTATAATATAAATATTTGAGATGGAATATGCGGGGAGACTTTTAATAATTTCCGGACTCATACTTATAATAATCGGTTTGTTTTTCCTATTCTTTGAAAAGATTCCTTCTGGCAATATAGGGAAGCTTCCCGGAGACATTTTTATAAAGCGTGACAATTTTGTTATTTACATTCCTATAGTAACATCAATAATCCTCAGTATAGTATTAACACTAATTCTTAACCTTATCCTCAGAAGATAGCTTATGTTTGTATATATTTCCGAGTATTCCGTGAACAAATTTTCCAGCCTTTTCATCACTATATTTCTTTGCAAGGTCTATATAATCGTTAAAGGCTCTTCCAGGATCTTGCACTCCTATGAAGATGAGTTCCGCTACACCAAGTCTCAGTATACTCCTCTCTATATATCCGAGTCTATCAAAGCTCCAGTTTTCAAGGAACTCTTCTATTATTGAATCAATCTTTACGATATTATTACTAACCGTACTTATGAGGATATCTATGTATTTCTTTACTTCATCAGAAAGTTCTTTTTCCTCAAGATGTTCTTCCTTAATTGTGTTAAGATTACCGCCCGCAAGATCCCATCTATAGAGTATTATAAGACTTTCTTCTCTTGCTCTTTTTCTGTATCGCATGAAATTTATATATTTTTTAACAGATTCGCCATTTCTATGGCGGAGAGCATGGCTTCCCAACCCTTGTTGCCTTGTTTTGTCCCAGATCTTTCAATAGCTTGTATTAAATCATCAGCTGTTATAACCCCATAAGTGACGGGAATTTCACTTTCAAGGGACACGGAGGCTAAGCCTTTTGTTACTTCGGAGGCTATATAATCAAAATGGGGTGTTTCTCCCCTTATAAGGGCGCCCAGAGCTACAACTGCATCCCTTTCCTTTTTCTTAACTATCTTCTTCACCGCAAGCGGAATCTCCCAGGATCCTGGTACTCTTATTATTTCAATATCTTCCTTATTGCCTCCGTGTCTTAAAAAGCAGTCAACCGCACCCTTTATAAGTTCATCCACCAAAAGGTTGTTGAATCTTGATGCTACAACCGATATCTTAAGTCCTTTTGCATTCAGATGCCCTTCCTTCTGTTCCATATTAATGTGCCTCTACATTATTATAATTCCATATTGTCAATTAACCTTGTGTTTCCCACCCAAACTGCTATAAGTATCCTGTCGCCCTTTGAAACTTCTTCTTTGATATTAAGCTGATTATCACAAGCTTCAATGTAATCTATTTTTTTGATATGTGGATGGGATTTTAAAAACTCCTCCATTCTTTTTCTTATTATATCCATTCTTCTTTCTCCGCTTGATACCATTTCCTTTGCAAGTAAAAGGGATTTATATATGGCGGTTGCGGATTTCCTTTCATCTTCGGATAAATATGTATTTCTTGAACTCAAGGCAAGACCGTCCTTGTCCCGGACGGTGGGTACGGGGACTATTTCAACGGGTAACAGAAGATCTTCTACCATTCTCTTTATTATCACCATCTGCTGAAAATCCTTTTCTCCTAAGTATAATCTGTCGGGCATTACCGCATTTATAAGTTTTGTAACCACCGTAGTAACTCCCTTAAAATGTCCTGGTCTGAACTTTCCTTCAAGTATATCGCTCAACCTTTCAACCATAACTACCGTTTGAAATCCGTTGGGGTATATTTCCTTATCATCGGGTACAAAAACTACATCTACTCCTTGTTCATTGCATATAGCAAGGTCTCTGTCTATGTCCCGCGGATATCTGTCATAGTCTTCGTTTTCTCCAAATTGGGTAGGATTCACATATATACTTACAACCGTAATATCATTTTGAAGTTTTGATCTTTTTATAAGTTCTATATGACCTTCGTGTAGATAGCCCATGGTGGGTACGAATCCCACGAGTTTATTTTTACCTCTGTCACATCTCACAGAGTCAAGGTAGTTTCTGAGTTCTCTAACTCGTTTAAATAGTATTGGCATTAGCTTACCTCCTGAAGAGAAGTTATGTATTATACATTCTGATGTGGTCGGAAACAGTATGATTATTGTACTAAAAAGATTTGTGATGGGTGATGGGGATATTGTGGCAAAGGTTTACGGAAAAGGCGGTATGATGAACCTTTATGTGAAAGGTGCTTATGAGGTTGTCAGTCCCTTTTTCGGTGTATTTGAACCTTTCAATGTGATGGAGCTTTCCTACAGACAGTCAGGGAACTTTATAATTCCCTTGGACTACAGGGGAATTAAAAGGTATTCTTACCTCGCCAGGGAGTACTTCATGTTTGAATGGATGTCCTCTATTGCCCTTTTTATGTTAAGACACATAGGATTCTTTGAAGCTGGTATAATGGAGCTTCTTTTGAAGTATATAAAGGATAGGAATAAGGCTAAGAAGATGTATGCTTATTATCTCAAATTTATTCTTCATGTTTCTGAAATCATAGGTATCCTTCCCAGGTTTATACGGGAAGACGGTTACGGTTTTATAAGTTTGAGGGACGGTTCGGTTTCTGAAAGGGGAGACATTAAGATAAGTGAGAAATGTCTAAGAGTATTAAGGAAACTTTATCATGGAAGGCATGCAGGAAGGATAAGGTTGGACAGCAATACGTTCAATGAGGCAAAGAGTTTGATGGATCGTTATTTTGAATATCATCTTCAGTGAATTAATTTTAATGCTATGCCTACACTTATGGGAACTGTAAAGTTATCGTCAGGTATGTCTAAGAACAGCTCGGTTAATGTGGATATGGTGGACACTACTATAGCTGTTTTAATGTCATAAAATAGAAGGGTTATTATAAAGGAAGATATAAGGAAGGTTAAGGTACCTTCAAGGGTTTTATCACCGTAAACTTTATATTTACCCGTGTAATAGCCTACTATTCCGGAAAGACCGTCTCCTATAGCTAATATGAGAATAGCTAATACTGATATCTCTTTACCGAATATGATGAAGCATAAGAAAATACCTACATTTGCCCACAGACCTTGTATTCCCGGTTTATTCTTATTTTTTTCCCTTTCAAGATGTTTTGCCAAGAAATATAAAGGCTTAAGCACTTTCCAGTTATACCTTTTTGTTAGTGCGAAGTTAAAAAATATTGCAATAACAAAAAGTATTATGGTTAACGGTTCTGGAAAGAACATAACTGGGACTATCCATAGGGATATGGCGAAGATGTGAAAAATTTTTCTGTGTAGCTCAAGCCTGTTATTACGGTTCAAACTCATTTATGGACTCTTTCAAAACATCAATAACTTTGTTTATCTCCTCTTCCTCTATTACGAGGGGCATCATAAGTACCATAACATCACCCAAAGGTCTTAAGAATACACCCTTTTCCCAGCATTTCCTTGCCACCTTAAAACCTACCCTCCATCCATAAGGGAACTTTTCCTTTTTTTCCTTATCCTTATAAAGCTCTATACCCGCCATAAATCCGAGCTGTCTTACATCTCCTACGTATTTAACATAGAAGAACTCTTCAAGCCTTTCGGAAAGTATCTCTATTTTGGGTTTCAGTTTTTTTAGAGTTTCTTCTTTTTCAAATAATTCAATATTTGCAAGAGCTACCGCACATGCAAGGTTGTTTCCTGTGTAAGTATGACCGTGGTAGAAATGCTTAGCCTCTCCGAATTCTCCCAAAAAGGCTTCAAAGATCTCATCGGTAGTTAAGGTTACAGCAAGTGGCATATAACCTCCTGTTATACCTTTGCCAAGGCACATAAAATCTGGGGATACATCTTCTTGTTCACAGTAAAACATCGTTCCTGTTCTTCCAAAACCTGTTGCCACCTCATCAACTATAAGAAGTGTGTCATACTTTTTTGTCAGCTCCCTTACACCTTTCAGAAAGCCTTTGGGAAAAGGCAACATTCCAGCAGCGGCTTGTATACCTGCTTCAAGTACAACAGCTACAATTTCTTCCCTTTCCAATATTTCCTTCAGCATGGAAAGGAGGTCTTCCTTCCCCCTGTCACATAATTTCCCGTAATTTTCCATGCAGTAAAGATAAGGAGAAGGCAGTCTTATTACATCAAAGAGAAGATCCTTGTAGGTGAAATGAAAGGTTTCTATACCCCCTACACTTACAGCTCCTATTGTATCGCCATGATAGGCTTCCGATAGAGTAACGAATTTTTTCCTCGGTTTACCCTTATTCTTCCAGTAGTGATAGGCTAATTTAATTGCTATTTCTACCGATTCCGCACCGTCCTCCGAATAGAATACCTTTGTGAGGGAAGGAGGTGTAATGTCAACCAATTTTTTTGCAAGCAAGATGGCGGGTATATTTGAACTGCCGAGGGTTGTTGTGTGAGCCACTTTGCACAGTTGACTTACAAGGGCATTATTTAAATAGGGATGATTGTGACCGTGAACATTACACCATAGGGATGAAATGGCGTCAATGTATTTATTACCGTCTATATCGTAGAGGTAAACACCCTCACCCCGTTCAAATATAAGATTATCTTCTTCCGCATAGACCTTCATCTGCGTGAAGGGATGCCAGAAGTACTCCTTATCCCATTTTTTTAAGGCTTCCTTATCCCAATTCATGACCGTTTATTATATCCTACTCATAAAGGTACACCCACGGGCATGACATATATGGGTTCTTCACTTGCGTTCAGTATATCTTTTATCATATCCTCTTCAAAGGCTCCTATTGCCACAGTCCCCAAACCGAGGGCTGTTGCCTGCAGATATATGTTTTGGGATACATGCCCCACTTCGCTGAATACATATCTTATTCCCCTGCTCCCGTATTTTTTTGTTGTCCTTTCAAACACTGCTGTTATTACTATTACGAGGGGTGCATCCGCCACCTGAGGTTGATAAAGACACGCTTTATAAAGCTCCTTATTGTAAAAGCCGAACTTTACACAGCCTATCTGATGGTTAAAAGGATCATACTTATAGATACCCGCATCAATACCCTCAACATTTTCTGCGGAACAGTATATCTCCAAAGGATACAAAGCACCTGCTGAAGGGGCTGTTCTGTATCCGAATTCGCTTGTTATACCCTGTGCGGACCAAAGTAATTGGGATAGATGATAAAGGGTTATGGGTTCGTTCCTATACTCCCTTACCGATCTCCTTTTGTATAAAACCTCTTCAAAGCTTATAAAACCTTTAGTATGAGGACTCGGTAAATTAACAATCAACAACTTTATAATCCCACTCCTCTACAGCCCTTTTAATTTCATCGCAAGATAATTCCCTTTCCGCATGTATAGTTACCCTACCCGACTCAAGATCCACCTTCACATGCTTTACACCTTCAATGTTACTTATGGCCCTTTTTACAGTTTCCGCACAGTGGCTACAAGTCATGCCATCAACTTTGACAACTTTTTCCACCATAATTTTTAATTTTAAAACTAATAAAAACGTTTATCTTGACTGGAAGCCATCCGATAAATTACATTATTCACAAAATGGTGGTATTTGTTCTACTAATAGGACTTTTATTATTATCAGTGTACGCACATGCTTATATTTCCGTTTCCTTTATAAAAAATGAGGGCCAAATATCGGATAGGGTTCTATATTATGCTCCTCTTAAAGCTGGTTATGTTTTTGTAAGGAAGGATGGTAGCATAGGATATGTTTTTTCAACAGGTGGCAAGGCAGGTGTCTTTATTGAGAAGTTGGTAAAGGCGAAAAGGATTTACGGTGACGGCGAGGTTTCTTTGGTTAACTACCCTGCTAAGGGTGTGCGTTCCAAGGCTTATAGATTTGTGAAATTTGAAGAGGTTTTTGAAGGGGTTGACTTAATCTTAAGGGCTTCCTTTGAGAATGTAGAAAAGTTGTTCTATATTAGGCCGGGATTTTCGCCCGAAAAAATATCCATAAAGCTTGAAGGGATCAAGAGTTTGTCAGTTGACGAAAACGGGTTATTGGTAATAAATACAGAATTAGGTACTGTTAAATTTACCAAACCTGTTGCTTACCAGTATGTAGGTGATAAAAGGAAGTATATTGACGTTTCTTACCATTTAAAGGATAAGTATACCTACGGTTTCAAGGTAAAAGGCAAATATGATCCATCAAAACCTCTTATCATTGATCCCCTTATTGCATCAACCTTTCTCGGTGGTGCGGACAGGGATGAGATAATCTCATTAAAAATGGATCAGAATGGGAGTATTTATGTAGTGGGAACAACTGTTTCTTCAAACTTTCCCGTTACTCCAGGTGTATACAAAGCCTTACCCGATGATATTTTTATATCAAAACTTTCCCCGGATCTTTCAACCCTTGAAGTGTCAACATTTTTGGGTGGTAGTTCTGTTGATTATCCTGTAGATATGGAGATTGACAGTAACGGTAATATCTATATACTCGGAAGGACCAGATCATCGGATTTTCCAGTTACAACATCAGCAACATACAAGGGATTTGATGATGTATTCATTGTTAAGTTAACTCCCAATCTTCAAACTTTGGTGGTTTCAACCCTTTTCGGTGGTTCGGATGATGATGTGGCATTCAGTTTTACTTTTGATTCCGCAGGTAATATTTATATAACCGGTGCTACGAGATCGGGAGATTTCCCCGGTTTCCCTGTAGGCTATTCTGTAAAGGGCGACTATGATATCTTCATATTAAAAATTGATTCAAACTTTAATCTTTTATCCTCAATACCTTTCGGAGCAGAGGGAAGGGATGTGGCTACACATGTAGTGATAGATAGTGGAAATAATGTTTATATAACAGGCCTTACTACTTCACAGCTCTTCCCCACCACGGTTGGTGTTTATGATCCCGGTTATAACTCAGGTAGTGATGCATTTATATCAAAGTTTGATCAAAACCTTAATCTTTTATCATCAACTTATCTGGGAGGAATAATGGATGATGTTGCCTTTGCCATGCTTTTAGATCAGAACGGAAATGTATATGTGGCTGGTGTAACCTTTTCAGCAAGCTTTCCTGATACCGAAAAGGTTGTTAAAGGTACTAATAAAGGTGGCGGTGATATATTTGTTGCTATACTGCCTGCGGATTTATCTAACATTTTAGCCCTAACATTTGTTGGTGGTAGCGGTTTTGATATAGCAAGGGATATGAAGATGGATCAAGATGGCTATCTCTATATAGGGTGTAATACAAGTTCTCCCGACTTCCCAGTAAATCCTAATGCGTTTATGACACAAATAGGTGGTGACTTTGACGGTTGTATAGTTAAACTAACTGCTGATCTGCAAAGTATCGTCGCTTCTACATATATAGGGGGTGAGTATAACGATGGTATAAATTCCCTACTCATTGATCCCAACGGACGTGTATATGTGGCAGGTTATACATGGTCTCCAGACTTTCCCGTTACCGTGGGATCTTTTATGGACGATCATCCTGTTTTTAAGGACGGTTTTATTTCATTGTTGGATACTTCCCTTTCTGCCAATTCTTATCCTCAAATAATTTCCTTTTCAGCGGACAGGCAAAAGGGCAGGGCGCCGTTGAAGGTTAACTTTACCTGTGAGGCGAGTGACAGGGATGGCAGTATTGTGGGCTACAAATTTGATCTTGATGGAGATGGAAAATTTGATTATGAAGGGCCTTCCAAGAAGGTTTTCTTTATATACTGGGAGGAAGGTAAGTATAAAGCTGTGTGTGTTGCAGTTAACAACCTAAAGAGAGAGGTTGCAAAGGACATTTATATAACCGTAGAGCCTCCCAATTATCCTCCGAGTGTAGATTCCTTTTCCGCTAATCCTCTTAAGGGGTCAGTGCCTTTGGAGGTTACCTTTAGCTGGAAGGTCAGTGATAAGGACGGTGATAAACTTACTTGCATGCTTGATCCAGGTGACGGTAGTAAGGTTTATAATGTGGACAGCTGTGAGAAGAATACGGTTATAAAACATACGTATAAATCTGAAGGTAGCTTCACGGTCAAATTTACTGTTACAGATCCTAAGGGTTCTTCTGTTTCAAAAGAGATTAAGATAGAGGTTTCAAAGGCGGTTAAGAAATCCGCTTCAAAATCAGGTTGTCTTCATACAAATGTACCTATATTTATTCTTTGTATCCTTATTTTAATGCCCCTTGTAAGAAGGCTCCTATGAAGGAACCTATTGTTGCTATTTCAACACCACCGGGAAGAGGAGCTATAGGCATAGTCAGACTTTCTGGGAAAGGTGTGCTTGATATAGCTAAAGGCTTTTTTAAGACAAAAGGTAAGATAAGACCAAGATATGCGCACTATGGTCAGCTTGTGGATGAAAAAGGTGAAATTATTGATGAGGGAATACTCATATTTTACAAGGGTCCAGCGAGTTATACGGGTGAGGATATGGTTGAACTTAACCTTCATGGAAATCCTCTTATACTGAAAAAGGCCTTGGAACTTGCTATAAGGGGAGGCGCCAGACTTGCAGAGCCTGGTGAATTTACAAAAAGGGCTTTTCTGAACGGAAAGATGGATTTAACTCAAGCGGAAGCAGTTGAGGAGATAATTTCTGCAAAGGGCTATATAGCTTTAAAATCCGCAGTTAATCAATTAAGGGGTGAGCTCTCGGGGATAATAAGGCCTTTGAGAGATAAGCTCGTTGATCTTTTATCCCTTATAGAGGCGGATATTGACTTCGGAGAGGAAGATATACCTTCAATAGAACATGATGAGCTTATGTCTCTACTTAGAGAGATTGAAGATGGTATAAGATCTTTGCTTGATACTTACGAGAGGGGAAGATTCTTTAAGGAAGGTATAAAGCTTGCCATTGTCGGAAAGCCTAATGTGGGTAAGTCTTCATTGTTCAATACCCTTACCGGTAAAGACAGGTCAATAGTAACTGATATTCCAGGCACGACTAGGGATTATATTGAGGAGGATGTTTATATAAAAGGTATACCTTTAATTCTGGTGGATACAGCAGGTATAAGGGATACACAAGATCCTGTAGAAAAGGAAGGTGTTGAAAGAAGCCTTAGTAAAGTAAAAGAGGCGGATATTGTACTTTTTGTATTTGATATAAGTGCAGGAATTGATGAGTACGATATGGAAATATATGAGAGGATAAGAGGAAAAAATGTTATAATAGTGGGTAATAAAGTTGATCTTGGAATTAAGAGACCTCTTGAAAATTTTGATGGAAAGCCTATAATAATGGTAAGTGCAATAACAAGAGAAGGAATCCCTGAGTTAGAAAAAGCTATAATCGGTAATGTCGGTATTGGTGAAGCGGAGCAGAAGGTGTTTATTTCGGTAAGACACTCTTTATTGTTAAAGGATGCTATTGAGTCTATAGATACGTTCAGGAAGGTTATAGAATCTGGACTGGGCATGGAAGTAGCTGTTGTCCATCTTAAGGAGGCTGTTAATAGGTTGGGAGAAATATTGGGTGATATAACGACGGAAGATATACTATCAAATATATTTTCAAAATTTTGCATAGGAAAATAAAAAGGAGTGTGAGCCATGCAAGACACTGAACAAGCTCAGGAAAATAAAGCTTACAGTCTTGAGGATTTGAGAAAGTTAACTTTAACGGAGTTACAGAATATAGGAAAGGAGCTGGGTCTTTCAAGAATCACAGGTTTAAAAAAGGATGAACTTATAGAGCGAATTCTTGAGGCCCAAGCCAAGGAAGAAGGACTCGTATTCGTTAACGGCGTTCTGGAAATATCCTCCTCCGGATACGGATTTTTAAGGAGTTCAGAAAATAATTACATGCCAAGTTGGGACGATATATATGTTTCACCGTCCCAGATAAAGAAGTTTGGTCTTAGAACAGGTGATAACATAATAGGCTTTGCAAGACTGCCGAGGGATAATGAGAAGTACAAGGCTCTCATAAAGATTGAGGCTGTGAACGGGTTATCCGCAGATGTAGAGACGCTTAGGAAAAGACCCTCTTTTGATAAATTGACACCCTATCATCCTACTGAAAGGTTTAATCTTGAATTTGATCCTAACGAGCTTTCTACGAGGGTTGTAAGTTTGGTAGCACCCATAGGTAAGGGACAGAGGGGGCTAATCGTTGCTCCTCCCAAGGCTGGTAAAACTGTATTACTCCAAAAACTTGCAAGGGCTATAATTACCAACCATCCCGATGTCCACCTTATTATCTTACTGATTGATGAGAGACCAGAAGAAGTTACGGAAATGCGCAGGATAGTGGGTGACGGCGCTGAGGTTGTAGCTTCAACCTTTGATGAACCTCCAGAGAGACACATGCAGGTGGCTGAACTTATAGTTGAAAGGGCAAAAAGGATGGTTGAGCTGAAACAGGATGTTGTTATACTTCTTGATTCTATGACGAGGTTTGCAAGGGCATCAAATGCTGTAACACCTCCTACTGGAAGGGTACTTTCGGGAGGTATTGAGGCGACAGCCTTACAAAGACCTAAAAAATTCTTCGGTGCGGCAAGGAATATAGAGGAGGGTGGAAGTCTTACAATAATAGCTACCGCTCTTATTGAAACTGGTTCAAGGATGGATGATGTAATATATGAGGAGTTTAAAGGTACGGGAAATATGGAGATTCATCTTGACAGGAGGTTAATGGAAAGGAGAATATTCCCCGCCATTAACATTGAAAAGTCTGGCACCAGGAAAGAGGAGCTGTTGTTAGAGCCTTGGGAGTTACAGAGAATATGGGTTTTAAGAAAGTTCTTCTCAACTATGGATCCTGTTGAAGCTATGGAGTTTTTACTTGATAAACTAAGGAAATTTAAAACAAATAAGGAATTCTTAAAGGCCATGAACGCATAAAGGAGGTAGTGTTAATGAAGGCAGGTATTCATCCTGAACTTAAACCAACAACTTTCGTCTGCGGATGTGGAAATACTTTCACCCTTTTATCAACCAAGGGTGGAACCGTACATTTGGAGGTTTGTAATAAGTGTCATCCTTTTTACATAGGTAAATTGAAAATAAAGCCTCACTTTATTGAAATAGAGGAGGGTAAACTTACAAACAAAGAATGAAAAACAAGTTTTTACTCAAAAGGTTAGAGGGTATAGCGAAAAGATATGAGGAGTTGCAAAAGGAAATATCTAAACCTGAGATAGTTCAGGATATAAAAAAGTATCAGAAACTTAATAAGGAACTTAAGGAGCTTTCTGAAATTTACGAAACATATAAACTGTATCAGAAGTATGAGCGGGAATATGAAGAAGCTAAGGAGCTTCTTCGTAGTGGTGATGAAGATATAAAGGCGTTGGCGGAGGAGGAGGTAAGGCGTCTTCAGGAAAAGATTGAAGAGACAGAAAACAAACTTAAAGAGCTTATGATCCCTAAGGATCCGGATGAATCTAAGAATATAATTCTTGAAATAAGGGCGGGTGCGGGTGGTGAAGAGGCTGCACTTTTTGCAGCGGACCTTTTCAGAATGTATCAAAAATATGCGGAAGAAAGGGGGTGGAAGATAACTGTATTGAGTGCGAACAGAACAGGTCTTGGGGGATTTAAAGAAGTTATTGCCCTTGTGGAAGGTAAGGATGTTTATTCAAGACTTAAGTATGAAAGTGGTGTTCACAGGGTACAAAGGATTCCCGTTACAGAATCCGGAGGAAGGATACATACATCAACCGTGACTGTCGCAGTACTTCCTGAAGCTGGAGAGGAGGATATCCAAATAAACCCTCAGGATTTAAAGATTGAAACTTTCAGGGCTTCTGGTGCGGGGGGTCAATATGTGAATACTACGGAGACAGCAGTCAGAATAACGCACATACCGACGGGAATAACCGTCTCATGTCAAGAAGAAAGATCCCAGTACCAGAACAGGCAAAAGGCTATGAAAATACTTTATGCAAGACTTAAGGATTATTACAACAGATTAAAGGAAGAGGAGATAGCAAGGGAGAGAAGGGAACAGGTGGGAACGGGAGAGAGGAGTGAGAAGATAAGGACCTACAATTTTCCCCAGAACAGGGTGACCGATCACAGGATAAATCTTACACTTTACAAGCTACCCGAGATACTTGAGGGTAACCTTGACGAAATTATAGATGCTCTCAGGACAGCGGAGATAGAAGAAAAAATTAAGGAAATGGAAAAGGCGCTTTAATTATGATCCTTTAACGGGTATGCTTATGTATATCTCTGCCACACCTTCCCTATCACCTTTAAGGGAAAGGTTTATATCATCTATATCTATCTGGGGATATTTGGATAATACGCCTATTATATCCTTCCTAAGATTGTCTATGAGGGAGGGCGGTATTCCTTGTCTTTCATACTGAAGAATCAGAGTAAGCCTTTTCTTTGCCTCAT
The DNA here is from genome assembly GCA_027078675.1 of Aquificales bacterium. GTDB lineage: Bacteria > Aquificota > Aquificia > Aquificales > Aquificaceae > WFWF01. The sequence goes on along the minus strand of JALWWX010000064.1, from coordinate 4,045 downwards.
CTTTACTTTTTCTTCCAAATCTTAAAAATGGAAGCATCTTTTACCTCCCTAAGAGTTTACTGAGTAAGCCCTTTTTCTCCTTATGATAAACCATTGGTACCTTTTCTCCTGTAATTCTGCGCGCTATATCAATTATTGCCTTTGATACCGCCCTGTCTCTGTCAAGTACTATCGGCTCTCCCCTGTTGGTGAAATCCACCAAGCTATCGTCATTAGGTACCACCCCTATTAGGTGTGCTTTAAGTATGTCTACTATGTCTTCTACTGATAGCATCTCACCCTTTTTTACCTGATTCCAATTTATGCGATTTATTATTATGTGATAATCCCTTTTATCCATACTTTCTAAGAGTCCTATAACCCTGTCCGCGTCTCTTACGGAGGAAACCTCTGGGTTTACTACGATAAGGGCTGTGTCCGCAGGCATAACTGAATTTTTAAAACCTTCCTCTATACCTGCAGGAGAATCTATTAATATGTAGTCATAGTTTTCCAAACTTTTAAGTGTATCAATAAGATTTAGCCATTTCTTTTTATCCACAGCATCCTTATTTTTTGTTTGATTTGCCGGCAAAAGCCACAAAGTGTTTCCCCTTTTATCCCTTACGAGGGCTTTTTCAACCGGAACATTTCCTTCCAGAACATCAAGAACATCGTAAACTATTCTGTTTTCAAGCCCTAGTATCATGTCAAGGTTTCTTAAACCTATATCCGCATCAATGACTATTACCCTTTTGCCCATCATGGAAAGGGCTACACCCAAGTTGGCGGTTAAGGTGGTCTTTCCTACACCTCCTTTTCCCGAGGTTATTACTATTACCTTTGCCATTTAATCCTCCTACAAGGCAGATTATACCCTATCAAGTACTATCTTTCCATCCTCAACCCGTGCAACCTCAGGGTAGCCGGGAGATGTTTTATCCTCGTCCATTAATATTGCCATTTTTGAACCTATTTCTATCCTTTGAGGTTCCATTCTGTAGGCTACAACAACTGCATTTTCATCCCCCATAACTCCTGCACGTGCTATACCTCTTAGGGTTCCGGTTACTATTATGTTTCCAGTTGCTACTACCTCAGCATCTCTATTAACATCCCCGAGAACAAGCACATCACCGTTGTGTTCCACTTTCTGTCCAGATCTCAAGCAACGGTCAATTATTAATAATCTTCTCTCTTCTTTTGATGTATCTCTTTTTTCAATAGCGGTTACGCTATTTAAATTCATAGTGTGAAGGAAATCTTCAAGTTCGCTGATTTCTTCTCTTGTAAGAAGTGAATCAGAATCTATAAGAAAATAACCCCATTTGAGGAAAGGTCCATTGAGTTTTTCTTTTATTTCTTCCTTTAAAGATTGAAGTGGTTTTTTTTCCTTTATTTTAATGATCACAACAGGTATAGTTAATCCTTTTAGCTCAATCATTATGCTATTTTCTAAAATATAGTATATAGATATTTAGATATCAACCTCAGTGGGAATGTCCCTTCTTTGATTTTTCAAAAACTGGACATACTTCTGGACAAGGAAAACCTATTTTTTCTATTTGTACTGTCGTGTGCCTTATTCCGTAATTCTCCGCTATCTTATGAACTTCCTTTAATATTCTTTGGGATGAAGATATCTTTTCCGTAACTATATGAACCGTGAGTATATCGTTGCCTGAGGTTATTGACCAGATATGAAGATCGTGAATATCAATAACTCCCTCAATACCTCTTAGGTCCTTTTCAATTTCCTCTATATTTATCTCCTTAGGGGCAAATTCCATTAATATAGATAAGGAGCTTTTTATAACATTGTATGTGCTGGGTAATAGTAATAGGACAACAACAACGCTGAGTATAGGATCCATTATATAGAGCTTCCAAAAATACACGGATATGCCCGCTATAATGGCAGCTACTGATCCGAGGGTATCGGTTAGGACATGAAGGAGTGCAGCCTTTATATTTATATTCTTTTCAGATGTCCTTAAAAGTATGATCATAGCTATTATATTCACAACAAGACCTATTACCGCTATTATAAGCATCGGAAGACCCATTATTTCGCGTGGTTTTTGAAATCTCTCTATGGCTTCATAAAAGATGTAAGCAAATATACCTATGAGAAATATACCGTTAAAAAAGGCTGCTACTGCCTCCGCCCTGTAAAGTCCGTATGTCATGTTTCTATTGAGTTTCTTTGATGCTATAATCTGAGCAACAAGAGCTATAAGTATTGAAATGGCATCTGTTACCATGTGACCTGCATCTGATATAAGGGCTAAACTACCAGTTACAAAACCGCCTACAGCTTCAACTATAGCAAAGAAAGATATCAATATTAGAGCTATTGTTAAATTTTTAATGTTATCTTTCTTATCCATTTCTATAAATTTAAACTATCATTATATATTGATGGAACTACTGAAATTGGAAGATATACTTGGCGAAAAGTTTTATATAAAACCGGATGATACCCTTATAAATGCTATAAAGGTTATGAATAAATACGGTAAAGGGGTTGTTGTAGTTGTTGAGGATAACAAACCAGTCGGTATTATTACTGAGAGGGATATTGTAAGATTTTTCTATGAAAGGGTTGATCTTTCTGGAAGGGCAATAGACTATGCTACAAAACCAGTCATCTCTATAAATAAATCAAGAACCCTTCTTCATACTCTTATTATTATGGTTGAAAATAACATAAGGAGGGTTGCCGTAGTTGATGACAGGAAAGAATTTGTAGGTGTTGTTACAGAGAGAGATATTCTTGTTAATCTGAGCAGGAATTTTCTGCCCACTTCCTTGAAAGTGAAGCACGTTATAGGTCTTGGAAGGCCTCTTATAAGTGCATCTCCTGACAGACCACTTTCTTATGCTATAGAGCTTATGTCCAGGAATAATATAGGTGCAGTACCAATAGTTGAAAATGGTAAGGCTGTGGGTATCATTACAGAAAGGGATATTCTAAGATTGAGCAGTAATTTTATTGACATTGATAAACCTGTAAGAGAATATATGACATCTCCTGTTTTAAGCGTTAATGAGAATACTGATATAGTTGAAGTTGTAAGGATAATGGATGAGAAAAAGGTCAGACGTTTGGTTGTTGAGGATGATGAAGGTAATGCGGTAGGGATAATTACACAACGTGATATTATTCAAAGCTTTGAGGGAAGTTACAGGAATTTTCTTGAAAAACGCTTAAAGATAACGAGGGAGATGTTAAATCTTCTTCCCGAGATTATCGTTGATGTTATTGATACTGCTGATGGGCACATTATAATATGGGCTAACAGGTCCGCTATTAAGCACTTCGGCGTGGACATTATAGATTCTCCTATTACTGAAATAATTCCTGAGGAAGAATGGATTAGGATGTATATGAGCCTTATAAAGGATGGTAAATTTGAATCTATAAGATTTAGCAGTAGCGGATGTATATATGATGTTTCAGGCTCTTTGCTTAAAACGGGTTCTGAGGAGAGAGGAAGAATAAAACTCATAATAAGGGATGTAACTCAGGAACACAAAAGGGAAGAGGAAGTAAGGAAGGGATTTGAAACCTATACAAAGATTTTGAATTCTACTCCCGATATGATCCTTATATATGATGTAAAGGACGGAAAGATATGTTTGGCTAATTATTCTGCGATAAAGACTCTAGGTTACACAGAGGACGAGATAACAAACCTTACTATATATGATATTGTTGATGCTGACAAAGAGACCATTATGGAAAATGTGCAGAGGATAGTAAGACAGGATAGTATAGTTAAAGGTACGAGATATTACAAGACCATAGACGGCAGGAAGATACCGGTTGAAATAACAGCCACAAAGGTAGAGATAAATTCAAGGCTTTGTATTCTCGTTGCGGCACGGGACATATCAGAGAAGATTGAAATGGAGGAAGAAATTAAAAGACAGAAAGAGGAGCTTGAAATATTCCACAACTTTATAATCTCCTTGAACAGATCAACTTCCGAGGAGGAAGCTTATCAGGTATTGCTTCATGTTTTAAAACAGCTTAATTTTGACGGTGTTCATATATACAGGG
>JALWWX010000063.1 GCA_027078675.1 Aquificales bacterium | reverse complement strand
AATCAAGAATTCAATTTCCTCTTTAAGATTCTCTATAAGTTTTTTCCCCTTTTCTATTCTTTTGATGGTATCTTCCATTTCTTTCTCATACTCTCTCCTCTTTATATTCAATTCTTCAAGTTTTTTGCTTAGATTTACTACGGTTTTGAAACGGTTTAAAGCCTCTTTGATTTTTTCTTCCCCTATTAAGAGAAGGTTCAGTTTTTCTTTAAGGGATGATATCTTTTTCCTTTTGTCTTCATATACATGGAGTTTTTGGATTAGATTCTCAAGCTCTGTTTTTAGCGCTATGTATTTTCTTTCAAGATCTTCCTTTTCTATGTTTAAATACTTAAGATTTTCCGAGATGGTTTCGTGCATGTTAATATAAGGAACAAAGGGACGAAGTTCCCTGTATTCTTTAAGAAGGTTTTCCTTTTCTGAAATTTCATCTTTTTTCATCATAAGAGTTTCATATCGTCTTTTTGCATCCTCAAACCTGTTCATAAGTTCTTTGTACTTTTTAGCCTTTTCAATCTCTTTCTCAATCTCCTTCAGATTCTCTTTTGCCTTTTCCTCTTCCTTTTTAAGTGCCTCAATTTCCCTTTCTATGTCTTCAACGGTTTTTGGATCCATATTTTTTACGCCTTCGTACTCTCTCAGAAGTTCTGTATATTCTCCCTCAAGCTCCTTATACTTCTCGGAGGCTTTTTTGTTTATAAGTTCAAAATCAATCCCGAGCAATTTGAGAAGTATTTCCCTCCTCTCCGCAGGCTTTGACGGTTTCAGAAACCTGTCAAATTCACCTTGTGGTAGAAGTATAACCTTTGTAAAGATGTCATAGGTAACACCTATAAGTTTTTCTATAAACCTTTCCATCTCTTTCTCTTTTAGCTTGAGATCCAGTCTTTTGTTATCTTCATAAAACCTGACTATGCTTTTTGTTCTCTTGGAATAAAATCTTTCTATCTTGTATTTTCTGTTTTTAACCATAAATTCAAGAGATACTTTAAGGCTGTCCGCACCTCTTGAGAGGACCTTTGTATTTATACCCTTGGGATTGTTCTGATACCTCGGTACTTTTCCGAAAAGGGCATAGGTAATAGCATCAACTATGCTCGTTTTACCCGCACCGGTTTTACCTTGTATAACAAAAAAGGTTAGTTCACTGAAATCTATGATTTGTTTTTTCCTGTAAACAGAAAAGCCTTCTATTTCAAGGAGAAGTGGTCTCATATGTTTCCTCTAACAGATTCATGAATGCCTTTTCTATGTCTTCTGGCATCTCCTCCCCATATTCCTTTTTATAGTATTCCTTGTAAAGCCCGAGGGGTGTTAGATTTACATTTTCAAGGGAATGCTCTTTACGGGTATCATATTCGCTTCTTAGTTCAATGCCCCTCGGAAGCCTTTCGCCTATCTCCTCCTTTATCCTGTCAACTATGTAGGGTACTGTCTTTTTATTTTTAACATTTACCACGAGTTTTATATATCCGCTTAATCTTTTCAATTCGGGTAGCTTTTTTAGAACCTCATCCTGATCAACTTCTATGTTTATAAGTGGGTTTTTGATATCTATTTTAACCGTCTCCAAGTGTTTTATACCCTCTTTGTCTATTTCAATGAAGTTAAAGTACTTTTCCTGTCCCGCTTCAGAAAAGTCTATCTGGTAAAGGGTTCCGCTGTAGTAGGCAGGAACTGGAGCTTTATCTATCCTTTGATACTTATGAACATGCCCGAGGGCGACATAGGTGAAAGAAGTAGGAATGGCGGAAGGTGGCACAGCGTAATAATCTGATATATGTACTTCCCTTTCTGTATGGGTACATACCGCTCCCCCTATCATAAGGTGGGCTAAAAGTATTTTGATCTTTCTATCTTCTGTTTTTTTATCCATATATTTGATAAACTTCTCAACCTTCTCCGCGTAAGATATGTTTGCCCTTTCACTTGCTTCCGTGATTACCCTCTCGGATGGATAAGGAAGGGCAACTACCGTTACATGATCAAGGTCTATTGTAAAGTTGTCGGGACTGGGTCTGTCAAATATGTGAACTCGTGCCAATTTGCTCAGCTCTTTAATACTTTTAAAGAAGTCATAGCTATCATGGTTTCCTGCAATTACTATTGTGTCTATATTGAGTGAGTTTAATCTGAGAAAAAATTCTTCAAATATAAGTTGTTTTGAAAGGTTATCAGGATTTGCCTTGTCAAAAATATCACCTGCTACAAGCACGGTATTTACCTTGTTTTCTTTTGAAAAACTAATAATCTGATCAAGGGCGTAAAGTAGATCTTCGTTTCTTGATATATTGCCCAAGGTTTTACCTGCGTGAAGATCAGAGATATGTACAATCTTCATTTGCCTTTTTCTATAAGTTTCTTTAGCTTTTTCATGAATTCATTTTGTTGACCGTATTCCTCAAGATATCTGTATTTTTCCTCGCTTCTTTTGTGAACTATTTCAAGGACCTCTTCCGGATCGTCCGTGATTGTCATGATATTTACATCTTCTGGATCTATAGTGCCGAATTTTATCATAACGTTTTTCATATAGTCTATTAGTGGTTGCCAGTAGTCACTGCCGAATAATATAACAGGAAACCTGTGGCTTTTACCTGTTTGAATAAGGGTAAGGGCTTCAAACAGTTCATCAAAGGTTCCGAATCCTCCGGGAAAGATTATGTAAGCTAAGGAGTATTTAATAAGCATTACTTTTCTTACGAAAAAATAGTCAAACTGCAAAGATATGTTTTGATACTTATTTGCTTCTTGTTCCGTAGGTATATCAATATTAAGACCCACGGAAACAGCTCCACTATCATAAGCTCCTCTGTTAGCTGCCTCCATGATACCAGGACCACCACCCGTGATGATCGTGTATCCCTTCTTACCAAGCATAAAGGCTGTTTCATATGCCAGCTTGTAATAAATATCAGTTTCTTTACTCCTTGAGCTTCCGAAGAAGGTAACCGCAGGACCGAGATGGGCAAGCTCATCAAAACCTTTTACAAACTCACTCATTATCTTGAGGACACGCCATGTGTCCCCTTGCCTTAATTTAAGTTCTTCTATTATCTTGCTGTTTTGGTCACTCATTGGATATCTCTTATCATATCTTCTAATTTGATTTTATCACCGTCAACCTTTCTGTTTACTTTTGTAGAAACCCTTACCCATCTATAGGATTTTCTTTTCTTTTTCTTTACTTTCTTAACCGTCTTAGTCTTTATGCTTTTGGACTCTTTGGCTATAGAGAAGTCGTATTCAAGTAGGGGCATACCCATAAGGAGTAATATGATAAAGGCTTTAAGCAATTTCATCTAAAACCTCCTTCACAGTCTCATGGGCATTATTATACATTTATACGGATCTTTTTCCTCATCTGTTGACTCTATAAGTGCAGCGGTATCGGGTGAAGTAAATTTAAATATAACTTCATCAGTATCAAAGTTATCTATTGCATCCAATATGTATTTGCCGTTGAAAGAGATTTCATATGGTTCTTCTGTGTATTCTATATCCATCTCTTCTCTACCTTCGCCAAAATCTGGATCGCTTACCTCCAACACAAGCAAATTATCGGCGAAGTGCATTCTTAAAGGCAGTACATTACCTTCCGCAATGCTTGACAATCTCTTTAGAATTCTCTTTAGTTCATTTTTGTCAAGTTTAATTTCCATGGAAAAACTTGTAGGGATTACACTCATGTAGTTAGGGAATTCACCTTCCAGAAGCCTTACGCCCAACTGCCATTCCTCTGTTGTGAAATATGCCAAGGAACCATCTTGGGAGATACTTATCCCTATACTTTCAATACCGCTTACTAATTGCTTTAATACCTTTAAACTCTTTCTTGATAGCAGGAGGGATGAGCTAAGATTTCCTTTTGGATGAAATAGAGCAAGCCTGTGACCATCTGAACCTACAAAATGTATTTCATCTTCATAGCCTGATATATAAAGTCCCTGTAGTGCTATGTTTCCTTCTTCCTTTGCAAGGGCGTATTCTACCTTATCTATTCCGTTTAATAATATTTCTCCACCTATGTACTCCGATACTTCGGGAGGCTCCATAAATTCGGGAAAGTCATCCGGGTCCGCTACGGGGAGTTTAAATACACTTCTTCCTCCCCTTATTATTAGGTTGTTGTCCTTTAATTCAAATTGTACTGTTGCGGAATTCAAATTCCTGACTATTTCCGTGATCTTTTTTGAATTAACGCATGTTTTACCTTCCCTTTCAACCTCAGCCCTTATTCTCACGGTAAGATAGTTTTCAAGATCGGTTGCCCTTATTATTAATAACGAATCTTCTGCGGATATAAGAAAATTTGTAAGTATGGGAAGGGCGGACTTTGTCTCCGTTGCCTGCTTTGCCTTTTTTAGAACAACTTCAAGTTCTTCTCTATCCGCGGTTAGTATCATCCGTACGCCCTCCTGACTCCAAAAGTCTCTCTGTAATTTTTATTCTTTGGAGTGATGTATAGGCTGAACCTACAGCTATGATTAAAAGAGCTATTATTTCAAATTGGGTGAGTATGCCTAAGAGAAGGGTTATCCATCTTTCGGACCTTTCAAAAAGCCCTCCCATGTTTTTCACCCCGAGGGATTCCGCCCTCGCCCTTGTATAACTTACGAGGAAGGAGGATATTAGTGCGGTAAGGGTTATCAAGATATACAAATATTCGTCCCTTTCCGCGTATATAAGGATAAATGCACAAAGGGGTAGTGCATCGGAAATCCTATCAACAGTAGAATCTAAGAATGCTCCAAAAGGTGATTGGGTACCGGTTTTCCTTGCAAGGTGTCCATCTATTGTATCCATAAGGGCACCTATAATCAGCAATGTTGCACCGTAGTATCTCATATCTAAGTAAAGAAGAACGGATCCCCCAGCTATAAAGGTAAGTCCGAGAAGGGTTATGGAATTGGGGTTTACTTTAAAATGGGCAAGCTTATCAATTAGGGGATCAAGTCCCCTTTCAAGATACGGCTTAAACTCTTTTGTTAGGTAGCTCATTTTATAGAAAATAAATTATAACCCACCTTTTACAATTTCCCTTAGCTTCGTCAGATCTTCTATAAATTCATTCTCCGCATTCATGTTACGTAGTATGAAGGCAGGGTGAAAAGTAAGGAATACTTTTATTGAAGGATTGTATGGATAAGGGAAGAGCTGGCCCCTCATTTTTGTTATTTGTATTTTTTTACCCAGTATACCTTCCGCCGCTGTTGCACCTAAGCAACATATAATCTTGGGATTTATTATGCTAAGCTCCTTTCTAAGATAGGGAAGGCATGCCTGCATCTCTATATAGTTAGGTTTCCTATTTCCCGGCGGTCTGCACTTATTTACATTTGTTATATACACGGTTTCCCTCGGCATACCTATCTTTTTAAGTTGATCGTTCAAATATCTGCCAGCCCTTCCCACAAAGGGCTTGCCTTGGATATCTTCTTCTTCGCCCGGCGCTTCTCCTACAAATACCACTGGAGAATCTGGATTTCCGTCACCGAACACGACCTGTCTTCTGCTTTTGTGTAAATCGCATTTGGTACAACTTTTATAAGAATCAAAGAGGGCCCTGAGGGCCTGCCTTTTATTGGGGTGGAATTTTTTACCACCTTTTACTTTAACCTCTTCTGTTACATAAACTTCTCCTAATCCTATTACGGAGAGTGCCTTCACAGTTTCCTTTATACCCATTGATTTACTTCTTTTTCGTTGTCTTAGGCTTCTTTGATGCCTCTATCAGTTTTCTTAGTTCAGGAGGAAGCCTTTTGGGATCAGGATTATATATCCAGGGTTCAAGGGGTACATAGGTATATGCTGGAGCAAGGCTGTTTTTGAAATCACCGAAAGCCCTTACATAATTAGGGGTGGGGTTCTCTATTGTTAGATTTGGATCATTCAGGGATAATGACACAGGGCCTATTGCTTCATTCATAGAGGTAAATACCTTAAGATCGTACTTGGATTTGATACCGTAGAATTTTAGATCCGCTTTTGCGGGGTGGCACAATGCACAAAATCTTCCTACCTGGGATCCTCCCTTCGTGTCAACCCTTAGATATTTCCAGTTGGGATTTGAGGGATGAGGATCATGACAGCTAACACATTGGAGCATACCATCTCTTAGAAGTTTCTTCGGAACTTGAGCTATCTTAGGGTTGGGTTTTACGTTAACTGGATGGGTCATGTGCAGGAATATAGGTCTCACGTTGGCTCCGCCGAACTTTTCCAGGTTGTGGCATCCAAGACACAGGGCGGATATACCGTCAATAACCTTGCCGGTCCTCGGGTTTGGATAAACTTCGTTTTTCACCTTAAATATCTTGTAGGCTTTTGCATAGTGCGGATCGTGACATCCGAGGCAGTCTAAGGCTTCATGCGGACCGTAAGCATAGGACACCAGAGGGAAGGCTAATATTAATAAACCTAATGACTTATACTTCATGTCCTCACCTCCCTTGGGTGATAATTTAACTCCGCTTATCAGATTGCTATCAATATTTTACTACAGTGGGTTTATATCTTTCAAATTCTTTTGGAAATTTTTCCATGGCTTGTCTTATCAATCTTCCTGCAACCGCTCCCAAACCGCATATTGATGTTGGCTGTATATGTTTATTGATATAAATGAATGCTTCCCAGTCCTTTTCTGAGGCATCACCCTTTATTATCTTTTTAAGCAGATTGTGTTGTTCATAACAACCCACCCTGCAAGGTGTACACTGACCGCAACTTTCATGCTCGTAAAATTCCGCAATTTTAAGACACAGTTCAACTATATTATCTTCTTCGGTTAGTACGATTACCGTACCTGTGCCTCCGAAACCCTTGGGAGAATAATCCATAGGTGTGTCAAGTTCATCCGCTGAAAAGCAATCAAGGGCTCCCGATAGTATAGCCTTTATCTTCTTGTTTCCCAATGTTCCTCCCGCATACTTAAATATAAGTTCCCTCAAGGTCG
>JALWWX010000062.1 GCA_027078675.1 Aquificales bacterium | reverse complement strand
CAAAGCTTTTATCTCCCTCGTGAATATTTTTACCCGCATCCTCCTCTATGTGTAATCTCCTTATCCTTACCTTTTTGTTACCTTCAATTTCAATATATCCGTCGGTTGCAAGGGGCATTTCGTACTGAGATATTTGATAACCTTTGGGAAGATCGGGGTAAAAATAGTTCTTTCTTGCAAAAATGGATTTTTCATGAACTTTACAGTTTAAGGCAAGGGAAGCCCTTATGGCATATTCAATCGCCCTTTTGTTTATAACCGGAAGACTTCCGGGCATACCGAGACATACGGGGCATACATTGGTATTGGGTTCATTGCCGAATTCCACAGGGCAGGAACAGAACATCTTTGTTTCCGTGTCCATCTGAACATGGATTTCCAAACCTATGACCGGTTCATACTTCATTGTAATAAACATTATAATTTACCGATAAGGAAGCGTCTAAGGAATGGTATGAGAAGTAAGGGTATCAGTATTACCGGTGTTGTACTGCAACCTTTATCTATGCTTGTTCTCCTCGGCTGACTTAATTCTCCGTCTCCCCCCGTAAATCCGCTACCTCTCCCTTTTAAGGATTTTGTCATATAAACAACAAACATATCATTTCCTTGATTGTCTATAATCCTTGTTGTTTTAACGGGAAAGTCTGAGGAGGATGTATAACCTGTCAAATATATATAATCATTTATATAAATACTGTGGGCTATATCCTCACCGTTGCCTCCCAAGAAGGTTGAGGCGGACAGGGATAGATCTGGATTAAGGACTATTATGAATACATCGCCGTTACCGAGATAGCTTGTCTGAACGGAGGTATTAAGGACGGGAAAGTCGGGAGAGAGGGTTTTACCTGTTATGTAAAGCTTCTCCGATGTGTCCAAAGATAACGCCTGGGGGAATTCTTCATTACTCCCTCCTATGTAAGTTGATGCGCTAAGATTTTGAAGGTTTTTGTCTATGACAGCTACATATATATCATTTAAACCTTTTTGATTTTCCCCTCCAATAATCGGCAGGTCGGGTGACGGTGTGCCGAGTATTATGATAAGGGTCTGATCGGAGCTTCTGTATGCAAGTTTTATACTCTCCTCTTCTCCGGAACCTCCGAGGTATGTGCTTTTTACGAGCGAAAGGCTTGATTTGTCTATCTTTGATATAAATGCATCGGTTGTACCGTTAAGTGATGTCTGGAAGCTTGTTGATACACCAGCAAGGTCCGAGGAACCCGTTACTCCTCCCACATAAAGGTAAGTTCCGTCTGTTATAATTTCGTAGCCCCTGTCTGGTCCCGATCCCCCTATATATATAAGATCTTGTATATTCAGATTAAGATCAACTTTTGCAACAAAGACATCCGAATTTCCGATAAATCCCGTGTAACTTTCTATTTGACCTTCCGTTGAACCCAGGATATAAATGTAAGAGCCGTCAATTATAAGCTTTCTGGCTTCCGCATTTTGTGATCCACCTATGCACAGTGTGTTTAATATATTAAGATCCTGGTCTAATTTTAAAACAAGTGCCTTTTTAACGGAAGTGTCTGGACATATCTCAGAAGAGGATGTATAACCCGCAACATATATGTACCCGGATGCATCCGTTTTTATATCAAATATCTCCTCATCACCTGTTCCGCCGTAATATATACCCCTTTGAACCTGCGAGAGATCGTTGTTGAATTTGATCAGGAAGATATCCTTACCCCCTTTGTAGCTTCCTGTAAGGTGGGAAAAATTGTTGGAGAGGGTGAAACCGCCTGCAAAAACTCCCGCGTTCGTTTTTATAATCAAAAGACCCCTGTCTTCTAAATTTCCCCCTTCTATTACCGATGCCAGAATAGGGTCGGAAGCTAATATTGAGGTTGATATTAAAAGTTTTAAAAGAAAAATAAAGACCATCATCAAAAATAATATAATTATTCTGTGTTATGTGCGGTATAGTGGGTTATACAGGAAAAAGTGAAGCGATAGCTGTCCTCCTGGGAGGGTTGGAGAGGCTTGAGTACAGGGGTTACGATTCAGCGGGTATAGCAATAATTGAAAACGGTAAGGTCGTTGTAGAGAAGAAGGTTGGTAAGATAAGGGAGCTGGTAAGAAAGTTGTGGGGTATGCCCCTTAAAGGAACCACGGGTATAGGTCATACGAGATGGGCAACCCACGGTGAACCTTCGGAAGAAAATGCGCACCCCCACACCGATGAAAAGGGAGAATTTGCAGTTGTTCACAACGGGATAATAGAGAATTACATTGAACTGAGGAAGGAACTTGAATCAAAGGGTATAAGCTTAAAGTCCGATACGGATACGGAGGTTATAGCCCATCTTGTAGCCCTCAACTACAAGGGAGATCTTTTGGAGGCGGTTCTTAAAACCGTTAAGAAGCTTAAGGGTGCTTTTGCCTTTGCGGTGATTACAAAACATGAGCCGGGCAGAATAGTGGGAGTTAAGGAAGGAAGCCCTCTTGTTATAGGTATAGGTGAGGGCGAAAACTTTCTTGCATCCGACATACCCGCAATCCTACCCTATACCCGTAAGGTTATACCTTTAAGTGACGGAGAGGTTGTGGATGTTACCCCGGAGGGTATAAACATATATGATTTTGAAGGTAATCCTCTTACAAAGGATTTTATGCTCGTTCAGTGGGATATAGTCTCCGCGGAGAAGGGCGGATTTAAACACTTTATGCTCAAGGAGATCTTTGAACAGCCCAGATCCATCAGTGATACAATAAGCGGTTTTATATCACAGGAGAGTGAGATATTTATAAATTTAAAAGATTACAGAAGGATAATAATAATAGCTTGCGGTACCTCTTACCATGCAGGTCTTGTGGGTAAGATATGGATTGAAAAGTATGCGGGTGTTCCCGTTGAAGTAGCTTATGCTTCAGAGTTCAGGAGCGGTCATTACCCGATTGATGAGAATGATCTTGTGATAGCGATATCACAGTCGGGAGAAACTGCGGATACTAAGTTTGCCATTCAGGGTGTTAAGGAGAAGGGAGCGAGTGTTTTATCTATAGTAAATGTACTTGGCAGTTCCATAGCAAGGGAGTCAGACTTTACCCTATACACCCATGCGGGTCCAGAGATAGGTGTTGCTGCGACAAAGACATTTACCGCACAACTCGTAGCCCTTTATATGCTGGCGGTTTACGGACTTGAGGAAAAGGAAGAGCTTTATGAAAGACTTATAAACATAAGACCTAAGGTGGAGAGCATACTTGAAAAGGCTAAGGAGATTGAGGATATAGCCCTCAAGTATGTTGAGAGTAAAAACTTCCTTTATTTGGGAAGATATTTAAGTTATCCCATAGCCCTTGAGGGTGCATTGAAACTAAAGGAGATATCGTACATTCACGCAGAAGGTTATCCCGCTGGTGAGATGAAACACGGTCCCATTGCCTTGATTGATAGCAAAATGCCTGTAGTATTCGTTGCCCCCAAGGATAAGGTATATGATAAGATCCTTGCCAATGTGGAGGAAGTGCTTGCAAGGAAGGGAATAGTTATTTCCGTAGGTACGGAAGGTGATAAGGTTTTGAAGGAAAAATCAAGGGACTTTATAGGTGTGCCTGAGATAGAGGAAGATCTCACTCCCATACTTACAACGATTCCCCTTCAGCTGATCGCTTACTATATAGCGAACAAACTGGGTCTTGATGTGGACCAACCCAGGAATCTTGCAAAAACGGTTACTGTTGAGTGATTTATAGGAGACCTCTCCTTTTTAACACATCCTCGTATATCCTTCTGTAAAGGTGATTCCATTCGGGTGTTCCTTCCAGTATATTCCTTGAGTAGGATCTTATTCTCTCCCTTACTTCCCTTTCTATATCCTCTTCTTCCCTTACCGCTTCCCTAAGTATCTCCGCTATCCTTTTTCTTATAACAAAGGGTTCATCATATATTTCAACAGTATCATCTTCCATTATAAGATTTTTTATCATGTTAGCTATCTGATTCATCCTTTCCCTTCTTGAGATGTTTATGTTCATTTCCTCAGCCAATCTTGCCTTTACCGCGTTAAAGGCACTTCTGAAATCAAGGCTTGTTTCCTTAAGCAGATCCATCTTTTCTCTTAAGATTTCTTTTACTTTTTCATCAAGTTGCCTTTCTTCCTCTTCCGCCTTCTTAAATATACCTATAATTTTTTTTCTGAAGGTATATTCATCCTCTATTTCAAGAAGTTTTTCCTGAGTTAACTCTCCGATGATACGATCTGCTATACGTTCCACAAGCTTTTCCGGTAATCTCATAGGATATTTATTATAAACTATAACCTGCTACTCAGTCCTTTTAATGTTTCAATAGTTTGATAAGTATAGCTTTTATCCGTATTTATAAAAAAGGGTTCATCAAACTCAAGTAAACCCTTAACATTTTTACGGGATACAACTATTACCCTCTTGGGCCTTTTTCCGATTTTCGGATAAAGTAAGCTTAGATAAAAGGGATGGATATTGTTCCTGTTAAGCTCTATGAAAAGCTCATAAAGTCTGTTGGGAATAAAAAATATGTTCACATAACCGCCGTCCCTTACAGCGTAGGACGATGCTTTAATAAAATGGTGAAGCTTTGTGTCATCTTCTGTACGTGCAATGTTACCGCTGGGACCCTTATAAAAGGGTGGATTAATTAAACATATATCAAAGTAAGCTTTTTCAATCAAACTTTCTATTGCTCTTATGTCTCCTTTTATGGGTACTATCTTCTCCGTAAGACCATTTACGGTTATGTTATATTCAAGAAGGTTGTACAGGAGGGGATCCCTTTCTATTGCGTACACCCTGCAACCGTAGATCTTAGCTACCGTAATAGAAAGAAAACCGAAACCCGCCCCGAGATCTATTACCTTGCTTTTCCTTTTTATACCTTTGAGCTTTGATATGAATATAACAAGATCAACGGAAATTCTATGAAACTTTGGTTGTTTAAATACGAGTTTTCTGTCAAAAAATCTTATCTCTTTGACGCTATGGTCATAAGTGCTTGGGCTTTTTCCTTTATCTTCTCCCACTCCGTGAATTCCTCAAGGGTTTGGGCTGTTGCCAACCTTTTTACTGCCTCTTCAAACTCCTGCTTAGCCTTGCCTACATCAATTTCACCCATCTCATAGGCTTCTTCGCTCAGTATTATTACCTTCTTAGGTGTTATATCCACTATACCGTAGGTTACCGCTATTCCGTCCCTATCATTTCCGTCAAAATAGACAAGCCCCGGTTTTAAAAGTGTCAACATATACATGTGATTTTCCAATACTCCCACTTCTCCCTCAACGGTCGGTATATTTACGGAATTAACATCCTTTGAAAAAGCCAACCCTTTGGGTGTAACTATGTCAACCCTTATCATGGATTTTATTAGTATAGCATAAACTTTATTTTGATAGGGAGAGAAGGGTTATACCCGCAAAGATAAGTAAACTTCCCGTTATCTTATAGGCGTTCATTGATTCGCCGAGAAATACAAAGGCGAAAAGACTTGCCCATAAGGGCGAGGATGCGGCAATAGGGGCTACTATGGACACATCCCCTATCTTTAGGGCTTTGTAATAAAGTAACAAGCCTATAAATCCCGATACAAAACCGCCGAAGGAGACTATGAGTATGTCTTTAAGGGGATAAGAAAAACTGCTCCTTGTAAAAATGATTGCTATAAGGGCAAAAAGGGTTGCGGTTGCATTATGTATAAGTATTCCTGCGAGGGGGGATATCGAACCCCTCAATCCGAGCTTGAACAAAAGGGGAGCGGTACCCCAGACTATTGCAGAAAGCAGTGCAAAGATAATTTCCTTCATGCCTACTCAATCCGCTTCTGTATCCGACAGGATATAAGGATTAAATGTTTTGTAATTGCAAATTTTCATTGTAAATTTAAATTATCTTTCATGACTGTAGTTGCAAGAGTAAGCAAGCGCTATCGGATAGTAATACCCAAAGAAATAAGAAGGATACTCGGTATACGAGAGGGGGACAAGGTGCTGTTTGAGATATGGGGTAATGAGATTAAAATAAGGAAGTTAAAAAATTTCCTTGAGTTTGAAGGAAGTTTAAAAGGAAAGATCCTCAGTCCTGATGAAATAAGAGGCAGGGTTGAAGAAGAAGTGGCAAAGGATGCGGTATGAAGGAATACTGGATACCAATATTTTCATACGCTACCTTCATGACGGGACTGCCGAGGACAGGGAAAAGTTTAAAAAGCTTATATATGAAGCAAAAAAGAAAGGAAGTACCTTTTACATTCCTTTAATCGTTATCATAGAAATGGTTTATGTTCTGGAGAGATTTTACGGCATTTCTAAAGCTCGTGTAAGGGAAATGATAGAAAGTATATTGACACTTCCCGTGGAGTTGGAAAATCTTGATATAGTTCTTACCGCTTTAAGTTTGTACGAGGAAAACAACCTGAAGTTCGGTGATGCCTTGCTTCTTGCTACCGCCAAAGTTAAGGATATGACTCCAATTTATACCTTTGATACGGATTTCAAAAAGTTTAAAGAAGCAAAGGTCCTCTAAACTTCAAACTTTCCTATAAGCGGAGCATGGTCGGAGGGCTTTGGTGTTCTTCTCCTTCTCGGCCAGAGGTCAACCCAGATGTCTTTAAGGTGTTTTAGCAGAGGTTCAGTCAGGAGTATATAGTCTATTCTCATGCCTTGATTTTTCCATATCTTTCCACCTATATAATCCCACCAAGTGTACTGAATCTTGTCGGGATACAAGTATCTGAAGGCATCAATAAATCCCCACTTGAGAATTGAAGAAAAGGCTTCCCTCTCTTCCTTCATAGTGCCTATGGTATCCCTGAGGAGTTCCGGATCATAAACATCAATATCTTCTATGGCAACATTAAAATCACCAAGAAGGCATATCTTATCGGCGGGGGAATACTCCGAATCCAAAAACTCAAGAAATTTTTTATAAAATTCAAGCTTGTAATAAAACTTTTCCGATCCCCTTACATCACCGTGAGGCATATATACATTTATTATCTTTATATCTCCGTATT
>JALWWX010000061.1 GCA_027078675.1 Aquificales bacterium | reverse complement strand
GCTCTTCAAGAGCTAACAGAGGAAGAGAATGCCTATGTTGAACTTCTAATAGAAAGGGCAAGAAGTATTAAGCACGCCCTTGAAATTTTAAGAGCACTTGCGAGGGGTAAAAATCCTTATGAAGCCCTTGATATAAAGGACCAAATAATAAGCCGTACTCTCAACACCCTTGTAAATTACGGCTACCTAAGAAAGATATCAAGAGGTGTTTATGAATTTACAGATCCTCTTCTGGAAATTTATCTGGGGGAGAGATAATAATGGGTTTTTAATTCTACGAAAGTTTCTACTCAGTGTCAATATACTATTTCTTAATTTCTTAAGGATAACACTTTAATTTCATTTTGAACCAATACAGTTTTAAGCCTGTATACAAATATGCCATATTTTTGAAATGGTTTCATGTTTCATTTTATGTATTTTTGTAAGAGTCTATGGTAATATTAGAATCACTAAAATTATTAAAATCCAGCTATATAAGATTTATTAGACACACAGATATAAAAGCAGTAAAGACAGTTATAAAGACAAAGGATTTTTAACTCCACAGTGTTTATTAGAAACATTTTAGCTCATATTCATGTGGTCTAAGGCAAAAAGGATCTTCTGCTTTCAATTCCACAAGGTTTATTAGAAACATGGAAGGAAGCGTAAGGGAAAGCATAGTATCTTTCTTCTTTCAACTCCACAAGGTTTATTAGAAACAAGGGTCATGTGGAAAAAGCTCGGAGATGTTATGTATAAGCTTTCAACTCCACAAGGTTTATTAGAAACAAAAATTCCTTTTTAAGGAGGTAGGGCCATGTGGAACAGACGGGTTATAGTTGCTTTCAACTCCACAAGGTTTATTAGAAACTCATTTTGTCAATATCAAATTGGTAAGGATTGTTTAAATTCTTTCAACTCCACAAGGTTTATTAGAAACGTTTGATAAACTTTATAGAGCTAAGGTAAAATTAAACACTTTCAACTCCACAAGGTTTATTAGAAACTATATAGCAAAGAGAATAGCATACGCCTATCAAACCAGAAACTTTCAACTCCACAAGGTTTATTAGAAACATGATCCGATAGAAGGGAGGTTTGAAGGAAGATTCAGCTTTCAACTCCACAAGGTTTATTAGAAACCTTGTCCTTGACAATAAGCTTGTAAGAAAATACCTCCTTTCAACTCCACAAGGTTTATTAGAAACTTGAAAATTTGTTAGGTCAACCTGATATTCTTCAATTATTCTTTCAACTCCACAAGGTTTATTAGAAAGGGTTGAGCAGTTTTTGGACCGCATATATATCCCTTGATTTCACTTTCAACTCCACAAGGTTTATTAGAAACATGAAAAAGACATCCTTGCAGTAGAGATTTATCCCAGTATACTTTCAACTCCACAAGGTTTATTAGAAACGATGTAATTGTGGAGAAAAAGGATACGGACGTATACGGACTTTCAACTCCACAAGGTTTATTAGAAACTGAGTACACCGATGCGCACGGCTTCCGCGTCCACCATATCTTTCAACTCCACAAGGTTTATTAGAAACACTTCCCTTGATAATGATGAAAGACTTTTCCAGTCGGCATACCTTTCAACTCCACAAGGTTTATTAGAAACAGAAGCTAATGATAGTATTGAAAATGCAGATAGATATCTTTCAACTCCACAAGGTTTATTAGAAACAAGGGAGGTACAAAAATGGTAAAAGTAAGCCTTAGAGGACTTTCAACTCCACAAGGTTTATTAGAAACGCTGAGGGATGTTTATTTTATGAGATTGTTGAAATTAACTTTCAACTCCACAAGGTTTATTAGAAACGTAAAAATGTTTAAAATTAAAAGTAATGTTGTTAATTGACTTTCAACTCCACAAGGTTTATTAGAAACATCTTATTATGGTGTATAATCACGAGGAAGACAGATTTGCTTTCAACTCCACAAGGTTTATTAGAAACGTAAGGATTTAATGACGGGGGAGACGGGGAAAATATACCTTTCAACTCCACAAGGTTTATTAGAAACATCTTATCATGGTATACGATCCAGTGGAGGAAAGGTTTGACTTTCAACTCCACAAGGTTTATTAGAAACAAGAAAAACGGGTATTCTCGGGTAATTTTCCGCATAAAGTCCTTTCAACTCCACAAGGTTTATTAGAAACACAAAGAGTTTATCAAGGCAACATCTATTTCCCTTACCAAACTTTCAACTCCACAAGGTTTATTAGAAACAATCCCTTGAGGAAGCATTTAACCATGCCCGCATAACGACTTTCAACTCCACAAGGTTTATTAGAAACGTAAAATTTGCAAGCAGAACTGTAGCCGTTCCGCTTTCCGCTTTCAACTCCACAAGGTTTATTAGAAACCCCTCAAGAAAAATGATTCATACTCACCAGTATTTATCTTTCAACTCCACAAGGTTTATTAGAAACTCTTCTTAAAAGAAGTATGAGTGCTATTATACTCTTTCAACTCCACAAGGTTTATTAGAAACACGGAGAATAGGAGCACTGCAGAAAGAATAGACATAGACGCTTTCAACTCCACAAGGTTTATTAGAAACGTCCCTCGGGAAGATAATCGAGCTTTGCTATCTCCTCACTTTCAACTCCACAAGGTTTATTAGAAACCCCATCTTACATATTGCTTCTAATTAGTATATCACAAAACTTTTAACTAACAAGGGGAGTTCGTAAATGTATATTATTTTCCAGATGTGAGAGGTGTTGTAAATTGTGTATTGAAACTGGAGTTTTCATTCAGTGGGTTACAATGGATTGATGTTACCATCATCAAAGCATCAAAACATGAAAACATGGTGATGGATATATATGTTAAAAACTTCCCAATCATAAAAGGAACAACCACGCTTATTCTACTGCCAAAGAGACATTAACCTTTGCAAAATGCTTATATTAAAAATCTATATCATAATATCATAATAAATATAGGTGTAATTTTATGAGTGGAAAAGGAAAAAAGCAAAAGTGTGTTAGGGATTATGTTAGAACAACTGTATCTCTTCCGCGGGATGTGTGGGAAGAATTAAGGATAGAGAGTATTAAAAAGAGGATAACGTTGGGGGACTTGATTGCTAAAAAGATTATGGAACTTAAGGAACTCAAGGAAAAAGTCGACATAACCCAAGGTAACTTAGATTAGGTTATCGGTTGGATCTGGTGTGTTTGTAAGAATATGACGTTTATAATGGAAAGAATCTTCAAATACGTATATGATGACAGAATCTCGGTCTTTATCTATAGTATCCATTATTTCTTTTTTAAGTCTTTCTAATTTTGATTGTGTAATATTACCTTCAAAAACAAATTTTTGGACATGATTTATATATTTCCTTACTATTTTTCTAACTTTATTTAACCTATTTTGATCCTTTGGTTCATCTAAAGCTATGTCGTAAACTAATATAACTTTCACGTTTGAATGCCCCTAATATAGGGTCTATAAGGTTCTTCATCTAAAAGATGTTTAATGAGTTTAAAAAGTTCAATCCTTATAAGCTGTCTATAAGAGACTTTTCTCTTTAACTTTCTATGATTTATTGTATTCTCAAGTAAATTCTTAAATTCGGAAACAAATATTTTTCTTCCTTGATCATTTAAGTAAATACCTTCTCCCAAGTTTGTAAAATGTTTTTCTGTGATTTTACCTTCTTTTAATAAGCGAAGTATAAGAGAATCTGAGAAAATAGGTTTAAATACTTCTGCAACATCCAATGATAGGGAAAATCTCTTGGTTGATGGTTCATGAAGATAACTAATAGTTGGATTAAGAGGTGTAAAGTATATTTCACCGAGTACTTTGGCGTATGTCAATGAGTTCCCCAAGGATATTAAGGCGTTAAGGGGATCCTTCGGCGGTCTTTTTGTTCTTCCTTCAAAGGCAAAATGTGTTCTCTTGCCGAGCTCCTCATAACATATTTTTCTGAAACTACCTTCAATACTCATAATTTCTTCTATTGTATTTGCTTTTTTCAATTTTTCTAAAACATGGGTGTTGTCAATTTTGTAAACCAAGGATAGGTTTTCTATTGCTCCAAGGATGAATGCCTTGGCAAGGTACATTCTCTTATCTATATCAAGATAATGCTCCGCTTGTTTAACTATTAAAAACCCTGAGGCATGAGTTTCTCTTGGGTAAAAGCTTCCTACATAAAAACCATATCTATTAAAAAGGTGTAGAGGTATGCCCTTTTTGGCTAAGAGTTTAAGTAGCTTTGATGTAAGGGATATTTCTGAGAGCACAAATATTTCGTCAACGTCTTCAATAGGCAAAGTTTTTTCAATATCTGAATTTTTAAAGAAAATAGTATCTTCTTTCTTTGACAGGAAACCGTCAGTAATTAAAAAATAAGGTCTACCCATAGCAGAACTCAAAATATGCACATTTTCTGCAGTAGGGCTTTTCAACTACTGCTGGCGGTGAGGGTAACGCGAGAATTTCTTCCATTTTTGAAAGTAGTATTTTTAGTGCTTTTTCATCTTCTTCGTTAAATTCAACCCTTTTTATCCTTCTAAGTTTTGGATAGTGAAGTATCCCGTGGGACACAGTCATACCTTTCCCCCTTAGGTAATATATGTAATATCTTACTTGTGATAAGTGGGCATCCTCTAAGGATTTTGAAAGTTTTACCTCGTGAATTATAATGCCTTCTTCGGATGTTATAAAATCAATACTCACATTATCGTCGGAAAAGCCTTCTTGTCTCTTAAAGCTTGTTTCATCCAGAAATTTACCGAGGCTAACTCTGTCCGAGGTGTGTTCTAAGGCTATACCTTTTGAGAAAAGCCAAAGTTTCCTCTCGCAAACAACAGCGTAAGCCACCTGTGTACCTTTGAACTTTAAATCCTTTATTTCATCATATGAAATTATCTCCATTGCCTTTCCCCTCAAAACCGGTCTCTTCCGAATAGTTTCCGCTTACCCAATAAAAACCTCTTAGACCTTTTATAGGCTTTAGACTTACTCCCTCATAGAAAGGTAAACTGAAAGTGTATCCAAGTATCTCTGAGAACAGGTCCAATTTGCCTATATGGTCCTTTTCTTGTAGATACTCACTTACAAGGGGTTCTACCTTTTCCTTGAATATTTCAGGTGCCACTACCTCACTTATTACATCGCGGAACATTTTTTGTGCTTCTTTCTTGTTAAAAAATCTTTCTTCAAGTTCCCAAAGATCATCTATGTATTTCTTTGCCTCCTCATACTTTTTCATGAAATCTTTGTCTCTATCTTCAAGGATAGAGTAAACCTCTTCTACCAAGTATAGTTTCCATTCTTCATCTATAATGCCTTCTTTTATTTTTTCCTTAGTTATTTCATGAATACTCTTTCTGTAAACACCTCCTATACCGGAGCACTCTTCTGTGAATACAAATGTGTTTGGTTCATTTACAGGTTTCAACCCTTTTCTATTCACCCTTCCCATCCTTTGTAGAAGAGAGTCAGCGGTTGACAGTTCAGTTACCAGAAAATCAGCGTCAAGGTCAAGTGAAACTTCTGCAATTTGAGTTGTAATCCAAAGACCCTTTTCCTGTGAATCAAAGAAGTCTTTTATTTCTTCCTCTTTTTTCTTTCTGTCTTTCTGTATAAACTGAGAATGCAGAACCTCTCCCGTGCGGAGAGCCTTTCGCAGTTCCAAAGCTTTGGTTCGCGTGTTAGTTATGACGAGTACTTTGCCCCTTTCGGATAGGCTATTTATAAGCTTTAGCCCCTCCTCGCTGGTAATTGGTGCGGGTATCAGCTTTAGGTGGTGTCTGGTGGTCTTTGTTATGAATCTGCCTTCCTTAAAGTTGATATCCCTTAGGTCTCTGCGAACGTAAGAGGGGAGAGTTGCGGTCATGACCATTACCTTTGCACCTATTTCATGAGCCTTTTCAATTGCCTTTACAAGGAATCCGAGTGTATGAGGTTCAAATAGCTGAACTTCGTCAATCACCAGCTTTGAGTAAGAAAACAGGGATAAGAACTTTTCAAAGCCTTTGGGCCTTAAGACGAAAGGAAAAAGCTGGTCTGGGGTGGAGACTATCAAAGGCTTGGCGAAGTTCTTTGTAAGGAATATGTCATTTACTATGGTGTCTTTATCAAAGTTCCTTATGTCTTCGGAATTCTCAAGTAGAAAGAGAGGTGCGGTAGAGTGTAGAAGTCCAACCTCTTCCTCCGAAAATACCTCCCTTGCCCTGCTAAATATTGCGTTGGCGGATGTCCTGATTGGTATGGTGAAAAAACCTTTGTCCTTGAGGAATATAAAGCCGGCTTCCGTTTTGCCGTATCCAGTAGATGCGACCACCAGCAGATTGTTATTCCTATTCTCAAGGACGAAACTCTGAAGGTCGTTGAGCTGACTGTTCTTTTTTGCGAGATACTCTTTTACTCTTTCTTCATTATGGGTTAGGCGCTTACTTTCCACTGTTGCAACATGTTTTGAACTGCTTGCGTGGTCAATTCTGAGAAGGAAGCCCTTTAAAAGTGTATAAAAATGTCTGAGATTTTTCCCTTCCTTTATTTCAAGGTTGCGGACTGCCCTCCATTCTGGTTGTTTGAGTATCTTTTTATAGGTGAAACTCAAGCTTATTTGAAATTCGCTCCTTAATACCTCTTCCACCTTTTTTACCATATCTTCTGACGGTTCGTAATCGTGGTGATGCAGTATGGCAAGGGAAATGAGTGTCTTTAAAACCTTGTTTTCCAAAACCGGCAGAAATGCGGGAGATAAAAGGTTGTGTTTTACCTCCGGTAGGGAAGTTTGCAAGGTTTTAAATTGGGATTGCCTACCTTTTTCTGAAACCAACAATGCATTTTTCCATAATCGTGATATTCACAGGCAAGTTCAAGGGCTTTCCAGAAGATTTCCCTCTCTTCTGGATCAAGGGCGTTTTCTATAAGATCACCGTAAAGCTGTTGCAATAGTTTCAAGTTCTCCAGCAGTTTATCCGTGTGTTCTCTTATAGTCGTGCCGTCGGACTTAGCCCAGAGTTTAGAAAGGACTTGCGTGTCCATCAAATAGCTTCTAACTTCTTGCTTTTCTTCCTTATATACTTCCTGTAGCAAGCCTTGTCACTTTTTTCTGCCTTCCTGTCAAGAGTGGTATGGACATACACTATGTAGGTTTTTCTTCTTATCCACGGACAGTAAATGCTAGGTTCAACACTTCCGAATTTCCCCACAGCTTCCCCATCTCCTAACAAAGGCTTCCTTATTCATGTTTTCCCTAAGCGTGTAAATGATTTTGAAAAGTGTGCTCTTGTAAAACCAAAAAGTGGCGGAATCAAGCTTGTCCAGTTTTATGCCCGAGATTATGTATCCGGTTACATCGGGATTGCTTATGTCTCCCTTTATTATTCTATAACCCGACTTTTCTATACGCCAACCCTTTTGCTTTACTAAATTTAAGAACCTTTTTTCTGTGGTTTTACCCAGCTCAAGTCCCAAGGGAGCTGGAGGTTTTGCAGATGAATTTCCAACTACGAGTATTATCAGAAGTGCATGCACATAAAGCTTCATATCTTATACCTCCCCATTATTTCGTCTTCATAGCGCAGAATAAGTCGCCGTATATAACCATGAAATGTCCATATTTGTTATATGTAACCGTATTTACGATAACGTTGCTGTGAGATATCCTAAGATTGGCTATCCCATAATGAGAAAAGCCTTTTTCAGCACAGAATACACTTAGAGTTTCATTTCTACTAGTAAATTTGTCCAGGCAGTCGTTTGCTTGGTTTATAAAATCCGCGACGTTAAAATCTCCGTAAACGCAAAATCTTGCGTCAGCTCCTAAAGGTAATATAATATAGCCAAGACTTTTTAAGAAATCTGTTGGATATCCTACCCATCTTCCGAGGTACTCAGCTTTCTGTATGTTGCCAGTTCCTTCCTTAGATTGACCAAAGGCAAGGACGAGGTAGCTTAGTATACCTAAAACTATTGATCTAACCATCATTCCACATCCTCCTTACTTTTTCCATTCAACCCTATCAAAAATGCGTAGGCTATCCTGTTAAAGCTCCCGTTTTTGAGGGCTTCCACAAATACGTAGGGAATTTCCTTCTCCGCCTCAAGGTAGGCGCGTATCAGATTTTGCTGGAAGACGTCGGTATCCCTCCTGCGTACAGCCTCAAGGAGTCTGTAGGATATTCCTTCTATCTTTCTGCTTGCTTTTTTGTTGTCTTTCATTTGCTTATAATATGTGTCCCTTAGTGCCAAACCTTCCCTGTAAGCCCAGTTAATCTGCTTGTTAACTTTTTCTCTGTCTTCCATGTTTAGCACCTCCTGAAATTTGATGAAGTAAATTAAGCTATTAGGCAAGGAATCCTTAAATTTCATGCCTCTACTTATAAGCTTGGCGTCCCTACCTTTTAGTTTTTTATAACGCTGTTTATAAAAGAATCCTGACAGGATTTTATAGATGAACTCGTAAAGACTCCTGCCGGAGTAGATGTAGTCAAGGAAGATTTCAAAGAGGTCTTTAAAGACCTCAGGATAGCTTTCTATGTTTCCCTTTATGGCGTTTGCAAGCCTCAGGGTTATACTCATGGTGTAAACGTTCGCCTGAGCGTCTCCTACCTTTTCAATCTCAACTATATAGATATTCCTAAGGATCCAGTCTGCCTTCCTGCCTTCAAGTATCTTTGATGCTTCAAAGATAGTTCTATTCATAAAAGACCGAAGGTTTGTTTCCACTTTTAGAATGTCGTTCATCCTCTTGGTGCTTTCAAGGTCCGGGAGATAAACAAACAGGTAAGTTCCTGTAGGTGTTCTGTGAAAACCGAATGCAGAAAAGTATAAGAATATCTCACATTCGGGACAAAGGTACATGTTGCTTCTGCCTTCCCAGAAGAAGTTTTCCACTGTTTCAAGACTAGCGGCGAGAGGTGTAAAGTTCGTGGCGTCAAGGACTTTAACCTTGCCCTTTTTCTTGTATGCGTTTCTTTCCCTGCAAAAATAGCAAATTTTTTCGCTCTTAGGGTAATTAAGAATTTCCATAAACTTCTCTTTTATAAACTCAGCTATAAGTTTCCTACCTTCTATGAAGAGTTTTTCTGTATCTTCTTCCTTTTCAAATAGAGCGTTAAAAGTGTTTCCTACAACCTTTGTCCCAGATGGGTTGGTAAGTGGGCTGTTGGAGAAAAAGTCGTTTATCTTTTCATATATAACTGCGTTGTAGAGGTTGAATTTCTTTTTCCTGTTTTCCAATATTTCTCTGAACTTAGCATGACCGAGGTCTTTTAGAATGTAATCACTGTAAATATCTCCCAATCTTTCAAAGATTTCATTTTCTAACTCTAATGAGTTTCCTTTAACGAACTTCTCCCACCCATATCCAGTGTTCTCTAAAGCTCTCAAAAGTCCTACACCTGCAGAGGCTGTAAGCCAACTGTCTGCATAAAACCTTATACCCATACCACGTCCCCCTCTCTGTCAACGAGTAGCCTACCTTCAACCAAGCTGTTCTTGAGCATGAAGTAGACCTGTTTCCATCTGTAAACTTTCTCATCACTTCCTTCGTAAAAAGAAGGCATACGGAAAGGCACACCTATTTGATCAAATAGCTTATATTTTGGTTCAGGAACAAATGCAGAATAAGTTGTTTCAAGTTCAACATCCTTTTCCTCTATATATACCCTTCTGGGATTCTTTACCTGTACAGGATACTCTCCACCTCCCAGAAAGAGATAAACTTTCGGTCTTTGAAGGGCGTTTATAAACTCACCAATTAGTTCACTTCTTCCCAATACGTGAACAACACACCGTAGGTTGTATAGCCTCGGAACCTCAAGGGGTAGCACTTCAAGTTCTTTAATTTTGCGATTATATTTCCTAAACCTTATATAATCCCTAAGGATTGCTTCATAGTTTCCTTGAACAGAAATAGAAAACTCTTCGCCATCCCACTTCCTGCCAAGGGCGGTGTATAGTAGTCCGATTATAGTGGAGTAAGGCGGAAGCGGATAGGTTTCTATCCCTTTTAAAGAAATAAGGAGTTTTAAAGGTAGCACAGGGAGAGAACAGCTCAAACTTCAGACACTCCATAGTGCTCCCTCACCTTGTCTTTTATCTTATTGAAAACTTCTGCTATGGGCACTGCTCCGAAAGTATCCCTTATTTCGCCTTCATTCTCAAAGACACCAGAAAGTATTCCAACAATAGGAGTCTCTCCCTCTGGAAGGTATCCGTAGCTCTCCTTAAGCCTTTGTATGTTAAGCCAAAGCTTGTCCCCGTTATCCACAGCCTCCACGCCTTCCATGAAGAAGGGATGCTTGACGTTAAAAACTCCTCCTACCACGAATACGGGAGATAGATTCTCCCACCTTCCCTTTATCTGACGGTTGAGCGTTTTGATTATGTCCAGCAGGTCAAGGACTCTCTTTGCTTTCTCTTTGTTATCCAGAACCTCTTCAGTCGTCCCGTCCTCCTTTTCCCACACGCCTATCCTGTCAAGGTCAACTGTTACTGTGTATAGGTAGTGAGAGGTATGTTCTTCAGAGTTTGCTATAGCCTGCTCAGATTTGTCTTCTACGTGCTTTATGTATCTGTTATAGGCATCTATGTTGTTAAGGAAGTTTATATCACCTGAGAACTTGGAAATTGAAAAAGCGTAGGTGACCTTTACAGGGCAAACCCTTTTTACGCTGTCTCCATAGCTGAGTTTCACCTTTTCTTCAGTTTTTAAATTGGTAAAGAGTCCACCGAACAGATCAAACTCTTCGTAGCTTTTCAGCACAGTCTTACCGAAAGAGTCCACGTCCAAAGTTCCATTGGTGGTGTTTCCAGCTACATAATTCTTTAGCTCTTCGTCCAGTAGCTTCCAACCCTTTTCTTCTTTACCCTTCCTCCGCATATCATACTTAAGCGCTTTGTCCGAAACAAAAGTCTTCTGAGAACCGTCTCCCAAAGAGAGCTTCTTGAGAACCGATACGTTACCCACACTCTCACCGTAGTTGAGGCTTGATGCCTTGGCAGTGATGATAGTTAATGTTAATCCTCCCATGTCCTTTACCTCTTTTTATATATAAAAACGTTATTACTTAAAAGAATCTGACATTTACCTCCCTTCTGGACTAAAGGAATGCAGGTCTTCAAAACTTATGTTTATAGCAGTTATATCCATACTATCCTGTCTTACATACTCCACCTGTCTGCCATCCTTTACCGCAAATAGAGTTAAAGCGAGGGTTACGGCAGATGTCCCTCCGCTTATATATACTGATATGTCATTATCACTGTAACCTTTCTTTTTAATCTCTCTCAGAATATAAAGGAGTTTGGAACTTATACTGTCATAATTGTTGAAATCAGCTTCGAGAGCTTCTATCTTTTCTTCTTCGGTTATTTCCTTAAGATTATTTATATAATCTTTGCTTTCATTGCTCACTAAAATAAACCACTTGTGCAATGTGTCTTTGTGAAATAAATGTAATCTTAAGATAGGAATCCAATTATGCCAGCTGGTTTGATTTAGCATAATCAGTGCATTTTCTCCACTTTTGTAAGCTTTCTTAAGGTCTTCAAGGTTAGCTTTACCTTTTGGTTTTGATAATGCAGAAACTAAAATCTTCTTTGGAACTCTATCAGTTTGTGTACCAAAATTATATTTGAGTGATAGAGCGTACAAAGGTATAATTCCCACTGTAAAGAAAAAACTTGCTATTGCTTTAAAAAAATCACCCTTTAGTAAAAAATCTGCGAACCAGGATGTATAAACAATAAATAAGATAATAATCATAAATGTTGAGTAACCAGGTATTGAACCTGATACAAGGGAACGAACAAGAGAACGAAGGTCAACTTCTGGTTTTTCACCCATCTGCTTATTTAAGAAGATGATAAACATTACGAATGATAATAAAAGATTTATAAAAGCAGGACACCATATTATTACTACGAATGATATTATTCCATAGAATAATATGCATTTTGTTTCATTAAAGAAGTTTTTAAAGAAGTTTTTAATCAATCTCAAACCACCCATATCCTTTTCTCTTCTTACCACCAAGTCCGAAGATTTCCAATCCGTCTTTCAGACAGGATAATGCTTTTTCAAGTATTTTATTACCTAAGTCTTCATCAATTCTAAGAGGATCAAAACCCAAAGTAAAGCAGAATTCAACGTTTTCTAAAGCGAGAAAGAAAATAGGATTCGGCTTATCCCATTCCGCAGGGGGTTCTTTACCCTTTGTCCTGTAATACTCCCCGTAGTGAGGGTTCATTATGTCTATAACAAAGTTATCCTTTGTTAGCTTTGTGGGATATGCATCAAAAAATACAACATAACCTTCGTGTTTCCTGTCTCCGAAGATAAGGGAGTATTCTTCTTGTAGGCTTTGGTCTTCTGTGTATTTTCCTTCTTCAAGCTTATCTACAAGTTTTTTAACCTCTTTAGGATTTTCCATAAGCTCAGGGAACATTTCTAACAGATAAGTGAATCTCACCAAGCCTTTTACAGACTCTCCGTGTATGTAGGGAACGCCATAAACATGGTGAAAAAGCATTCCGTTCTCCACAGGAGAGGGATAACCCATGCCTGTTATAAAGCGATAACCTACGTCGGCATGAATTTTCTCTACAGTATACTGAGTAGTCGCTAACTCTATGGATCTTTTCAAAATATTAGTACCTTCACACAAAGCTTTGGATTCAATCCTATTCTTCAAACCATCTAAAAATTCCTTTTTGTCAGGTAAGTTGATATTCCTTGGAAGGGAGCTGATTTTGATAGCGTGTAGTTTATAGAAAGCAAGGTTCAGATTGGAATAAATGTCAAGACTATCTAAGTTCTTGTTCTTCCTATAGTAATTCTTTTTATCTTGTAGTTTTTGTTCCTCTAGTTGCCACAATAATTTCCTTAGTCTTTCTATATTTCCTTTATTCCTCATTTTCTAATTCCCCCTCTGCTATTCTTTTCAGCCATGTAGAAAAGGCAATCATCTCATTGGATATGCGTATGTAATCAATTAAATCTATGTTGCACAGTTTTGCAATGACTTCGTTGTAATTATTTTCCGTTTGAAGCTCTTTACTTAAGTATTCTACAAGTTGGTTTAGGAGTAGTTTTGTAGCATCCTCTTCGTTCTTTTCCTTAGACTTCAGAAATGTAAGGGTTGTTATCAGACCATTGTGTACAATCATTGAGGGTAATTTTTTCGCAAGAGTGGCGTACTTACTTTCTATTTTCCCTTCTCCCTTTGCGATACAAACATATTTATATGCCTTTTTCATCCTATCTTGTTGAAGACTTCTCATACTTGACTACCTCCACTATTCCTTTGCCAGTGCTTGAGTTTCCACCAATTTGTAATATGTTGGGTATTGTGATAAAAGAACCATTTTTGCTTATAACTTTAAAGTAAAAAATAGCTTCTGCAGGAACATACTCCTCAGTCCATAGAGCTCCTTCTTCAACGGTTCCCTTTTCTATATCAACTTTTATATGAGTTTGGACTTCTGTGTAATTCTTGACTATGTGAGAGAACAGATCATCATGAACAACAGCTACTCTTTTTAAGTCAATAATGGTAGACAACGACTGATCTTCTATTTGTATGTTTTTTGTTTTTGCTGTAAGGACAAACTCTTCCAGAACCAATTGATCGTTCGCAGTTACTATAGAGTCTTCTCTTACTATGCACTCGCTTTCAAACTTGGGAGATTCTGGCAAACTAATATTCACACCTGTGTCTTTTCTAAACCTTTCAAGAACGTAAGGACAAGTTACTAATGCAAATATACCTCTCAGAGATTTAACAGGGAAAAACAAAATACGTGCCTCTACAAATGATAAATTGCCTTCTTTGTCCTTTTTACCAAGCTTATTAGCAAGGTTGTTAATGTCATTCAATATGCTCTTTATACTATTTGGGGCATTTTGAAGTTTATCGTCTTTGACATTCTCAAGAATTCTTTCTATAAGAGTTGCCTTGCCTAATTTATCCACCTCCTTTATATTAAGCTGATCTTTAGCAAAATCTCTCAACTCCTGTTTTTTCTTTTCATCAAGTTTTTTAGCTATACGGAGTATCTCTAAGGTTCTAATAGCTCCTTTTATGGCTGTTGATTGTACAAGTGGAAAATCCGTATGAGCTTCTCTCTCAATTGGCAGATCAATATATCCAAGACCTTCTCCAGCTCCTACATGCATAGGAGTTAACACTCTCATCAAGTAGGTTTCAAAAATCATCACTCTACACCTCCCTTGGCTAATATCCCTGTATTCCAACCTGATTCTAAAAAGTTATCCTTAGGGATTTTATTAGCGTTAGGAACGTTACATATCTGAACAATATCTTTAAATTTTGCACTTTCCTTGGCTCTTAGCAGTATGACAGTGCCGGGTCTTAGCATTTCCACCGCTGGTTTATCGTATCCTGATATAAATTCTGAACCTTTTGAGTAAATCCATACAACTTTAAAGTTTGCTTCACTGTTGCCATGCACAGGCTTTAGCTTTAGTTCTATATCCGTGTGATTAGGCTCTTCCTCCATGTTAAAGCTCCCAATGTAGGAGTGTGTTAGTAGATATAGGCGGTAGTATGAACCTTTATTTATTTCTAAATTATTTCCGAAAAGCGATCTTACACTCATAACCTCTTCAACCTTTGCTGGGTTCCTTTCGCCACCAATGAATCCTTCGTCTGATGTTAAATTTTCTGCTATAAAAGAGATGTAAACACCTCGTTTTAGCCTTATCCTTTCCTGGAAGTAGAGCATACTCTCTTCAGCAGTTTTAGTGTCCTTGTTAATCTGCAATCCGACCTTCAGCTCTGCTTTTGCAAAACAGTTCCAATCCTTCATATACTTATCAGATATGTTTCCTTCCTTCCATTCCTTAAAACCCTCTTTGGTTATGAAGTATCCCTCGGTGTTCTCAAAAGCCTTAAGGGTTCCCTTTATAAGTGGTAGCTGAAAGGTCTTTCCTTTCAAATTTAAGTTCTCATAAAACTTTAAAACCCTCCAGTTGCCTCCCTTTTTCCTCTCGCCAACTATGTCTGCTGGGGAGGGCAGGTAGATATTATTACTGTCATCGCACAGAGCCACGCCGTAGCAAGCTCCTTTCTTATCCTTTTTAACAAAGTCAAAGAATACCATAATGCTGGGTAGCATCAGACTGCTGAGATAGTGTTCCTCACCTCCTGACATGTGTTTCAGCCCTCCGAACCACAGAGAGTTGTATGCTTTTACCTTAAATAGTTTCATCAAGTTCTACCTCCCTCATGGTTCCCACAAACCTCGCTACGTATAAGAGATTTACAAAGTTGGTTATGGGAGAGTCTTTTAAGTAATGTCTTGTCTTTTTGATAAAGCATTCCATCTGAGTGAAAAGTTGCTCCCATTCATAGTTTCTACTGGTTTTCTTTTTCAAAGCTCTACTGAGCAGGGACAAAAAGATATCTATATCGTCTTCTGGAATATATCTTTCCAGATTCCTTATCTCGTAAGCTAAACTTGAGCTTACATCCCTTTTTCTAAAAGCGTTAACAAGCTCCTCGTAAAGTTCTATATCTTCCCACTTAGCTATGAAAGAAGTCATGTTCCCTGATCTTGTTAAAACCCCCACGCAAGCGGAAGCTTTACCTTCTACATCTTTTGCTTTCTTCTCAAGCTTTCTGGTTTCATTAATGGCTTTCTGAAGACTCATCTTTGCATGTGTTATTAGGATTCCTGCACTTATAGAAGGTTTTTTATCTTCCCTTGCAAGCTCTTTGAGAGCTAATTTGAATTTTTCATTACATATCTTTGAATAAGCAACTACATCGAAGGGATGCATAAGAGCCATGAGGTCATCTCCACCTGCATAGATTGTTAACCTTGGGTATCTGTTCTTCCACCCTTCATAAACACCCTTTGCGTATTCAGACAGTTTCTCTGAAAACTTCTTATGAAAACAGTCGCTTAATATACCTTTTCTTATACTACTTTTGATACCCAGCCAGTCTCCCACACTGTCTCCGTCGGATATCAGAATTGCATAGTACGGATTTTTGTGTTCAAGTTTATAATTTTCCTTTATCTTATTAACTAAATCTATAACATCTTTCTTTACTTTTTCCGCTTTATCCTTTCCAAGGATGAACTCCATATCCTTAAATAAGCCCTCCCATCCATCTTTTCTAAATAGCTCTGCATCAAGGCATATGTAATAATCATCTTCCAATGGTTTCTTTCTTAGTACGTAAGGAGCATATTCCTCTTTTCTATTGTACTCCTTAATTTTGAATTTTTCCATTACGCTATTCACATATTGCATTATGTTTTTCTCATTATTGTCATCTTTGAGCTTTTTGGCTAAAGCTACTTTAAACTTTATCCCCGCAATCTCTTCTGTTGATGGATAATGCCAGAGGTCACTTCCCAGTTTACTTTCAAAGTAGTACTTAACCGCGAACCTTTTTGTTAAACAAACACCACATAGTTTTTCTCCCTTTCTTATGTGCCTTATATCTTTTTCATCAAATATTTTTGTGAGATTTTCATGCTTCCAATCTATGGCAAGGTGTAGTCTTTCACCGCACATCGTACACCCGTTAGGGAATACCTTCACTCTTTTACTATCTTTTTCAACCTCATAGATACAATCATCAATCTGTCCTCTATACGGTCTCCAAGATTTTTTGGCTCCCAGAATTCTCTCGGCGAGGTCATAAGTATAGCCGTAGCTTTTGGCATTTATGCTTTCCGTGTCGATCAACCCAAGGATATTTTGCCAATCTTCTTTATCTACAAAAGGAATACATACTGAGAAAACATTAAAATAGTTTTCAGCTTGTTTTTCAAACTGCTCTTTTACTTCATTTTTAAGGTTAAGTTCATTTAACACTGAGCTGTATATGTTTCTCCATATTTCTTTGAATTTCTTCTCTGCTTTACTTCCAATATTTTCTTCTTCTACTAAAGCTACTATTCTGTTTGGATAGTTTGCAAGATTTTCGCTTTGAGATTCATTAATTTGAGGATAAATTAGCTCTTTTAAGTCGGATTTCAACGACCTTATAACCTGTTCTGTTAAATACGAGAGAATAAAACTTGCAGTAAATAAGTCCCTCGGTCTCCTTGATGCGGAGATGAAGCCTTGAACGGGTGAGAAGGTGAAGATTAAGAGGTGCATATTTTAACCTCCTCAAACCCTTCATCTTTTAATCTTTGTATGACTTGATCAAAGATATTTAGGTATTCATCATTTCTAAGGCTCAAGCTAATCGGTTTGGGTTCCTGCTTGTTTTGAAGCTTCCAGTATTTTCCCTCTGCTTTTATTACCAAATTAGAATTCTCTGGTAGGAATTTGCATTTAAATGCTAAGGCATAGATACCATCTTCTTTTACACTGAACAGGATACTTGAGGCTCTTCTACCTCCGTAGGAATCTTTCTCTTTGGAACTTGGAAGGTTCCAGTTGAGTTGGGCTTTTGCATGTTCTTTTTTCTTCTTGCTTAATTTGCTATTATAAGGAATGTATAAGCTTCTGCTTTGGAACATAACAGGCAATCCGAAAGGTAAATTAGCAAGCTTTACATCTTTAATATTTAAGCTTATTCCTCTTAGGAAGTAATATATACATGAATTATACTCAGGGGTTTTATCTCCTCCTGCACGTCTTATTTTTCTGTAAATTTCTCCCAGTTTGTTTACTGCCTGTTTCCAATCTTTACCGACTTTATAGTCATACTTCAACAAGATAAGATTCCTTAGATTAGGAATTTCAGAAGCGTGTGTTGTTTCTTTTAAACCCAACTTTCTGATATGCTTACTCCAGTGTTTAACATCTAAAATATTGCAGTTTACTTTACTATCAATTAGCTTCATACTTCCAAAACCTTTTCTACCTCTGTAGCCTATTCCACCAAAGTTAATAGCCAACTGTACAAGATCATTAACAACTTCCTTGTAAGTGTCAGTAACAATGAGTTCAAGCTTAAAAACAGTTCCTGGCTTAATAAAATTTCTATTTCTTCCTCCTAAACCGAGCAAATATGGGTATGTGTTTAACCTCTCTGTAATTACGTTGCCATCTTTTGAGCTTTTGATCCTTAAGAATATGCTTCCTGCTTTATCCTGGGTTCCGAAGAGTATACCCTCCCACTTATAAATTTCCTCTGGATTATTGAGAAAGGAAGCCAGGATAACTCTCCACCACCACCTAAGCAATCCTATAAAACTTGTGGGTCTGAGCTCCGCTTTTTGATCTGCTCCCCCTATAAACGCCGGCGTTATAAATTCAATATCATATTCAAGCCTCTCCATCCTCCACCTCCAGGTAGCCAAAACCTTGACCTGTCCTCAAACCCATCCCATATTGATATATAAAACGCAGAATTTCATTGGAATCTGACTCTATTTTAAATTTTCCGAGGAAACCTCTTAAAAAACCGCCGTAATGTCTTATAAATTCGCCTTTGACATTTATCGGTGTAAACTTGAAAACAGTTATATTAGGTAAATTACCAAAAATTTCTTTATACCTTCGCAGTATATTTTCAAGAAGCGACTCATTAAAGTCATCTTCCAAAGGAAGCACATATCTTTCATTAGGGTCCTTGGATATAAAACCTATTCGTTCTACAACAACAGGTGATAGTGTCCTGAAGATACCAGTAGGTGTTTTTTCCTTTTCTTGACTTATCCATTCTATCCGGAATTTACAGTTACCTATAGGATGTTCATAACCTTCCTTTTTAAGTTTCAACATACCGTTGTAGAAATTTACAGCCTTTAACATATCACCTGTTGAAAATCTGAAGTTTATTTGTTGTACATTCCCTACGTATTCTTTGTTTATCTTTGCACCCTTTCCGAAATAAACTGCAAAGGTATACGGTCTTGGACCTTTTTGTTCAAACTCCCCTTCTCCAAAAACAAGCTTTAGTAAAGATATAAATCTGCCTCTGTAGTCAATGGGAACGTAGGTAGGCTCCTCTCCCAGAGGTTTCAGTTTTACAAGAAATCTCATACTTTACCCTCCTCCCTTATTCTTCTTACATTTTGAAGATTTATAACCCTTCTGTAGGTATTGTTTTGATGGTTATATACATAACCAAAATTAAACTGCCACAAGGCTATACCAAGCATAAAGGCTATTGGTATCGGAGAGGAAAAGAAGAAATGCAAGACATTGAAACTTCTTTCATCTTTGATGTTTTGTATCAGGCTTGCTGTTTCCCTTGCTATCTCGGGCATCTCCTCCACTGGTATATTGCCAGATCTTTCATGAGTTATAGTAATGTATGTAAGATCCATCCCTTCCGTAAACTTTTTAACGTCCGCTTCAAGCGCGCTGGGTGCAACAGCTATAATAACTGCAAGCTCTTTGCCTTTCCCTTCAATTTTATAACTTATATGCTTAAATGTGCCTACCCTTTCCCTTAAATATCTAACATTGGTCATTTCTATCGGATGATATACTCCGTTTTGATGGTGGTAAACGACAAAGGGCTTTTTATCACCAAAAATTGTTCCCAAGGAGAAGACAAGGGCTACAGGAGAATTCATGGCTATATGGATAACTTCCCTCCCCCTGAGTATTGCTTCTATCATTTTAAGCCTTTTATATATATCAGCTATTGTGCTTTCCCACACTTTACTTTTAGGAGGAAGCCTGCCAGTTTTAACTACCAGATAATCCCTGGATATACCATTAATAATATTCAGCATATTAACAATTCCTTCTGCATCTCTGATGTTGAGGCAAGAGTAAAAGTTGTTAATTTCCCCCTGAAAGTTTTCCGTAGTTTTTGTTATATAAAAAGGGACATCATATCTTTCAGCGCATAGCCAATTCTTTATAACTTCCACGCTTTTAGCGTATTGCGGTTCAAATAGCCTTAGCCCGTGTATGTTGGCTACATTGCGCTTTTTGAGTAAATCACCTACTTCATAAATTCTACCCTTTTTATCAATCTTACCTGTGAAAACTAAATCTTCAGGTATATTGTCAACTATCATACTAAGCACGGCAGGTAGCATGTAACTATCTCCGCAAAAGTTATATTCAAAAAAGATAGCAAAACCTTCTCCTATGTAGTTTTTTATAATTTTCATAGAATCCTTAAGATGAATAAGATTAGTAACTATTGAACTTAAACCTTTAATTGAAATACCTTTTATTAGTCTATCTTCAACGCCTACAACCGGAAATTTAAACTCTTTATAGGGTTTGGAAAGGAGATTTATTGCATCATCCTCGCTTATATCAAAGGCAGATACAATAGCTTTTAAACTTGGATATACATTCTTTTCTTTTATGTAACGTATAACCTCATATTGAACTGAAGGTGAAAGTTCCCAAAACCGATTTAAAATCCCATCAATTAAATTATCCAGTTTACCGCTCCATAATAAACTTTTTAGGTGTTTTTCTTCAATCAGGGAAAACCTGAACATAAAGTTCCCCCTCAAGGAAGGAGTAAGATATACCTTGTGGAATATCTTCAATAATAAGTTTTACCGGCGCTTTACCTTCAAAGATTACATATCCTTTTAGAGATATTTTTACCCTTTTACCTATTATATTTTCTGATAAATATATAAACAGCTTTCCTTCTTCAACAACTCCGAGCCAGTTTTCCCCTTTAAAGGATTCTAAGGGTTTTGCGGCAAGAAGTAGCTCCTCTCTTCTGATTAATTTTTCTTTTAGATCCTCAGGAAAGGAAATAACAAATCCTTCTTCTATTATTTCTTCTTTAATAACTTCGTAAATTAAACTTGACAGATTAAAATCTTTAAATCTTCCTGCAACCTTTTTTATAAACTTTTCTCGCCATTTTCCTATACCCTTGGTTCGTGCTTTTCTTACGTATTCGGTTATCCTATCAATATCTTTGTTTAATTTAAAAATTGGAACTGAGTATTTTTCAACAAGCTTTGAGTTTATGTAAACCCAAAAGGGAAGAGGTGAAAATACTTTACCTCTCCACTCTACAAGAGGTGGATAGATATTGGTAATAGAAAGGCGTATATAACTAGTTAAAGGAACGCATATACAAAGGTCACCTTCTAACTTTAGAATTAATACGTACTCGGGAGGTGTCATTAAAAATAATCGCACTTGTCCTTTTTGTGGAGATATTCTTTCCTTTTCTTTCACCTCAATTATCTCCTTACCTATGCTTTTTTCATAATTTTTATAAAGAATTTCTAAAATATCACTTTTCATTTTTTCCCTCTTTAAATAAATAACCTCTTTTATCGCATATATCTGACATAAATCTGTGAGCAAATTCCTTAAACTCTTCATGCGATGGAACATAATTAAGTTTATTAGCTATCTTTCTTTTAAGTCTTTCCCACCGTTTGTATAAATTGTTTTTAGTCATATTATCTAAAACAATTTCTTTTGACATATATTCTTTGTATAAATAGTAACATAATACATCATAATCCCTTTCAGGTATTATTTTGAGTATATCCTTAAATACATCTTCAGCATCTATTGATAAGCTAACATCAATATCCTTACCGAATTTCTCTTCAAAACTAACAATCCTACCTTCTTCATTCTCATAATTAAAAGATTCTAAGTTTAATGTTGAAATTTTATTCTCTTTTTCTAAAACATCTACTATACATGATCGTATAATCTTTCTTAAGTATGACTTAGTTAGAAATTCTTTATTTTCCAGATTGCCTTTTCTGAACATGATATAAATTTTAAACTTTAGTTCTGCGAATATTTCCTCGGCATAATCATCTCCTATTTTCTTCTTAAGAATATTTTCAAATTCGGAGGATACTGCCACTTTCTCTATTTCTGATAGTAAGAAATTTTCAGTGTTCTTATCAATCTTCCCCTTTGCTAAATTTGTTAGAAGCTTTTTCATAATTAAATCACCTTAAATTTTTCTATTTCTTCAAGATTTTTACAGGTGCCGCATATATTAAATTTGCCTTCAATAACCAGATCTTTGACTGAATAAACTACAAATCCTATGTTTCTATCTCTAAAAGCGTAAGAGGTATTTTCAATCCATCCGCAATTTTTCTTGGTTTTTCTACATAGTGTGAGATCCAGTTTTTTCCCTGTATTCTTTCTTGTTAAGAGGCAGAAGTATAAAGTGCCATCTTTGTACCATCCTATGAAAGGTCTATATTCTCTTGGTTGTTTTCCGCGTTCAATTCTCCCTCTTATTCCAAAATCTGTATCAAGAAGATCTTCCAAACATTTTAAACCTTCTTTGTTAAAGAGGGCTAAGAATTTGTTTCTTTCTTTCCTTAAAATTTCTTTTAATATATCTTCAAAAGGGTTTAATTCCATATTTAAAAGCTTAAAACTTGAACATAATTAATGTCAATCCTCAATAGTTATTATGTCAGATTCTTTTTAAACATGCAGTTATTAGTTTAAATGTAAAAAAAATTAGGGAGGTTGTACCATGAGGAAAAGTGTTTTACTTACAACAGGTTTAGTTATGGTTTTAGCTTGCGGATTTAGTCCTCAGGTTAGTAAGCCTGTTCAAAGTTCTTATGTCTCAATTGATTATGTAAATATAAGCACTGACACTTTAAGTCTTGGGACATCCTTTACTGTAGACTGGAAAGTAAGTTACTCGTCACCCAGCGGAATATATTCTGTTGAAGCATACTTAAGTCCTACGCAGGAGTTACCGTCAAATTATAGTGACTATGAACTATTTAGGCACAACTGTGGGAGCGGTCCTTTATATCCATGTGATAATAAAGGATCAGTAAAGTGTACATATTCCGATAATCGGACAACTGGTGAACCTATTTTTGAGTGTAGTTCTTACAGGAGCACTATATATTTTATAGGTTCTGGATATTTCATTTTCAAGGCATGTATATATAATGAAAATCTTGACTATGTCTGTGATAAGAGGGTAATTCCTGTCACTCTAAATTAATTCCTTTTATATTCTGAGGGTGTAGGGAGGGGGTGTTTTTTTTATTTTTGGGGAGGGTGACGGGACTCGAACCCGCGACCCGTGGATCCACAGTCCACTGCTCTACCAGCTGAGCTACACCCTCCTTTAATATAGTTAAATTATAACTCAAGGCGCGGACTTCTGTGA
>JALWWX010000060.1 GCA_027078675.1 Aquificales bacterium | reverse complement strand
GTCGTAACAAGGTAGCCGTAGGGGAACCTGCGGCTGGATCACCTCCTTTACTTAAGGAGTTCCCAAACTCCTATCACTGTCTATTCCCTCCCCATAACCACCTTCCCCCTATCCAGTTGCCAAGGGCTTTTTAGTCCCAAGATTTGAAAACTATCTCTCCATTCCTCAGAAGGAGAAACCTTTCTTTCATACTGTCTTTAATGCCCTTTTTATTCTCTTTAAAATTCAAAATCCCCTTAGGATCCCCGTGAGATCTCAAAAGATACTCCCTTTCTTCTCCATTCTCAAAAATTATCTTAACCTTAATGCAATAAAACTTTGTATATTCACCATCCCTGCATCTAAAAGGCTCACCTATAACTTCAACATCCTTACTCCTGCTTACTATATCTTCCTCTTTAAACACCATGCCTTTTATTTTATCAATTTAAAGCTGACATCAACGTATAAAATCATTGACAGCGGTTTAAAAACATTATCAAACCATGAATGCAAACACAAAAAGCACACCTTGAATTTTAATGAATTATGAATGACTTGCACACAGTAAAGTTTAGATTTTGTTAACATAATAGCAATTATATTAACATTTAATCCCGCCCTTTCATTGATATCAATTTATATAATTGACATTGACAGCAAATGATACTATCATTTATAGAAGGAGGTGATGAAATGGATAAACAAAAGATGAAGGCAAGTGAGTATGCCCAGCTTATAGGTGTTTCCCTTAATACGGTAAAGAACAGGATAAGGGCTGGTGTGCTTGAGGGGGCAAAGGAAGAAGACGGTATATGGTATGTTTACATATCACCTGATGAATACGAGCACATAATAAAGAGTAATCAGAAGAAAGAAGAAAGGGAAGCCCAGCTTAAGGAAACTCTTGAAAAACTTAAAGGTGAATTTGAAGGCAATCTTATAGCCACCTACATAGAGATACAGAGATTGCAAGATATTCAAAAGGAAGAACTTTTTCATGAGATATCAAGTCTATCAACCTTGCTTGCGGTAAAGGAAAGAGAAATAGATTTTCTTAAAAGGGAAAAGGAACAGCTGATAAAAAACCTTGACGAAAAAAAGGCGGAGGTTGAGTCGCTTAAAGAAGAACTCAAGCGTCTTAAAGAGGAAATTAAAACACTTGAAACAAAGCTAAGGCAGTATGAACACGAATTAGCTTCAAAAGACATTGAAATACAAAGGGTTATATTGGAAAAGGATCGTGATATATTGAATAAGGATATGGAGATAGAGAAGTTAAAATCAAAGCTCGGAGAAGGAAATGGATAGGCTTATAGATGCCTGGAAGAAAAATCTTGAGAAGACAAAAGGTCAAAAAACTATTGACTCCTATGTAAGGCACATGAAAAAGTTTATAAATACAACAGGTTTAAACAGTATAGAGGATTTGAATCCGACAGCTATCTACAAATATATTGACAATACAAATCTTAAACCTTCTTCCATCTTAGCCCATCTATCCGCTGCAAAACATTTTTTCAAATTCTTACACAAAAGGAATTATATAGACAAGGATCTTTATGTTGAATTGGAAAAAGCCATAGAAGATGTAAGGGAAGAAATTAATGTAAGGAAAACACCCGTTTATCCGAGGGCTTTAACAAAAGAAGAGGTAGAAAACATAATGAATGCGGTCAAGGGTAAAAAATATGAAAAAATATACACCCTCTTTTTATACAGCGGAATAAGACTCATAGAGTTTGAGTCACTTAACCAAAAGTGTTTTTATCTGGATAAAAGCGGTATTCTGTGGATAAAACTTGAACCCCACATGACCAAAAGATATAAAGGGAGGCTCGTCCCCATATTAGGGGCTTCAAAACAGGAAACATACGATGCAACAAATAAATTACTTAAATGGATAGAAAATTTTGAAGACAACTTCAGGATAAAGAGAGGTATTCTCCAAGTTTATACGGACAGGTTATCAAAGAGATTGAATATTGATTTCAGCATTCACAGTTTCAGACACACTTATATAACCAATCTTGTAAATCAAGG
>JALWWX010000059.1 GCA_027078675.1 Aquificales bacterium | reverse complement strand
CATGTTCTCGGACTTCTGCAGATTATACCTTCTTTTTCAAGGAAAAGTTTAATAGTTTTCCACATGAGTTCAAAGGCTATTTCAAATCTTTGAATGGCTGAATCTCTGTAGAATGTATAGTCTTCGGCTCCTTTGTTGTTCACAGTCTTATTCACCGCCTCCTCAAGTCTTTTAATAGCCTTTTCAAAATCATTTTTCAGTTTTTCAAATCTATCCAGATCTTTCCCTCCTTCAATATCTCTTCCCTTAACGATGGAGAAACCTTTGATAGCTCAACTATATCAACCTTTTGGGGTAAATTGGACTCTTCTATAATTTCCCTCAATTGTGTTATATGTTCCGACAAATCTTCATCGGAGACAAGGGCTATATCTATATCAGAAAAAGGCACATGAGTATTCCTCGCCCTTGACCCGTAAAGTATCACCTTTACCTTTATATTCTTTTCTTTGAAGAAATCCTTCATGAAGTTCCTTAGATCCTCTACTGTTTCTATCATTACCTTATCCTTAACTTATCTAATAACCTGTCCAGATAGCTTAATTCGTTGTAAATTCTGTTTATTGTTTCCGCTATCTTCTCCGTTTGACTTTCGTACTCATGAACTATTAGGTTCCTAAGCTCTCTCAGTTCAAACCACTTTTCTTTGTTGATACCGAGATTGTATCTTTCTGAAAGGTTGAGAACATCTATCATGGTTAGGTTTTCCACATTCTCACCCTTTAAAAACATATACATTCTTATTAACTTCCCGAGGTTATCCTGTATCTTTGAAAATCTGTAAGCTATTTGATCAAGGAAAGGAACAAGTTTCTCGTCTTTCAGTATGTTTTCCACCTTAGCACTGTCAAGAGGGAAACCCACCTCACTTTTCAAATTATCAAAGGCGGACCTGAGTCTTTTGATGTGTTTGCTTGTTTCTTCATAAAGAAAACTATACCTGTCTTTTGAATTCAAAGCTCAACACCTGTTTCCATAGCTTCCCTTTCTATAAGCCTTTGGGGATCTTCTTGAAGTACGAGATCTATTTTCTGGTCCCCTATCCTGAGCTTTAACTTGGAGAGGAACTTTATCCGCTTGTCAAATAGATTTTCCCTGTTTGCAGGGATGATATATAGATCAATATCTCCTCCCTTCCTTTTAGGATCCGTCCTGCTTCCGAATAAGAATACTCTGGTGCCTTCACCGAATACCTCTTCCGCAATATCCTTTATGGCTTTAATTTCATAATCACTAAGACGCACCACTTTACGGGAGCTCATTCAACTTAGCTTTTATATTTTGAACCTTTTCTATTAATTCCTTCCCAAGCTTTACTATATCATCGTATATGTCCTTCAACTCTTCAGGAGGGTAGGCATGAGGAATTTTATTCCCAAGTATTCTTGCGGATATCCAGAAATCAACACTGTCAACATAGTTTGCTTTTTGAAATCGCAGTAGTCTTGTCCTTAGTG
Organism: Aquificales bacterium; assembly: GCA_027078675.1. GTDB lineage: Bacteria > Aquificota > Aquificia > Aquificales > Aquificaceae > WFWF01. Next base: position 5,638 of record JALWWX010000059.1, on the reverse strand, counting down.
TATCACTCTGCTCTCCGAACAGGTATATCTCAAGACCTTTAAAAACGGAAAGGGCAAGTTCCACCGCTTTCTCAAATCTGAAACTCAGGGAATCGTAATATTCCATCTCTTTTGGAGAGTATTCCTTAGAAGGATCGTAAGGCTCGTAAGCATCAAGGGAACTTTTTAACAGAAATACTGCTCTTTCCAAATCCCTAAAGCTCCTCAGGACTAATTCTTTTTGCACCCTTTATTATCTCCCTGAAAAAGGGCGTATCCCTGTAAACCAGGACGTCTATATCTTCCTCACACTCCATAAAGAATTTTGTCTGCACCTCTATTTCCAGATCTAAGGGCCTTACCTCTTCATAAGGTACTAAAAGCAGGTCTATGTCCCCACCCTTTTTGTCAGGATCAAGCCTTGAACCGAATATGTAAACCTCCCCTTTGAAACCTTTAAGGGCTTTCTTTAATGCTTTCCTCTCACAATCGTCAAGCCTTACCTCCAAACCCTTCACAGCTTTATACCCTCTTCCTTTAAAAGTTCTGAAAGTTTAAACCTTATACCTTCAAGAACATCTATTTCATAATCAAAGTCCACTATAAGCCAGGGCTTCCCTTTCTCCGCCAGCCATATCTTTTTATCATTTGTAAAAATCCATATAACTTTTTTTACTCCCGCATCAAGAAGATCCTGAGCCTTCCTGTGGAAGTAATCCTGAGCATTTTCAAACTTTCTGAGATCCGCTTTTGTATCTATTTCTATTACCACCTCCGGGGGAACCTTTATGTATCCTCTGGGTATATCCTTTAGTCTTTCCTTAGGAATGATTGCTATGTCAAGGTTATACCAGCTCCGGGGGGCAAAACTGTAGCCTAATTCATTGCTTAAAATAATGTACTTGCCTTTAAGCTTCCCATGAAGGAAACTTACAAGTACAGTTACAAGTAGAGCTTGTAATCCTTCGCTACCCATAACCTCCTCCAGCGTCTTCTCCCCAGAAATAACCTTATCATAGTCTCTATAATATATGGGACTTCCGTAGCGCATTTCATATATAAGTTCCTTACGAACTCTCATTCTGTTTTTCTTCTTTTCCTCCTTTTTAGTTTTAACTGCAATTGTCATCCCTATTACACCTCGCTTTCAATCTCTTCTTTAACCGTCCTTTCCAGATTTAAAGTAATACCCTTCATTATTTCCACATCATAGTCCCAATCAGTGATTATCCAAGGCTTTCCTTTTTCTGCAACCATAACCTTTCTGTCAAAGGTCGTGTACCATATAACTTTCTTAACCCCTGCATCCAGTAAATCCTGGGTCTTTTCCCTCGCATAGTTCATAAAGTCCCCGTATTTTCTTAGGTCCGCTTTTGTGTCTATCTCTATGACCACCTCCGGTGGAGTTTTTGCGTATCTTCTATCTATGCCTTCCTCCAGAAGATTTTTTTTATCAAAGATAGCTATGCCTAAGTTTCTCCATGTTCTTGGCTCCCATTTAAAACCCACATCATTAGTAAGGACTACATACTTGCTAACATCAAGATGGGCAAACAAAAATTTCAATATAAGGGTTACCAGAATAGCCTGCAACTTACTACTCCCCATAACCTCCTCCAGTGTCTTCTCCCCAGAGAGTACTTTATCGTAGTCTCTGTAATAAATGGGTTTCCCATGACGCATCTCGTATATTAATTCCTTTGGAATCCTTTTCGCTTTTTTCTTTTTCACCAACGTTTCCATGTTTAAACTCCCTTATACCCCGACTCTTTTAAAAGCTTCTCTATATTCAATTCAATACCCTCTATAACTTCAACGGTGTCATTCCAATCGGTTATAAACCACCTCTTATCTTTCTCCGCCACCATAATCTTTCTGTCATAGGTGGTTATCCATATCACTCTTTTAACACCTGCATTCAACAAATCTTGAGTCTTTTCAGTCATGTAATGCATAAAATCTCCATACTTCCTGAGATCCGCCTTAGTATCCACCTCTATAACGACTTCCGGCGGTGTTTTTACATATCTGTTGTCTATACCCTCCTCTAAAAGTCCTCCCTTTCTAAATATAGCTATGTCCAAGCTCCTCCAACTGCGGGGTGCAAACTTAAATCCGACTTCGTTGGTTGCTATCTCGTATTTATCCAAAGATAGTTTCCTCATAAGTACTCTAAGAATAAGAGATATTATCAACCACTGTATCTTACCGCTCCCCATAACCTCCTCCAAGGTTTTCTCACCTGCCAGGACCTTATCATAGTCTTTGTAGTAAATCAATTTTCCGTGGCGCATCTCGTATATAAGCTCCTTAGGAACCCTTTTTGTAGTCTTCTTTTTACTTAAAACTTTCATCTCTACTGTAAAAGATAAGATTTTTCCTTCCTGAAAACAACAAAATGGGGATTTAAAAGATTTTCCTTGTTGTATGTTAATGTATCGGACAACTTTCCGTTATAAATCCTCACATCACACCCCGATTCAAGGGCTACTGCGTGTCCTGCAGCGGTATCCCATTCCATTGTAGGACCGATCCTCGGATATATATCCGCTTTACCTTCAGCCACAAGACATATTTTTAAAGCACTTCCTATGGAAACTATGTCAACCTTTCCCGCCTTACCTTTTATCTTTTCTATAAACTTCTTAGTAGCCTCGTTCATATGAGATCTGGACGCAACTATTTTTACAGCATCGTCATCAACCCTTTCTAATGGTAACCTTAACGCTTTTTTTAAATCTTCCTGCGATATTTTCCCTCCCGCATTTTCAAGCTTATACGCACCCATTCCCTTTTGGGAAAAATATAAGACTCCAAGGGCGGGAGCATAAACAACACCCAATACTGGCTCACCCTCCTCAACGAGTGCTATGTTAATAGTAAACTCTCCCCTTCTGCTGATAAATTCCTTTGTTCCGTCAAGGGGATCAACAAGCCACAGAGATTTTAAACCTTTTCTTTTTTCATATTCAATATTTTTATTCTCTTCAGAAAGGATATAAGAACTTGGATCTATCTTAATAAGTCCCTCACATATTATCTCGTTTGCCCTTCTGTCAGCCTCTGTAACAGGCGTGTTATCGTCTTTAATTTCAACGGATGTACCTTTTTCATAAATTTCAAGTATAGCCTCGCCCGCTTGAAGGGCTATATTGATGACCTCATCAATCATTCCAGAATAAAACCCTCCTTTATCAGATATTCAAGTATCTTACGGGCGCTCGCTTCCGGTTTTAAAACAGTAGTATCTATATGAATTTCTGGACTTTCTGGATATTCGTAGGGATCATCAACTCCAGTAAATCCTTTTATAAGTCCCTCCTTTGCTTTTTTATACATTCCCTTCACATCCCTTTCCTCACACACCTCAATAGGTGCATCAACAAACACCTCTATAAATTTCCCTTCCTCCATCATATTTCTCACCTGATTCCTTGCACTCCTGTATGGACTCACCAAAGCGCATATAACAACACCGTTATGTTTCACTATTTCTGAGGCTACAAATCCCACTCTGAGAATGTTGGTTATCCTGTCCTCTTTGGAAAAGCCCAAGCCCTTTGAAAGATGAGTTCTGACCACATCTCCGTCAAGGAGTGTTACCTTTCTACCTCTTGCTTGAAGCATAACATTTAAGATCTCAGCTATGGTTGATTTACCGGAGCAAGGCAACCCTGTAAGCCATATACAAAATCCCTGTTTATGCTTTGGAATATATGTTTCAAGGAGTATTTCCGCAGTTTCCGGCCTTGTAAACCATTCGGGAAGTTTTCTGCCGTACTTAAGATAATTTTCGCGGACCTCCGTTCCAGAAATAAATACATATCCGTAACCCTTTTCTTCAGCCTCTTTCTTTTCAACATACTCTCCTATTTCGGGAACATACACAAGTTCATCAAAGGTAACTGCCTTAACGCCTATTTCTTCCTCATAAAGTTTGAAAAGCTCCTGGGCTTCATAGGGATTATAAAAGGGTTTACCTTTTGAATCTCTGCCAGGACCTGCATGGTCCCTTCCTACTATCATGTGTGTAGCACCATAGTTCTTCCTTATTATGCCGTGCCACAACGCTTCGCGTGGTCCCGCCATCCTCATGGCAAGAGGTAAGAAAGAAAGTACGGTTCTATCCTTATCGTAGTATTTTTCATAAAGAATCCTGTATATGCGCATACGCGTAAAGCTGTCCACATCCCCGGGCTTCGTCATACCCACAACGGGATGAAGAAGCAAGGCGCCGTTTATTTTTTCCATTGCACGCTTTGTAATCTCCTCGTGAACACGGTGCATAGGGTTCCTTGTCTGAAAAGCTACAACATTTTCATATCCCAAACTCGCCAATTCTCTTCTTACCTCATCGGGTCTTTTTCTATACTCTGGAAAATCGTAATGCTTAGGCAACTGAATTACTTTAAGCTCGCCGGATATGTAATACTCTCCCCAGGTGTGCATCTCCGCAACAAGGGGATGCCTCGGATCTGTTGTCTTAAGAACATTTCTCGCTTCGTATTCCAAATCCCACTTATATACTTCTTCAACCCTCATAACCGCCAAGGGTATATTGTGAGGATCCCTTAAAACTATCCACTCACCTTCCTTAAGTTCCAAAGCTGTTTCCTTATCAATAGGAAGTGTAATAGGTATAGGAAATAGAACACCGTTTTTTAATCTCATTTCTTCAACGACACTTTTGTAATCCTCTTCACCCATGAACCTATCAACAGGGGAGAACCCGCCTACCGCCATTACCTCCAGATCACAGACAGATCTGAAGGATATCTGAATGGATCTAAGATACTTTATCTGTTCTATAATCTCCTTTTTCTCCTCTCCCTCCACCATCAGATTAACTTGAACATCACCATGATACGGAACAATCTTCATTTTGACACACTATACCCTTAAACTTTACTTATTATAAATCAATAAAGTCATTGTACCGCAGGTATTTTTACCACAAGGGTTGATAATAACTGACTCAAGTTAATCGGGAAAGATAGAATATGCTATTGATAGATAACCTTCCGCTATGCTTATTGCCTCAAGTGCATCCTCTTTTTTGTAGATTTCCTCTGGTATTACATCCATGTCTCCGTAGAAAGCTATCTCTCTTTGAGTTCTAAGCCATTTAGCCTTCCTGTTTAGCTCTTTCAATCTATCCCTTACATGGCTCGGATATTCTTCCAAATGCTCCTCTATTATCTTACCTACATCATGCCATTTAGGTGGTTGAACACCTATTTTTATAAGCAAAGCTTTTTGGATAAGTTCAACCGCTTCCTGAGCTTCCATTATAACATCCGCATAATCTTCTCTTTTAAGATATTCTTTTAATATCTCACAACGGATTTTTGCCCTCCGCAGATAACTGTTTGCAAGCTCTTCATTTACCATCTTTAATAACGAAATGAGGCATAGGCTTTTCTATAAACTTTATCCTTTTTTTAAATCTTTCAAGTCTTTTTAAAAATTCACGAAAAAAGCCGTTTTTATCATATAACACAATAAACTCCGTATTCCATAACCAAGGAATTTCTTCCTTTAACGAAGATTTTTTCAAAAAAATAGGTGATAAACGCAAACCTATATCATCAATATACTTAAGCTTGCTTTCAACATTTTCATAAAAGTCCATATAGGTTTTAAAAGAGCTTTCTGGCTT
>JALWWX010000058.1 GCA_027078675.1 Aquificales bacterium | reverse complement strand
AATGACATTACACTTTACTACCTTATACTCGTAGGTGGTATGGCTTTAGCAGGACTTGTGGTTTATTTCCTCGCAGAAGAACGGGAAAAAGCACATAGATGAGTTTCATCTCCAAAACTCCCACCACTTCCGTGAAGGTTTAGCCTTCATCTCCGCTATCCTGTCCCTCAGCTCAGCTATAAGCTCCTCTTTGACTTTCAAGCTCCCTTCCAGCTCCCCCACCTTATAGAGAGCTTGTTTAAGCTGCTCCTGCGTTTTTTGATACTCCGAAAATGGGACAATAGCACCGCTCACAGCTCCCTGTTCTTCTCCTCTGAGCTGGAGATAATAAGAGTGTATAGCTCTGCTCACAGCCTCGGTCTCCGATATTCCCAAAGTATCAGCCACCTCTTTCAGCTCCTTTAGCGTATCTTCTGACAACGTGACCTCCTCTCTCCACTTAAGTGGAGAGCTTCCCGCTTCACAGAGGGATATTCCCTCTCCACGGGCATTAGCTCGGAGCAGTCCACCCCTACCACCCGTAAGGTGGCTAAAAGTCTAACAGTTCTTCTATGCCTTCTATATCCCTCCCTTAAGCCTCTCACGAAGAAAGAGAGGGAAGAGTAAGGTTTAGCTCCTTACCTGCTTTCTGAAACTCTGTCCAATCAAGTATTTCAAGTCCTACAACCTCCCCTTTGTTGTTATAGTCCACCACCACTCCCATATCCTCAATAAACTCGCTGTCCACAACGGCATCATCTTTAAGGTCTATAACAAGGGCGTCCGTCTCAGGCACATAACTTACTCGCATAATCCTCTCCTCTTAAGCGTTCTATCAAAGAAGGCTGTTATAACCTCTAATCTATCCCCTTTATCCTCAACGACAATCCTTAAGCACCTGCTCTTAATCTTCTTCACTCTCCATTCTCTACCTTCATGCTTAGGGTCATCAAGGACAAAATCAGGCTCAAGGACAAACTCCCTTATAAGCTCAGGTGTTATTCCGTTCTTAAGCATTTCCCCTTTTCTTCTTTCCCATCTCAACCAAAAGTGTCTCGTGAGTTCAACCTTCACCGCCAAAACTCCCACCACTTCCGGGAAGGCTTGGCTTTCAACTCGGCTATCCTGTCCCTCAGCTCCGCTATAAGCTCCTCCTTAACCTTCAAACTCCCTTCCAGCTCCCCCACCTTATAGAGAGCTTGTTTAAGCTGCTCCTGCGTTTTTTGATACTCCGAAAATGGGACAATAGCACCGCTAATAGTTTGTTGTTCCTCTCCCTTAAGGCTAAGGTAATAGTGAGATATAGCTCTGCTCACAGCTTCGTTTTCGGAGATATTGAGCTTTCCTGCTATCTCCTTGAGCTGGTCTGCCACTTCCGGAGACAATCGGACTAACTTTTTCACCTTACTCATGACTCACACCTACATATCAAGTGTATAGCACTTAGATAGCATTTAGCTATTATTTGTGATAGCATACAAAAAACCTTAACCGCATACCGCACAAACTCCTTGAGCCTCAAGGTTTTCAGCACACCTGATAACCTAACTGAGATTATGTTAGCCTCAGAAATCAAGTAGCTCCTCCAGCTCCTCTATAGGTATGTCCTCTCCTCCGCTGGTCCCGGAGCTGGGCATAGGCAGGTTCGGCTGGAAGTCTTCCCACACGGGCGTAGGCTTTTTCTTACGGACCACGAAATGCCCCAGCTCCCTCAAAATCTTCTCAAGGGCTTCGGCAAAGCTCCCCCAGCGTGAGAGGTCGTATGTCCGTTTTTTCCCTTTCTCAGAGGCATACACAGCCCCAAAAACGAGCCTGATATGTCCCTTTCCTTCCGGGACATATCCCACACGGATTTCCCATATCCGTTCCAGTTTCTCTATAGCCTCCCAAGCCTTTTTCTTCAGCCTTCTTTCCTCTGCTCTTTTCAGCTCCTTCTGTAGCTCCCTCTCCAGCTCCTCCGATGTGGGGGGCGGTTCCTCGTGTGTAGGTGGTTCTTCCGGTGGTGTGGGCGTCCGTAGGGGGGGCGTCGTAGGCGCGTCTTCTTGGCTTATAGCTTTGGCTATAGGATTTTTTGTTGGTTTTTGTTGGTTTTTAGAAGGATTTTTGACTTTTACCTCTTTTTTCCGTTCCCCCTCCCCCGCCTTCCTTTCCATAGGAGTAATAGATGTATGACCTATTTGAACACCTTTGAGGTTGACTAAGGCTTCCTTAAATGGCTTTTTAGGGGTTTTCTTCCCCTTGTCTCCCAATGGCTTTTTTCGTGCTTTTATGCTTTCTTCAAGGAATTTGTCAAGGTAGGCTTCCCATTTTTCTTTTGCTCTTTTTCTTGCTTCTTCTTTTTGGGTTGTCGTCATTCGGTCTCCTCCCTTCTGGTAAGCTTTTAGGAGTTCTTGGGCTTCTTTGGGAGAGCTGAGTATTTGTTCTTTGCTCACTATCTTGAAGATGTTTGATAGTGTCCCTTTGCTTATTTGTGTTTTTCTATGTATGTGGTTGAGTGAGCTGTTTAGTCCGTCTTGTTGTAAGACTTCGTGTATTTTAGGGATGTGTTCCCAGTAGTGGGTGTGTTTTCTTTTGTGGTTTGGTTTGGTTTCTTTGGGATTCTTCTTGGGTGGTCTGTAGTTGGTGTTTATCCAGGATTCAAAGCCTTTGAAGGCTCTGTCAAAGGCTTTTTGGTCTCCGCTCCAACCAGCTCTTAGCTGTTGTTCTATCTGAAACCACGTGTAGCCTTTATCGAGCATTCTGAAGGTAGGGGCTACGTTAGCTTGTAGGTAGTCTATCGGGTTTGAGTGGTCTTCTTCGCATATCTCCACACTCCCCACACCTGTTATTTTTTTCAGCCGGGTTCTCTCGTTCGTGAGAGCTTTAAAAGTATAGTATTCCTTCTTAGCGTCTTCCCTGAGTTTCTTCTCCCAGAAGGGTTTGAGTTTTCCAAAGAGGCTGTCAAGTCTGTGTGGTTTTCCGTTCCATATTTTCCTGCTCGCTCTCCCTCCTTTCTCGGGATTTGGGAAACCTTCCAGCCACACCGCTCTGTCCGTAGATATGGAGTCGTAGGGAATGTTGAGGTGTAAGAAGAGTTCTTTCAAGGCTTCTATAACGAGTTCTAATCTGTAGTCGCTTGCATAGGGAAGGTAGTATTTTCTCCTTTCTTCTTCCACTCCGCTCTCGTTGCGTACTTTGAATTTTTCTACCATGCCAACCAGAGGAATATAGATGTGGTGGTTCCCTTTTCCGCTGGCTGACTCCCAGACTTCGGGATATATCCGGAGCTTGTGCAGGTATTTTATGAGTTTTTTGAGTTTTTCAAAGGTCATTCCTTGTTTGGCGTCTGTGTCTATGAGAATGTGCGGGGCAAGGCGGGTTAGCTTTTCCAATTTGAAAATCTCCAGCCTCTTGGCTTTGCCTTCTTGTTTTTTTTGCCTGTATTCATTCCAAACTTCTCCCGGGATAGCGAAAAATCCTCTGTATAACAGGGCGTATCCTTTCTCCTTTGCCATTTGAGCGAGCCTGTTCAGCGTGCCGTCGGTTCGGAAGAGCCTACGGTCTATGGGATTTCCGTCCTTCCATATGTCCACAATGTGGTAGAGGTTGTAGGTGTTCCTCCCCGTACAAAGTTCGGCTATGTCCTCTCCTGAGATTTTCCCTTCCCTGTAGGCTTCTAAATGTTTCTCTAAGTAGCTTTCCCAGAAGAAGGCATATTTCTCCACTCCCCTTATCGGGGTTCGTGGTATATTGTATATAGCGGTAGATACTCCCATAGCCTCCATTATGGAGGCTTTTCCTCCATTTGTCAAGTCCTTTTTTCAAAAAAGAACAAAGAAAGGCGTTAATCCTCTTCTGGCTCTAAGGTTTTAGCTAAGGTAAAGAGTTTCTCCAGTCGCTTCAAGTAAGGCTTAAGGTTTTTCTGCCTTGTTTCAATCACAAAAAGCCGTTCATCTCCGACCATGCCTCGCAGAAAGATAAACCTTGACCTTTCCCCAAACCGCAGAGTTCTAAAGTATTTCAGCAGTTCCGAAAATGTGTAAGTCTTCTTGGGCAGTCTTCCCATAGAGCTGTATATGTATGCCAATAGTAGGTTTCCCTCCTTGATTATCTGTTCTCTCTCCCCCTTGAGCCTTTCAAGCACACTATCCCTCTCTGATATTACCGGGGACATTCCTGCAGACCTCCTAACTATTAATATAGCGATTTGTCCACCCTATAGGGTGGACAATTTCATCACCACCTTCACCAAATCCCTGTCTCCCAAAGGTTTGCGGTAATTAAACTTTTGTCAGACATTTGTTTGACACAAGCTCTCACATTCCGGGACCAGGAGTGAAGCCTTCCCCTCTATCCTTCCTTTGTTCCTCCTCGTATTCTTCCTCCTCGTCTTCCTCCCACTCCTCGTATTCTTCCTCCTCTCCAAGAATACTGCGTGCGATACTTCTCATCTCCTCAAGCTCCTCAAGCACTTGTTCCAAAAGCTCCTCGTCATACTCCTCCCCATACTCCTCCGGAGATTTCAGCTCTCCCTCAAGCCAAGCCTCCATCGGGTCTTTACCTTCATACCGCAGTCTCTCCGCCTTCGGAAGGATTTTTTTCAGCTGGGAATATGCCTTCTCTCCTGCCTCATCGTTGTCCGTAGCGATGTAAATCTCCTCATAGCGATTTGCAAGGCTCTGTGGGATTTTCTCAGCGTTTTGAGCCGTGCCTAAGATGAGAATATCTGCCTCTGTGTCTATCTGATATACCGCAAGTGCGTCCGTATAGCCTTCCACTATGTAGAGCCTTCCGCTGTTGCCGTGCTGTTTCAAGGCAGGCTTGTTCTGTGTTAGCCAGCCTTTCTCGGACTTGGAAGGTATGACACTTCGCCAATATACAGGTTTTTGCTGATGTGTGAAGACAAGGACAGGTAAAGGTTCTTGCCTTTCTATCTCAAAAGCTTCAGGTTCTCCGTGTTTACCTATCCGTATCTTATGCCGTATCACACTCCTATCCGCAATCTTTAGCCAAAAAGGTATGTGTCTTAGCCTCCATACCTGCTTAACCTTCTCCATCAGCTCATCATCTTCTATCAGCTCTATCCTCTGAGCCGTTCCGTCCCGTCCTAAAGCCGTGCCTGCTATCCTTCTCCCCTCTATCTCCTTGTGGTGTTCCTTTAGCCAGTCCATAGCTTCTCTAAAATCCAGTGGTTTTTTACCGGCTGAAAAAAACTTCATAACGAAGTCAATCACACTTCCGCCTTCTCTCCGTGCCAAGTCATACCAAAGCCATTTTCCGTCCTTGTAGTGGGCTATGAAGGAAGGATTTTTATCCTCCCTCCACGGGTCTTGTCCTCCCCCGCAAATGAGTTCAGAACATACATATGTATGTGAAAGTGCTGAGTGTCGCTGTGTGCTATCGCAGAGCATATCACCTCGTCCGTGTTGTAGCCCGCAAATAGCAAGCCTCTGATTTCCGCATACAAGTCCGCTATGTCCTTGCCTTGCCTTCTGAGCTTTTCCTCCAGCTCCTCCCTGCTCTCGGCAAAGGATATGAGTATCGGTATAGCCTTTTGGGAAGTGGAGAGTGTCTTGGAAAGCTCCACCATTCTGTCCATGTCCCCCTCAAGGACAAGGACTTTGGAAGGGTCGGAAGAAGGTTCTTTCTTTCCCCCCGGTTCAAGCCTGAGCTGATACCTCAGTCCTGCCTTCAATCCTGCCGTGCTTTTGATAGCGTCTCCGACATTTATTATCATCGCCTCACCACCTCCGTAAGAGTGCGTATCTCCTCCTCTATCTGTGAAAGTTTCCGTAAAACTTTCAAAACCTCCTGCAAGTCTCTATCCGTCTTCATGAGCTTGTTTGTTGTTCGTGCAATCTGGTTCATATTTACACCGATACGATGTAGCTCGTATAGCCACTCTCTTTTTATCTTTTCCTGCTCGGTCTGGGTTTCCTCCGTATCCTTACTCCTTGTAGTTTCTTCCTAACAAGGTCGGACAAGCTCAATCCTTCAGCCTCAGCCATTTTTTTCAGCCGTTCCTTCTCCTCAGCCGTGAGCCTTATAGTTATCTTTATCTCCTTCCCTTTTGCCATCTTTCTCCCTCCTTTAGGGAGGTTCGGGGGGATTTCCCCCCGTCTAAAAGCTTTTGCCGAGGCGTCAGCCGAAGGCAAAGCTTGCACCATATACCAATTCTACCACATTTTCGTATGAAAGGTATGTATGAATTTCTTAGCTGGAGTGTGTGTTGGTAGTATATTGCATCTTATTCATGTATCCACTTCATTAAATTCAATAGGTGTATTAGTGCCATATATTACTTTCATATATCTTTTCATATACCTAATGCATACATTTAATTCATATATCCATGCAACTATAACATAACGACTGGTATCAAGACATACTACAAAACATACTACATTTCCTATTCCATACACCTTTCATATACCTATTTAATGTTTGCAATTCATGCTTGTAGTTCCATGCTATAATAGATAATGCAAGTAATACATGCCAAGGAGGTGTAAAGGTATGGTAAGAAGAAGACTATCAAAAGCAGATATGGCAGAGAGGTATGCAAGGATACTTGAAAAGAATAAGAAGTATAAAAAGGAAAAGTATGTATCCTTTTCCATCTCCATACGGAAAGAAAAGCTGGAGTTAGCAAAGAGGAAATACTCGGAGATATATGAGGAGGCATACGGGAAGCCTATGAGCGGAGAGCTTTCGGACACATGGGCAAAGAAGATATACGCATATATCAAGCTCAAGAGAGAGTTAGAAAAGAATAAGATACTTCAGCTCGTAGAAAGGCTGGCAGAAGAATACAAATATCTCTTGCCGTGAGCCTCTCGTGAAGCTATGAGAGTGAAACGGGAAGCCTTAAAGGAAACAGGCAAGCTATTCTACGACTTGAGCAAAATATCCATAGGTTTGGGATTACTCCTACCGTTTTTCAAGGGAGAAAACATAACAGCCTCAACGGCTATTCTTGCTCTCACATCAGCTCTTGTGTTTTTCACTATAGGCATCATATTGATTAACAAAGGAGTGAGAGATGAATGACATTACACTTTACTACCTTATACTCGTAGGTGGTATGGCTTTAGCAGGACTTGTGGTTTATTTCCTCGCAGAAGAACGGGAAAAAGCACATAGATGAGTTTCATCTCCAAAACTCCCACCAC
>JALWWX010000057.1 GCA_027078675.1 Aquificales bacterium | reverse complement strand
GCTTATTCAAAGGCACTTGAGTGGGATTATAACAGGGAAGATGTTAAGATCCCTATAGGTATCTTTTACAGAGTAGAAAAACCCACATACGAAGAAAGGACATGAGCTTGGTTAAGTTAACGGGAGAGGAGGAACTAATAAGGCTAATAAAACTTTTATCCGACAGGGGCTACAAGCTGATAGGCCCCGTATTACAAGAGGGCGCAATCCTGTACAAAGAGGTGGGTAGGGATTACCGATTTCCAAAAGGGCTTAAAGAGATTCAGGGAAAGGGATACTATAGGGTGTTCAAAGGTGGTGAAGGATACTTCAGTTATGTTCATGGGTTTTATTCCCCTAAGCACTTTTTACACCCTCCCACGGAGACACTCCTTAAGTTAAAGCCTTCCTTAAAACAGGATACGGAGATAGAATCGGAACCCCTTGCCCTTATCGGTATAAGGGCATGTGATATAAAAGCCCTCTCTATACTTGATGACATATTTATTAACAGAAATAGCCATCCCGACAAACACTACAAAAGGAGAAGGGAAGGTATATTCATAGTGGGTGTAAACTGCGTATATACGGGTGATACATGCTTCTGTGGGACTATGGGAACAGGTCCCTTCATTGAAGAGGGTTACGATGTATCAATAACAGAGATAGGAGAAGTATTCCTAATAAGGGCGGGTTCAGAAAGGGGAAAGGAGATAGTGGAGCAATTAAGGGGAGAAGAGGCGAGCGATGAACACCTTAAAAAGGAAAAGGACCTTATTGAAAAGGCAAGGGAGAGGACAAAGATAGATATGGACATCTCAGGTCTCCATCAGAAGCTTTTACCTAAGCTTGAGAGTCCTTTATGGGATGATATAGAGAAGAGATGTCTTGCCTGCGGTTCTTGTACGATGGTATGCCCCACATGTTTCTGTTATGAAGTGAGGGACGAGATAACCCTTGACGGATCTTCATCAACAAGGATAAGGAGCTGGGATGTTTGTTTCAGAGAGGAATTCTCCGCAATTCACGGAATTCCTATAAGATCAACAATAAAAGCCCGATATAGACAATGGCTGATGCATAAGTTTTCTTACTGGGTTTATCAGTTCGGTACCTATGGGTGTGTGGGATGCGGAAGGTGTATAACATGGTGCCCTGTAGGTATTGACATAAGGGAGGAGGTCAAAAAACTTGCGTCTTGACAAAAAGTACATTTACCCTTATGTTGGTTAAGCGGTCATGGAAAGGAAAGTAGAGACTTTACCCGCTTTATTCCACGATCTGTGTCCGAACTGCGGAGGTGATATAAGCACCGATAGGTTAGAAAAAGGTTTGCCGTGTGAAAAGTGTTACCCTTTTGAGGACAAGGAGGGCGTATGTTCCCATATAAGGGAAGGGTTTTATGTAAAGATATGTCAACTTGAAGATAGGGTAAAACGGTGGTATAAGCATTTTGAAAAGATATACGGATTTGATCCCTGGAGGCTTCAAATATCGTGGGCAAGGAAGACCTTCCTTAAAAGATCCTTTGCCCTTCTGGCGCCTACAGGCGTGGGGAAAACCTCCTTCGGCATATCAATAGCAACATTTCTTGCGGAAGAAGGTAAAAAGTCGTACATAATCCTGCCCACAAAACTCCTTGTAGCCCATACCCACGAGAGGGTTCTTAATACGGGAATAGACCCTCAGTGGGTCCTTGTCTTCGGCGAGGAAAACAGCAAAAGGAAAAGACAAGAATTAAAGGAAAGACTTATTAAAGGTGATTTCAGAATACTTATAACCTCCTCCATGTTCCTTTATAAGAACTTTGAAATAATACCAAAAGACTTTGAATTCATCTTTGTAGATGATGTTGATTCCTTTCTTAAAACCGCCAAGAACATAGATAAAGCCCTTTATCTTCTCGGCTTCTCGGAAGAGGATATAGACCTCGCCCTGGAGAATATAAAACTTAAAAGCAAGAGAAATAAAAGCCAAGAGGACTGGGAAAGGATAAAGGAACTTAATGAAAAACTGAGAAGCATCTCCGAAAAGAAGAGCAAAGGTGTACTTCTCGTTTCTTCCGCAACGGGTAATCCGAGATCAAACAGG
>JALWWX010000056.1 GCA_027078675.1 Aquificales bacterium | reverse complement strand
TCAACAAAATCTTTATTAAGACAAACCGTATCAAAGAGCTGGGAACCGTGATAAGAGTTTAGGGTTGATATACCCATCTTGGACATTATCTTAAGAAGACCCTCCTCAAGTGCTTTTTTGTAGTTGAATATAGCTTCTTCAACGGAAAGGTTTATTTCTCCCTTGGCACACAGATCCTTTATTGTCTGGTAGGCGAGGTAAGGATAGATAGCGGATGCACCGTAACCTATAAGACACGCCATGTGGTGGGTGTCCCTTGCCTCACCCGTTTCAACTATAAAGGAAACCCTTGACAGTAGCCCCTTCTTTGCAAGGTGCTTCACACAAGAAGCAACTGCCAACAGGCTCGGTAGGGCTACCCTGTACTTTGATATGTTTCTATCAGTGAGTATTATTATCGTAGCTCCCTCTTTTACAGCTTCTTCTACCCTTCTTTGTAAGGTTTCTATACCCAGCTCAATATCTATTATTTCCTTACCTTCATATACCGCGTCCATAAGTATCTCCGATATTCTCCTCTCTCCCGCCATATCCTGAAGCTCAACGACGTTGTAACTTCTGTCTATGGGATAGGTGTAAGGTATCCTTGCTACCTTGAATTCATCCTGTTCTTCTATACTTCTGAGCTGATAATCAAGTAGTATGGGTGAATCTATCTGTAGCCTGCGTGCGTGTTCTGGGGTTTCCTCAAGGAAGTTCCTTTTATAGCCGAGGTTCATCTTAAGGGACATAACTATCTTTTCCCTTATGGGATCAATAGGGGGATTTGTAACCTGGGCGAACCTCTGTTTAAAGTATCTGAAGAGTAAAGGTGGTCTTTCCGCCAGAGGAGGAAGGGGTGTATCGTCACCCATGGAGAAGGTAAGCTCCTTTCCGTTCTCCGCCATGTACTTTATAACATTTTTTATTTCCTCTTGAGTATAGCCAAAGGCTATCTGTTTTCTTAGTCTCTCATCATCATCAAGGTCTTTCATTCTTAGATCCCTCTCAATATCGGAGAGTCTTATAAGATGGCTGTCCACCCATTCTTTGTAAGGTTTTGACTCGGAAAGCTCCTTTAGAATATCTTCCGTCTTTTTGATTACACCCCTTTCAAGATCTATGCTTATAGTATCTCCCGGGCCGAGCCTTCCCTTTTCCTTTATCTTTCTGTTCCCGAGATCAACCATGCCTATTTCGGAACCGAGAACAACTATACCGTCCTCTGTTATTACATACCTTGCGGGCCTCAAGCCGTTTCTATCAAGATGGGCGCCTATAACTTTTCCATCGGTGAATGTAATACTTGCGGGACCGTCCCATGGTTTCATCTGTAACATTTTGTATTCAAAGAAAGCTTTAACTTCATCGCTGAATTCCTTAACATTCTCAAAGGCTGGAGGTATCATCATATTTATTGCATGCTCCGGTGAGTATCCTGCGAACATGAGCAGTTCATACACCCTGTCCAAAGAGGCGGAGTCACTTTCATCGCATGATACGAGAGGTTTAACGAGATCAATGTTTTTACCGAATACCTTTGAAGAAAGTTCACTTTCAAGGGCAAGCATCCAGTTCCTGTTACCCTGAAGTGTGTTTATCTCACCGTTATGGGCTGTCCATCTCAAAGGTTGGGCAAGCTCCCACCTCGGAAAGGTATTCGTTGAATATCTCTGATGGAACATACAAAAGGCGGATTCTATCAAATCGTTTTTCAGATCAGGATAGAAGTTATCAATCTGGGGGGCTACAAGCATTCCCTTGTAAACCATCACCCTTGAGGACAGAGAAGCAATATAAACTTTCCCTTGAATCCTTTTATCTTTCTCTATTTTCCTCCTTAAAAGGAACAGTTCAATTTCCCTTTTTTCTTCTGGTATATTTTCAAGATCAAGGAGGAGATGTTTTATGGCGGGCATAACCTTGAGGGCGGATTCCCCTATGGCTTCCGTATTTACGGGTACATCCCTCCAGCCTACTACCTTTATGCCTGTTTCCGAGATGATATCCTCTATGTGTCTCTCTACCGGTTCATATAGAAAAAGCACACCTACAGCAAGATTTTCTGGAGAGGATAGGTTGAGTTTTTGATT
>JALWWX010000055.1 GCA_027078675.1 Aquificales bacterium | reverse complement strand
TCCTATAAGGAATCGGAAGGCTTTGAGGACTTTTATATAAAGGAAAGCAAGGAAGATAAGGAGAGGGAGCCCATAATACCCCCAGACATGTCCCTCTGTGAAGAATGTGAAAGGGAGCTATTTGATCTCAAGGACAGAAGATTCCTGTATCCCTTTATAACCTGTGTTAACTGCGGTCCGAGGTTCACCATCATTGAAGCCTTTCCTTATGATAGGGAAAACACAACAATGAAGAAATTTAAAATGTGTCCTCAGTGTAAAGAGGAATACGAAGACCCTCTAAGCAGAAGATTCCACGCCCAACCCATAGGATGTTACAGGTGCGGTCCTGAAGTTTGGCTTTCTGACAGAGAAGGTAACAAACTTGAAACGGGTATAAGGGCTATAGATAGGGTTTCCGAACTTATAGAAAGGGGTTACATAATAGGTGTGAAGGGGATAGGGGGTTTCCATCTTGTATGTGATGCTACAAGTGAAGAAGCGGTCTCAAAGCTTAGGGAGAGAAAGAAAAGAAAGGAAAAGCCCTTTGCGGTTATGTTCAGGGATCTTGAACAGCTCAAGGAGTATCTAAAGCCATCGGAAGAGGAGATAAGGGAATTAACATCATGCATAAGACCCATAGTCCTAATAGAAAAGAAAAAGGACTTGGCACCTTCGGTGGCACCGGGATTGAGAAGGATAGGTGCCTTTTTACCCTACTCCCCCCTTCATCTTCTAATTCTTAAAAGGGTTAAAAATCCCGTCATAGCAACATCGGGTAATATATCCGGAGAACCCATAGTCCGCGACAACGGAGAAGCTATCCATAAGCTGAAGGATATAGCGGATTTTTTCCTATTGCACAACAGGGATATAAGAAGAAGGTGTGATGATTCAGTAATTAAGCTTGTGGGGGGAACTCCCACACCCATAAGAAGGTCAAGGGGTTTTGTACCGCGACCCGCGAAGATAGGGATGAAGGTTAAAAGAAAGGTGCTCGGCGTAGGGGGAATGCTTAAGAATACCTTTGCCTTTAATATTGGAGATAAAGTGATAATAAGTCAGCACATAGGCGACATTGAAAATGCGGAAACCTTAAATTTTTTTGAGGATGCGGTAAGAGACCTTACAGGACTTTACGGCTTTAAACCAGACCTTATCGTATGCGACCTTCATCCCCTTTATGAAACAACAAAATGGGCTGAAGAAAAGGCAAAGGAACTAAATATACCACTCATAAAATTACAGCACCACCATGCCCATATACTCTCCTGTATGGCGGAAAAGGGTATAAGGGAAAGGGTGCTGGGTATAGCATGGGACGGGACGGGTTACGGCACCGACGGATCCGTATGGGGAGGTGAGTTTTTACTTTGCGATCCTCTCTCCTTTGAAAGGATATTCCATCTTAAACCCTTTCCTCTGATGGGAGGGGACAGGGCGGTAAAAGAACCCTTAAGAGTCGTCCTCTCCCTTATCTTTGAGATATACGGAGAAGAGGGAATAAATATATTAAGAAATAAGGGCTTTGAATTTGATGAAAGCTTTGCCTTTAACCTATTCAAAATATGGAAAAGAAAGACTTTTCCCTTAACATCCTCCGCAGGCAGATTGATTGATGCGGTAGGCTTCATCCTGGGTATAAAGGACTCAAATACCTATGAAGGTCAGATAGCGGTAATGATGGAGGATCTTTATGATCCCCTTGAGAGGGGAGAGTATCCCTTTGAAATAAGAGGTAAGGAGATTGATTGGAGGGATATGATAGACGCCCTTTTAAAGGAAAGGGATAAAAGGAAAGGAGTATCAAGATTTATAAATACCCTCGTCAGTATCGGAGTAAAGATAGGAGAGATGGTGGGGGAAGGAAAGATCTGCCTGTCGGGAGGAGTTATGCAGAACGATCCCCTTGTTACCAACCTGAAGAAAAAACTTGAGGAAAGGGGTTTTAAAGTGTTTACCCAAACCCTTGCTCCTCCTAACGACGGGGGTTTAAGCCTCGGTCAGGTGTATTACGGTCTTAATCAATGATGTTATACTTATGGTATGGAACTAAACATAATAATAGGCGGAAAGGCTGGGGCGGGCATAAAGGAAGCGGGGAGGATGTTTGCAA
>JALWWX010000054.1 GCA_027078675.1 Aquificales bacterium | reverse complement strand
GTGGTTGAATTTGATGTGCCCCTTGATAAGCTTAATAGGTTAGAAGACAGTGATATTTATGAGGCGGAGATGACCCTTATACCAGATAACAGATACGACCTGTGGGGGGTTGAGGATCCACGGGTAAACGAGATAGAAGGAAAGCTTTACATAACCTATGTGGGTAGGACAATAAACTATTTTGATGAGGACAAGAAAACGGAAAAAACCCTTCCCGTCGTAGCGGTTAAGGAAAATAAAAAATGGAAGAAGATAGCTACCTTTGTAATGCCCGATGAGATAAGAAGCTTGGTTGTAAGTGATAAAAATGCCTTCATGTTTAAAGGAAAGGAACTTATGCTGTTTCACAGATTGCACATGCTTAACGGAAAGTTTTACCTAAGCGTTTGTAAAATACCCGAATCCGTTTTGAACTCGGATACATTCAGGGAAATAATCATAGGTGAAAATGTTACCGCCTTGGAACCCGCAGAATTTGAAATAAAGGTAGGTTGGGCTACACCCCCTATTAAAGTGGATGAGGACGAGTATCTTGTTTTTATACACGGAGAGGGTAAGGAGTTAAGAACCTACAGGGTATTTGCTGTACTTATGAACTCTGAAGGTCTTTTCACTGCGGTTACACCCTTTTATATAATGGAACCGAGAGAGATATACGAAGTATACGGCGATAGGCCCTTTGTAGTATTCCCGTGCGGATCAGATATATGTAACGGTAAGGTTTATATATCCTATGGCGCCGCGGATTCCATAATAGGCATAGGAGAGATAGACTTAGAACACCTTCTTGACATCCTTGACAAGAACAGAATTTATTAACTCCTCAAATCTGTCCGCTACTTTTACTACACTGTTCTCCTCAACATATCTTCTCATACTTTCCTTTATCCTTTTCCTCAAGTGTTCATCCTCTATAACCCTTTTTAATTTTTCTATAAGATCATCCTCGTTTTCATAAATTACAACCGTATTATCGCTTTTATGCATTTCAAAGTGCCTTGTATTAGGAACAACGGTTATACAAAGAAGACCCATAATCTGGTAAAGGGTTGAAGATACAACCACATTCTGGGTGGGTGCCTTGGGCAGAAGATGTATATCAGAGTCTGAAAGTATTCTGTCTATCTCGTCAAGATCAAGTATCTTAACTTCTTGCACAATCCAGTCCTCATCTATATCAAGGGCTTCATTTGCCCTTATGATCCTGTAAACCAAATTTTTGTATTCCTTTCTCAGTTCTCTGAGGGCGTTTATATAAGGATATAGCTCAAAGGCTGGTTGTCTTCCGAAGGTAACAAAAACTATCCTACCGTCTTCCGCGAACTTTCTCCTCTGTTCCCTCAGCGGATAACACGGATAAGGTATTATCTCCACCTTTTCATCGGGTAGCCTGTCACCTATAAGCTCTTCTTTAAACCTCTCATCAAAAACTGCAAACTTCGTAAATATGGAAAGGTCCTTATATCTTAGATGATCACCTTCATGGGGTATTACTAAAGATGGTACATTCAATTCCGTAACGAGCCTTTCAATATACGGATGGGGTAAGCTTTGGTAGGACTCTATTATGATAATATCGGGATTGAATTCCTTAACCCTTTCTGTATCAAAAACTCCCCCTTTTCCCTCAGGATCCATTTCCTCATAAATCCTCTCAACAAAATCCTCATCTTCCCTTATTTTCAAGTGATGCCACCACCTTCCCGCACTCTCAAGGGTGGGTGCAAATACCTTTAAATGATAACCTCTCCTTAAGAATTCCCATCCTATCATCTCCGCATGTAAAGATATACCGCATGTAGCATTCCATCTGCTTATGAGGGCTATTTTAATCTTTTTAGCCATAGGTTACCTCCGTATGTGAACGAGTTATTACCATCTATTTTAGGTAAAATTTTTTCATATGAAAGCAATAATACTAAGTGGCGGGAGCGGGACAAGATTATGGCCCGTCTCAAGGGAAAATTTTCCTAAGCAGTTCATGAGGATCTTCTCCGAGCATTCCCTATTTCAAGAAACAGTGAAAAGAGCCTTAAAGTTAACAGGTGGTCACGACATCTATGTAGTAACCGGAGAAAAATATGAATGGATAATAAGGAATGAGCTTGAGGAGATAGGTGTATCGGGTGTAAATATAGTTACGGAGCCTGCAAGTAGAAACACCGCACCCGCTATAGCCCTCGGTATTAAAAAACTTTTAGAAGACGGCGTTTCCAAAGAGGAACATGTAATAGTATTACCTTCCGATCATCTTATTAAAAATACAGAGGCATTTGCTGAGTATGTAACAAAGGGCAGGGAAGCGGTAAGGAAAGGCTATATAGTACTATTCGGTGAATTGCCGACATATCCTGAAACGGGCTACGGTTACATAAACTACGGTGATGAGTTAATTGAGGGTGTATTTAAAGTTTTAGAATTTAAGGAAAAACCTTCCTATGAGAAGGCGGTATCCTATTTAAAAGAAGGAAATTTCTTATGGAATTGTGGCATTTTCCTTTTCAGCATAGAGAGAATAATAAAAGATTATGAAAGATTGGTTCCTGAGATTGATTTCAACCTCCCTTATAAAGAATTTGTCAAAAGCTTCCCAAATTTAAGGGATGAATCCTTTGATTATGCAATTCTTGAAAAGACAACGGACATAGCAATAGTAAAGGCGGACATGGGCTGGAGCGACGTTGGTTCATGGAAAGCCATTTATGACAATCTTGAAAAGGATGAAAACAACAATGTTCTTAAGGGTGATGTGGAAGCCCACAATCTGAAAAATTCAATGGTCTTTTCTCCGACTAACAAGCTCATAGCATGTATAGGTCTTGAAAACTGCCTCATCGTCAATACGGAGGATGCAACCCTTATTGTTAACATGGAAGATGCCCAAAAGGTAAAAGAGGTGGTAAACAGCCTAAAGCATAAGGAAGATCCAAGGGTAAAAGAACATATTACCACCTACACCCTTTTCGGAAGTTTCACCTTCCTTGATAAGGGAGACAGATATGTGATAAGAAAATTCATACTTAAACCGTCCGCAGGCTTACCCACTATGATGCACCATCACAGGACCAAACATTGGATAGTCCTTAAAGGGACCGCCAAAATAGTTATAGACGGAAAGAGTAACTATGTCCATGAAAATGAAAGCTTCTTCATACCGAGATCCACCCCCTACAAGATTGAAAACGTGGGCAGGATAAACCTTGAACTTATAGAGATACAAAGCGGTGAATATTTAAGGGAGGATGATACAATTATTCTGGAGGATCAAGAATGGAAAGACACCCGAAATATTTGACAATACTACTTTTACTGTTTATATCCATATACGGGTGCAAATCCTACGAATTCTATGGAACCCTTTATGAAAAACCCGCCTATAACTTCACTTTAAAGGACACAAACGGCAAAGAGGTTAAACTTTCCGATTTCAGGGGTAATATAGTACTCATATTTTTCGGCTACACCCATTGTCCCGATGTGTGTCCTACAGCACTCAGTAAGCTCGCAAAGATTTACGAAGGTTTGGGTGAAAAAAGGAAAAAAGTAAAGGTTATTTTTATAACTGTTGATCCAGAAAGGGACAAGCCCGAAGTTATAAAAGAATATCTTTCCTTTTTTAATAAAGACTTCATAGGACTTTACGGAACGGAAGAGGAGATAAGAAAGGTTGCAAAGGAGTATATGGTGTTTTTCAGGAAGGCTGAAACAGATTCAAAGGCGGGATACCTTGTTGATCACAGTGATCCGATATTTCTCATTGATCAAAAAGGAAACCTTAAACTTATATACACCCACAGAAAACAAGATCCCGACAAGATTTTGGAGGATATAAAACATCTTCTTTAAAATGTACATATTATTACTTTTCCTCGCCTCCCTTTATTTTATCAATCTTGGTTACAACTCCGTTTGGATGCCCAACGAGGCACTGACCGCGGACGGTGTAAGATACGCCTTGCAAGAAGGCAAGCTGATTATACCCTATTTTAACGGTGAACCCTTTTTACACAAACCTCCTATGTCCCAGTGGATATCCCTCTTGGGAGTAATGCTATTTGGCTTTAATGAATTCGGCATCAGGTTCTTTTACGCAGTTTTAGGATTGTCAATGGGTGTTCTAACCTATCTGCTTTCAAGGGAGTTTACCGATAAAAAGACTTCTATGCTTGCTGGCATAATAATGATTTCTTCCTTCCAGTTTATAGCAAACTCAAGATTTGCTTCTCCTGAAGTTCCTTTCTCCTTCTTTATACTTCTTACCATATATCTGTGGTACAAGGGATACAAGTACAATAAGAAACATCTTATATTACTTGCCTTTGTCTCCTCATCCTTTGCGGTGCTTACAAAATGGCCCCCCGGTTTTATAATCCCCGCGGGCATTATATTTCTTTACCTTCTGTGGAAGGACAGGAAGGAATTGCTTAACCCGATATACTACGTAGGCACATTACTCGTTTTAATACTCAGCGGGTGGTGGTTCCTTTACACCTATATGAATGAAAAAGAAAAATTCCTTGAAATGATATACTTTGAAAATATAAAAAGGCTCTACGGCATTCAAGAAGATCCCTTTTACTTTCACCTTTTAAATATCCCCGTTTCCTTCCTACCTTATTCCTTCATCGTATATGCGGGTGCGTTCTGGTGGTTTAAAAAACGTGTTAAAAGTATTGATTTTTTTGCCTTATGGTTCCTTCTTATGCTCGTTGTTTTCTCTATAGTAGAGATGAAACTACCTACCTATATGATGCCCGCATATCCCGCCATGTCTATAATAACAGCGGAGTTCATTACAAAATCGGAGTGGAAGCGTACAAAGTTTTTGATGTCGCTGTTTCTATTCATAATCCTCCTTGTCGCTACGTGTATACTTGCTTACCTTTCCACCTTTGAAGTATTACCTTTCATATTACCAATACTATTTGTATTAGTATTCCTTTACTTTAACAAGTCATACTATCTTCTTCCCGCCCTCGGAGGATTTGTAATGGCTTTTTATACAATGTACACAACCCTGCCTTATCTTGAAAAGTTCAGACACCACAAGGAGATAGGTTATATTATTAAAGAAAAAGATCCGATGAAAGAATTAAAAACATATCAGGTAGGCTCCAGATATTTTGAAGGAATACCTTTTTATGCTGAGAGGCGCACGGAGATAATTTCAAATCCAGAAAACCTTACATATCCGTCTATTTCACTTGTGCCTTCCGATAAATTAAAAGAGCTGAAAAGCTGTGATCCTCTGTGGAAAGGGAAAATATTTGATGGATCCGAATCCCAATTCTTCAAATTCTTAGTTTCAACAAAAACGGGCAATCACCTTAAGGAGTACACTTTATGCTTCTCGCGGTGATAGTCCCTTGCTACAACGAGGAAGAGGTTATAGAACTTACTTTCAGTGAGATAAACAAAGTTCTTGAAAATTTAATAAAAAAAGGATGGATAAAAGAGGAAAGTTTTATAGTTTTTGTGGATGACGGATCAAAGGACGGCACATGGGAACTTATCAATAAACTGCATGCCATGTATCCTTACAGGGTCAAAGGATTAAAGCTCAGTAGAAATTGCGGTCATCAAAATGCCCTAATGGCGGGAATGATGTCCTTTGATTATGATGCGTGTGTAACCATAGATGCGGACCTTCAGGATCCGCCCGAGGTTATAGAAAAGATGGTGGAAAAGTATAGGGAGGGCTTTGAGGTAGTTTACGGAGTCAGATCAAAGAGGGATTCGGATACCCTATTTAAAAGAAAAACCGCAGAATTTTTTTATAAATTTATGAAATTCCTCGGCGTTGAACTTGTAAGCAATCATGCGGATTTCAGACTGCTCGGAAGGAGAGCAGTTAAAGCACTGTCTGAGTTTAAAGAAAGCAATCTCTTCCTTCGGGGAATAATACCTTACCTCGGTTTCAAAAGCACGAAGGTATTTTACGAAAGAAGAAAAAGGGCAGGAGGAGAAAGTAAATACACCCTCGGCAAGATGATATCCTTCGCATGGGAAGGTATAACATCCTTCAGTATATTCCCCTTGAGAATAATAACTGTGGTAGGTGCTTTAATCTTTATCGTGTCCCTTTTGCTTTCCCTATGGGCGCTATATCTTAAAATGTCGGGTAAAAGTGTGGCGGGTTGGGCATCCATAGTCCTTCCCCTTTACATACTCGGAGGGCTTAACATACTCTTCTTGGGTATCATAGGTGAGTACATAGGCAAAACATACATAGAATCAAAGAAGAGGCCGAGGTATATAGTGGAGGAAAGGCTTGACTAAGATATATATACTGCTGATAATCTCCTCGGTAACCGCAAGTGTAGGTCAGGTGTTCTTCAAGCTTGCGAAGGGCAATATATTTAACCCCTTCGTTGTAATAGGCTTATTAATGTACGGTCTTTCCACACTATTATGGATATACGCACTTAAATACTTACCCCTTTCCAAGGTTTACCCCTTCACCTTTTTAACCTTCGGACTTGTCCTTTTACTTTCCTATCTCATATTCAACGAAAGATTAAACCCTTTAAATATGTTAGGTGTTATCCTGATACTTATAGGAGTCTATTTAAGTGTTAAGTAAAATTCAGGAGGCGTAAAATGGAAAAGTCAGAAGTCCTTTTAAAAATAGGAGAAAAGTATCACCCACCCAAGGGTATTGTTGAAAGGGCTTGGATAAAAGATTATGAGAGTTTGTATAAAAGATCGGTGGAGGATCCAGAAGGCTTCTGGGGAGAAGTGGCAGAAGAGCTACACTGGTTCAAAAAGTGGGAAAAGGTCCTTGAATGGAATTTCCCCTATGCAAAATGGTTCATAGGGGCTAAAACGAATATCACCTACAACTGTCTTGACAGGCACATAAAAAACGGAAAGGGAGATAAGACAGCATATATCTTCGTTGACGAGGAAAACAGGGAGAGGAGGATAAGTTACGGGGAGCTTCTTAAACTTGTAAATAAGATAGCCAATGCCCTAAGGGATCTCGGTATAAGAAAGGGAGACAGAATATCCATTTACATGCCAAATACCATAGAAGCGGTAGCGGTTATGCTTGCATGTGCAAGAATAGGAGCAATACACAGCGTGGTGTTCGCAGGTTTTTCCGTAAATGCGCTTAATCTCAGAATAAAAGAGGCGGGATCAAGGGTTTTATTCACATCAACCTATACCTTACGGCGCGGTAAAAAGATAGATCTGCTTTCCATAGCAAAAGAGGCGGTTAAGGATGCGGAAAGTATTGAAAGAGTGATAGTATGGGACAGGGAC
>JALWWX010000053.1 GCA_027078675.1 Aquificales bacterium | reverse complement strand
AAACACCCTGAAACCCATATTAGCCACCATTTTCACAATGGGGAGGTCCTCTTTTTTCATTGTAGTAGCAACTATAACCTCATCAACCAGTTTAGCCCTCGCTGTTCTTTCTATTACATGTTCAAGGACAGTCTTGTCACCGAGAGGTAGTAATACTTTACCAGGCAGTCTGGACGATCCGGTTCTTGCTTGTATAATAGCAACGACTTTCATTATTTTGTTAGCTTATCCATCCAAAACCTATTGCTGCTTTAACATTCTTACTTTCTATTTTATCTTCATAATAATATTTTTCCAAGAAACCGTGTGAAAAGTTTGCACCACTAAAATATATATTTATTTTATTACCTATGTTTAACGGAGTATTAGATGTAAATACCATACCAGATTTCCAACCATAACTACTTATCAAAGGGTCATCCGACACCCTTTCCCAGTGAAGGCAATCTTTACTGTAGGCAAGATAAACTTCTATTTTTCCCCAGTGGGTTCCTTCTGGTATTTCGTGGTCTATAAAAAATAACCAAAGAAAGCCTAAGTAGTAGTCTTTGTAGTTAAAGGGACAAAGTCCGTAAAAATCAGCCCACTTAAAACCCTTCTCCCTGGCAAGATTGTCTTCTTTTTCTGAAGGTATCCATATAGTCCTCGGTCTTGTCCATGTAATGAAGTCTTTACTCGTTGACATGCCTATGCATCTTCTCGTCCTTCCCTCCTGATCTATCTTATAAGTTTTTACCATAGCCCTATAAATCTTTTTCCTTTTATCAAAGAATACAGGAGCCACATCACTGTACCAAACCTTGCCTGTTTTCTTATTTGGAAATTTCATTAAAGGAATGACAGGATTCCCTTTATATTCTTCAAAGTTTATACCATCCTTTGAAAAAGCAACACAGTAGCCTTTAGAAGTATAACCGAACATCTTATAGGGGTATTCTTCCTTGGGATTGTATATTACAGATGGTATATGATAATCCATAACAACATTGCTCATAAGATTAAGATTTCCCGTTTTGTGATAAAAATCTTTAATTTTGTTATTGATCTCCACCGTAGGATAAAGCTTAGGGACGGTTTCATTCAAGGGTTTTATCAAAGGTTTCTCCCAATTTATACCGTCATCAGATTCCGCAAGGCAGACAAAATAGCCTATACCATCCACATAACTTTGGTAGTACATTCTTAACTTGTGTTCAAGTTCTATAACGGATCCATAAAGGTATGTACTTGAACCCTCCCACGGATATTCAGGGGTTATAATAGGATTCCTTTTAAATTCCTCAAACCTCATCACAGCACCCTCAGATTTTGAACTGTCTCAATTACATAATTTAATTCCTCATCTCCCATATATGGATATATCGGTAATGAAATCTCACTTTTATAGAATGCCTCCGCATTTGGACATAAACCCTTTTGATATCCCATATTTCTGTAAATGGGATGCCAATAAACGGGAATATAGTGAACTTGGACACCGAGACCTCTTCTTCTGAGTTCATTAAATATATAAGCCCTTTGAGAAGGATCTTTTAACCTTATAGGGTAAAGGTGATAAGAATGATAGGCATACGGTTTTTCCACGGGTGTTTCAAATAGATCCATGTTGCCGAAATAATGGTTGTATATGTTTGCTATCTCCCTTCTCCTTTTCACAAATTTATTTAGCTTTTTGAGTTGGGATATTCCCAAAGCACATTGAATATCCGTTATTCTTAAATTCAAACCCACATATTGACACTCATAGTACCATTCCCCTTCTTTTTTATTCCTTACTATACCGTGATTTCTGAATATTAAAAGTTTTTCATATATATCCGCATTGTTTGTAAGTACTGCACCCCCTTCGCCTGTCGTTATATGTTTCACGGGATGAAAACTGAAAACTGTTGCATCTGAATATTTACAGCTACCTATTTTTGAATTTTTATACATAGCACCCAACGCATGACACGCATCCTCCACAACCTTTAAATCATATTTATCAGCTAAAGCCCTCACCTTTTCCATATCTACAGGATGCCCTGCATAATGAACAGGTACTATAAGTTTTGTCCTTTCTGTTATAAGCTCCTCTATTTTACTTGTATCCATATTACCCGTATCCCTTTCAACATCAACAAATACGGGTTTTGCCTTAAGCCATAGTCCTGCATTAGCTGTAGCTACAAATGTGATAGGTGTTGTTATAAACTCGTCTCCTTCTTGAAGACCTACCGCCCAATATACTGCAAGAAGGGCGGATGTACCACTGTTAAAAGCAACCGCATATTTAGCACCGCAATATTCCGCAAGCCTTTTTTCAAATTCCTCTATCTTAGGTCCTTGGGTTATCCAATCCGACTTTAAAACATCAATAACCGCCTTTATATCTTCATCGTCTATCCACTGCCTGCCGTAAGGTATCATTTTTGGAATTCTAAACTATCAACAAGTTTCTTGAGATCTTCAACTTTAAGCCACCAATCATTTTTATCACTGCGATAAATAAAGCCATCCGGCAACCTTTCATATTCTCTCCATTTTTTCAAGCGCTTTGACTCAAAGGCAAATTCAGGTAAGACAACAAAATAATATCTACCATTGGCATTTATTTTAATTGTATGCCTTGCTTCATCCTCTGATATCAGAGTTTCATGAAGTTTCTCTCCTGGTCTTATACCTATAAATTTAAATTTACAATCCGGACATATAGCTTTTGCAAGATCAATTATTCTCATACTCGGGATATATGGAACAAAAACCTCACCTCCCTCCGCTTCCCGTAGGGCAAACAAAACAAGATCTACAGCTTCATCAAGGGTTATCCAAAATCTTGTCATCCTTTCATCAGTAATAGGTAGTTCCTTACATCCTTCCTCCACCAACTTTTTAAAATAGGGTATTACACTACCCCTGCTACCCACAACATTCCCATATCTAACCACTGAAAAACATGTATCTTTGGCACCCGCATAGGAATTTGCTGCAATAAGAAGCTTCTCCATTGCTAACTTTGTAGCACCGTAGAGATTTATCGGATTAACAGCTTTATCCGTGGACAAGGCTATGACTTTCTTAACCCCCCTGTCTATAGCTGCATCAATAATATTCTGTGCACCCATTATATTCGTCTTCACAGCCTCTATAGGATTGTACTCAAGAATTGGCACATGCTTTAAAGCGGCGGCGTGTATTATATAATCAACTCCCTCAAAGGCTCTGTAAAGCCTATCCTTGTCCCGCACATCACCCAAGAAAAATCTTAGCTTATCCCTAAATTCATAAAACTCTTGTTGCATATTGTACTGTTTGTATTCATCCCTTGAAAATATTATTACTTTTCTTGGATTCTGCTCCTTCAATATCTTTCTTACAAAAACCCTACCGAATGATCCCGTCCCCCCCGTTATCATCACAACCTTTCCGTCAAGAATACCCATAATAATATTTATCAACTTTTTCCGTTAAATTTTTAATTAAAAAGTTTACTTCAAAACACCCCCTCTCCTCACACACATCTGGAAAACAAGGGCTACAAGGGAGGGATTTATTTATTATGTGAACATGCTTGCCTATGGGACGCCATATTATGGGATCTGTAGGTCCGAATATAACAAAGGACCTTACACCGAGGTATGAAACGAGATGGGATATACCGCTGTCAACCCCTATGTAAAGGCAAGCTCCTTTAACATCCGCAGAAAATTTAAGAAGGTCTTCAATCTTATATACGGGATGGAAATAATTTATAACCCATTCATCCGCTTCGCCTACTATGTACAAAATATCCATACCCTTACTCCTTAAAATCCTTTCAATCTCCAAGAATACCTTAGGATCTGGTACCTTTTTCATTGATCCGCTGGACGGGGCAATTGCTACCTTTCCTTTAAAGGGGCTTTCTTTTGAAGCTTTAACTGGCAACTCAAGAGAAAATTCACGGGGCAAGCCCAGTGATGTAAGGTAATGGTCAACAAGCCATATCCTGCTTTGAGGAAAAGGCTTTATGTTTCCGTCAATAGATATATTTATCTCAAGATCAAATTCATCTTCTGGTATCTCATAATGGATAGAGTCAGCCCAACCTACTTCCTTAGCTATCCTGTAATAGTCCGTGTTACCCACAGCGGTTATGTGATAACCTTTTCTTTTTAATATTTCCAATATAGGAAATGTAAGGAGGGTGTCTCCTAATGCTCCTCTTCTGTAAAGGAGGGCTTTTTTCATTGGCTTTATAATTATCTATTATGAAAGATATTATAATTTCTTCATTTGAGGAAAGCGCAAGGGTTAAAAAAAAGTTTATTGAGGAAAATACGGAAAATCTCCTAAGAATAGGGCTTCTTATATCGGACAGTCTAAAAAAGGGAAGAAAACTCTTAATATTCGGTAACGGCGGAAGTGCAGCGGATGCCCAGCACATAGCAGCGGAGATCGTCGGAAGATACAGAAAGAAAAAAATAGGTCTTCCTGCTATAGCCTTAACAACCGACACATCCATCCTAACAGCTTTGGGCAACGACTTCGGCTATGAAAGTATATTTGAACTACAAATTGAAGCCCTCTGCAGAGAGGGTGATGTATGTATGGGTATAAGCACATCCGGAAATTCGGAGAACGTTATAAGAGGTATAATAAAGGCAAAGGAAATGGGAGCCATAACGGTGGGGCTAACGGGTGAAGAGGGAGGAAGGTTGGCGGAAGAGGCGGACTTTGTACTTAAAGTACCTTCAAAGGAAACACCCAGAATACAAGAGTGTCATATTACCATAGGTCATGTTTTATGTGAGATAATAGAGATGTTGCTGTGAGAAGGGTTTTCCTTTTTGTAAAGGATAGCGAGGAAGCAAGGGAAACCGCAGGCAATATAGCGGAGTTTCTGCACGGTAAAGGTATCCATGTTCTCAGTCAGGTGAATGTTGAAGGGGTTGAATGTGCTTCTGAGCCTAAGGACTGCGATCTTATGGTTGTGGTGGGAGGAGACGGGACCTTTTTGGCAGGTGCGAGAATGGCATCAAGGCACGGGGTACCGGTGGTTGGAGTTAATGAGGGCAGGTTCGGTTTTCTTACGGAGATAGAAAGGGATGAGGCAAAGGAAATATTAGAGATGATCATTGAAGGCAGGATAAAGCCAAAACAGAGGATGATGCTTTCCGTCTTTCTTGAAAGAAAGGGGAAAAGACACTTTATCGGCAATTATCTAAATGATGTTGTCATATCAAAGAGTAACATAGCAAGGCTTATAGAAACTCAGGTGTGGGCAAATGATCACTATATGGTAAATGTTTTCGGAGACGGCGTTATAATATCAACACCTACCGGCTCAACAGCCTATGCCTTATCCGCGGGAGGACCCATAATATACCCTTATAAAGAGGCAATCCTGTTCGTTCCCGTATGCCCCCACACCCTCTCCAACAGACCCGTTGTTCTGCCCCCAGATTTTTCCGTTAAAATAACTGTCCTGTCTAAGAACAGATCATCCTTCCTTACCCTTGACGGTCAGAAGGGTACCTTCTTGAAGGAAGGTGATACGGTTATAGTTACGAAATCGGAAAATTATTGTTTAACATATTCCCATCCTGAGAAGAGCTTTTTTGATATACTCATGAAAAAGCTAAGGTGGGGCTGATGATAAGGGCATTCGTCGGTTTCTTTACTACAAAGAAGATATATGAACACGTTGAAAGGCTTGAAGAGGAAGCAAAGGGAATTATAAAGGGTAAGTGGACGGATCCTCAAAATCTTCATATAACCCTTCAGTTCATAGGCTATATTGATGAAAATAAGGCTGTTGATATAATAAAGAATATCCAAACAATCACAGAAACCTATAAACCCTTCTCCGTAAAATACAAATCACTCGGAGCCTTTCCTTCCCCAGACAAGCCAAGGATACTCTGGATAGGTGTGGGAGAAGGAAGTTCAAAGCTTAAAGCGATAGCCAAGGAGATACAGAGGATAAATAAAAGATCGGGGATAAATCCAGATTCAAAGCCCTTTCATCCTCATGTAACAATATGCAGGATAAAGGAAGCGGACGGCAAAAAGGTTGCAAAGTTCATTAAAAAATATAAAAATTTTTCCTTCGGTGAAGAAACAGTTGAGAGGATAGCCCTTATAAAAAGTACACTTACCCCAGTTAATCCCGTTTATACAGTAATTGAAGAGTTTTACTTGAGAGGAAAAAAGGATGGCAACATACAAAGAAGCAGGCGTTGATATAGACAAGGCAAACGAGTTTGTAAGATACATAAAAGAAAAGGTTAAGCTTCCGGAAACGGTTATAAACCCCTCAGGAGGATTTGCATCGGGCTTTATTTTAAAAAATTTCAAAGAACCTGTAATAATGACATCAACGGACGGGGTGGGAACAAAGCTTAAGATTGCCCAAGCTGTTGATATACACAATACGGTGGGTATAGATCTTGTAGCTATGAATGTAAATGATGTTTTAACCTCAGGAGTGGAACCCTTGTTTTTCCTTGATTATATAGCTTCTGGAAGGATAGAAATAAGAATACTAAAAGAGATAATGGAAGGTATTTTAAAGGGATGTGAGATTGCACAAGTGTACCTTATAGGAGGGGAAACCGCGGAGATGCCTTCTTTTTATCCTGATAATGTCTATGACCTTGCGGGATTTTGCATAGGTATAGGGGAAAGAAAGGATCTTGCAAATGTAGATGAGATAAGAGAGGGGGATGTTCTTATAGGGATAAGATCAAGCGGAATACACAGCAACGGATATTCTTTGGTGAGAAAGATTATTGAAGATAAAAAGATAAACTACAATGATTTTATAGAAGAATTTAACAAAAAACTATGGGAAGTACTCCTTGAACCTACAAGGATATATACGAAACAAGTGAAAAGTATAAAGGACGCCGGAATAAGAATAAAGGCATCCGCCCACATAACCGGTGGTGGCATCGTTGAAAATGTAAAAAGGATAGTCCCTGATAATCTTAATGCGGTTATAGAAAAGAAAAAAATTCCCGAGAATCCCGTATTTAAATGGATAAAAGAGGTAGGAAAGGTTGAAGAGGGGGAGATGTACAGAACATTTAACATGGGTATGGGTTTTGTTTTAGTAGTTGAAGAAAGGGATAGGGATGAGGTTTTGAATATACTCGGTGAGGAGGGTTTTATCTGCGGGTATATGGAAAAGGGATCAGGAAATGTCCTTCTTACTTGAGTTTATTATTTCCCACTGATATATCTTTTCTTTAACCTTTCTTACAAGAAGATTGTAAAAAATAATGGAAGGTATAGCTACAAGCAATCCTACCGCTGTAGCCTTGAGGG
>JALWWX010000052.1 GCA_027078675.1 Aquificales bacterium | reverse complement strand
GTCTTTATATCAGCTTCAATACCTGCACCACCACCGCTGTCCGCCCCTGCTATTGTTAATGCCCTTTTAATCATCAGTAAAATGCCCCCAGTACGAAGTGTATCCTTGAAGGAGCGCTGTCTCCTATTGTGGGTACTGTTTTAAATGCCCAATCAAGTCTTAAAGGTGCTATGGGTGTTACTAACCTTAATCCTATCCCATAACCTCCCCTCCACACTCCCGGGTTTACATCCCTCCAGTCATCAACGCCAAATCCCGTATCGTGGAATAATGCAACATAAAGCATATTCTTGTAGATCGGATAGTTAAGTTCTATATTTAAATAAAACTCCTTTTCCGCTCCTATAGGGTTACCCGCTGAATCAAGGGGACCAGCATACCCGTAGTAGTATCCCCTTATTGTAAAATCTCCCCCTAAGAAAAACCTTTCATCAAGAGGTACTTGGGTATTATCGTAAGCGTTAACAAAACCCACAGTTCCCTTAATTGATAATATGGTTTCCGTATCAAAAATTTCATCCTTAAAATACTTTGAGTGGGAGAGAATAACTTTATGAAATCTTTCCTGACCGTTGGCTATGGGCAGTGCTACGGTATAAGAAATATCGGTATAGGAACCTGAAGAGGGGAAAAGGTAGTTATCCCTTGTATCCCTTATAATTGAGAAGAGTAACCTTCTTGAATTTCTTGCACCTTCTTGTGCCTTTATTATTGATGGTGCTGTATCTTCTATGTCCGTATATTCTATCCTTTGTACACTTATCCCCCCTGACCACCTCCAGTACTCCCAGAATTCTCTGTAGAGAATAAAATCAAAACCTTGTCTGTAGACTGTGTAGGTTCTGTATATCAGTCCCCTGTCATATAGAGAAAACTTTAGATCCATGGGTTGTCTGAGAAACCACTTTCTGGTGTAAGAGAAAGAGTTGTTTTTAACATAGGTACCGTAGGATATGGAAAGGCTTATTATGTCTCCCATTCCTAAGAAGTTACCTTTGCTTATTGATCCAAAACCTGAGAGTCCAGTTACTTCACTATAGCCTACACCTGCAGAAATTTGACCTGTTAACCTTTCCCTTACCTTTACCCTTAGATCCCACACATTCCTTGAGGAAGGGATGGGCGTGATTTGAACATCCTCATAGTAGCCGAGATTAAATATCCTTGTCCTTGATCTTATAATATCTTTCATCCTGAGAAGTCCACCTTCTCTGAATCTAAGTTCCCTTCTTATTACATAATCCCTTGTCTCATAGTTTCCCTTTATATCAACCTTGCCTACATAGATAGGTTCCCCTTCATTTATTGAAAGGGTAAGGGAAACCTCTTTTTTAACTTTATCTGTATTTTCAAGCTCTTTTATCCTCAGATTAAGAAAGCCAAGATCCATATATTTGCTTCTTATATTGTTTTTAATCTTCTCTATAACCTCCCTCCTGTAATATCCTCCCTTATTTTTCCTGAGATAGTTGGAGACGAGTTCCTTGTAAGTAAAAAGGTTATTGCCTTCAATTTTTAATTCTTTGAGTTTATATCGCGGACCTTCTTCTATGTAAATAGTTATGTCATACCTTTCTCCTACCTTTTTAAGTTCATAAGAAATTTTAACTTCAAGAAAACCTTCCGATTTGTAAAACTCTTCAAGCTTTTTTATATCTTCCTCAAGTGTATCCCTGTTAAAGGGCGGTTTCCATCTGAACAGGAAAATGTTCCTTGACTTGGTTTCCATGAGACCACCCAGTTTAAATCTACTGAAGCTTTTGTTACCTACGAATCTTACCTTTCTCACGTAAAGAGGTTGCTTTTCTTCTATCACGAAAACAAGCTTAGAGGCTCCCTTTTTGGGTATTATCTTGTAATCAACCTTTGCATTGTAAAATCCTTCTTTACGATATATCTCTAATATTCTCCTTCTAATATTTTCTATCTCGGACGGGCTTAGAATTCTGCCAAGCTTAAATCTTTTCATTATCTCTATCTTTTCTTCTATTGCCGGACTTCCCGTTGTTCCCTGATACATCTCTTCTATATCCATTTTTCCCACTTCAGTTTCTATGCCGAGCTTTTCAATAAGATCATCCGTACTTATCTCTTCGTTACCCTCAAACTCAATCTTGTATATTACAGGCAGATCTTCTACCCTGTATATTATCTTTACTTTTCCGTTCTTCTCCTCTTTATAAACCTCTATCTTTTTGAAAAACCCGGTTTTGTAAAGTCTTTTTATGTCTTCCCTTACTATATCCTCTGAGTATGTACTTCCTTCCCTTAGATTTAACAAAGATTTGATTAAGTTATCTTCAACATACTTGTTACCTTCTATTATTATTTTTTCAACAGTATGGGACCAAGATATTGTTAGGAAAATAAAACAGAGGAGGGGCAGGAGCTGTGTCATTTAGAAAGCTATTATAACAGAGGGAAGTCTTAGCTTTCTTGGAGAAGTGCTTCAAGTTTTGTTTTCTTTACTACGGGTTTAAGATAGGGCTTTCCTGCCCTTACCCTTATCTCAACAGTAGATACATCCTTAAGCTTACCTCTCAAGAGTTCTTCTGCGAGTGTATCTTCAACGTGGTGTTGTAATGCTCTTTTAAGGCTTCTTGCCCCGTATTCTGGTTTGTACTCTTTTTCTATTATCCAGTCAATGAAGCTCTTGTGAAGTTTAACCTTAACACCCCACTCCTTGAGGCTTTCATTAATTTCTTTAAGTTGTAATTCAAGTATTTTCTCAATATCCTTTTTCTCAAGAGGCCTGTAAACTATAATGTCATCAAGTCTGTTAAGGAACTCGGGGCTGAACACCCTTTTAACCTGATCCATTATATTCTTCTTCATCTGATCAAACTCTATCATACCGAATTTCTTTTCAAAGCCTATGGTTCCACCTTGTACTATCATCTTAGCTCCGAGGTTTGAAGTGAGAATGATTATTGTATTAGAGAAGTCAACGGTTCTACCCATTGCATCCGTAAGTCTTCCGTCATCAAATATTTGCAGGAATATATTGAACACATCAGGGTGTGCCTTTTCAATTTCGTCAAACAGAAGAACAGAGTAAGGTCTTCTCCTTACCTTTTCTGTAAGTTGTCCTCCTTCTTCGTAACCTACATAGCCCGGGGGTGCACCTATGAGTCTTGAAACAGTGTGCTTTTCCATATACTCGGACATATCAAACCTTATGAGGGCATCTTCCGTTCCGAAGATGTATTCTGCGAGGGCTTTTGCTGTCTCGGTTTTACCCACACCAGTAGGGCCAAGGAACATGAATACTCCTATAGGTCTGTGTCTTCCTTTAAGACCCACTCTTGATCTTCTTATGGCCTTGGCAATTGCCTCTATTGCTTGATCCTGTCCTATAACACGTTTTTTAAGTTCTTCTTCAATGTGTAGCAGTTTCTCCATGTCGCTTTCATGTACCCTTTTGACCGGTATTCCGGTCCACCTTGCAACAACTTCCGCTATGTCTTCTTCGGTAACCTTTGGCCTGTTGGATTCAATCTCCTTTTTCCATTTTTCTTTAAGGTTTTCAAACTTTGCCCTAAGCCTGAGTTCTTCATCTTTGAGTCTACCTGCCCTTTCAAAGTCATGTACCTGCGCAGCTTCATTTTTTTGTCTTTCAAGCTCCTTGATCTTTTCCTCAAGTTCCTTCAGCTCAGGTGGAAGATTTATGGACTTAAGCTTTACTAATGCTCCTGCTTCATCAAGTACATCAATGGCTTTATCAGGTAGATTTCTGTCAGTTATGTATTTTACTGACAGGCTTACTGCTTTTTCTATGGCTTCTGGTGTGTATTCAACACCGTGGAAGTCTTCAAACTTCTTCTTAAGACCGTAAAGTATCTGTATGGTGTCTTCTTCGGAAGGCGGATCTACCATAACGGGTTGGAATCTTCTTTCAAGGGCGCCATCCTTTTCAATGTACTTCCTGTACTCATCAAGGGTTGTAGCACCTATAACCTGAATTTCTCCCCTTGCGAGGGCTGGTTTTAGCATATTAGAGGCGTCTATTGAGCCTTCTGCGGATCCAGCACCGACGAGTGTGTGGATCTCATCTATGAAGAGTATTACATTAGGAGCCTTTTCAAGTTCCTTGAGAATGTTCTTGAGTCTTTCTTCAAACTGACCCCTGTATTTTGTACCTGCAACGAGGGCTGCAAGGTCAAGGGCTACAACTCTCTTGTTAATAAGGGGTTCTGGTACCTCTTTATTTGCAATCTTTTGAGCAAGGCCTTCAACTATAGCGGTTTTACCAACGCCTGGATCTCCGAGTAGCACCGGATTGTTTTTCCTCCTTCTTACCAGAATTTGTATAACTCTCTCTATTTCTCTTTCTCTTCCTATTACGGGATCAAGTTTGCCTTCCCTTGCCATCTGTGTTAGATCTCTTGAGAATCTATCAAGGTTGGGGGTGGGTGCATGTTTAACACTTTCTTGAGGAGGCAATTCACCGAGTATATGGAGTACTTCTCTTCTTACAGAATACTCATCAAGACCGAATCCCCTGAGTATCCTTCCGCCTATTCCTGTTTTTTCTCTAACTACACCTATGAGAAGATGTTCAGAACCGACGAACTGGTGGTGCAATATCCTTGCTTCTTCTACAGCAAACTCAAGTATTCTTTTTGCATCGGGTGCAAATAATATCTCACCCTGATGGTTCCCCCTCGTTATTTGTCCCATTATTGCTTTTCTTACTTTTTCTGGTGTAAGACCCAACTTTGAAAGGACAAGGGAAGGAACATCTTCTTCTCTTATAAGTGCAAGCAGAATATGTTCACTTCCGAGGTGACTATGCCCCAATTCAAGGGCCTCTTCCCTTGCCTGCAGTATAATTTGTCTTGCCCTTTCCGTAAACTTCTCAAACATCTCAATACACCTCTCTGTCTTACTAAGATAGCATAGATCTTTTTAAAGGCAATACCATGTTGTATATCATTTACAAATTTTACATGGATCCGATTAATATAATAGCATTCTATCTTATGGATTCAAGACCAAAGAAGAAATTCAATATCTCCCTCATCGTTAATACGTTGAAGGATCTTGAAAAGGTATATATTGAACTTAACAAACTCATGGCTGTGCCTCCGGAAGAATTTATATCCAATAAGTTAATATTAGACAAAGCCAGGGCGGATTTCAACCTTGCCTTTGAAACCCTCATGAGGGTATGTAGGCATGTAACCCAAGTTATGGGTTTAACAAGGGTAAACGGTAGGGAGTGCCTTTACAGGTTGGCAACGGAACTTAATGTGAAGGATCCAGATTCTTACAAAGAGTTATCGGATTTTTATTTTTCCCACAGGGATCTTAGGGAGGATATAGATCCATCCCTTTTTTACTCTTTTATAAAGAAAAGGCTGATTTTGTTTAAAAAGATGGCTGGAGCTGTTGTTGAACATGTGAAGAAGGTTACTAATAATCCTCTTTTAATAGATTATGATCTTCTAAAGCAAAAGTATTTCTATATAAAGGATTCTGTCAAAAAGATAAATTTTGCACTTAATCAGGGTAAAGAAGAGTTTGTCAGTAAGCCCATGTACTATGACAGAACAAGGTATTTTTACATAGTTGCATACGATTCCCTCTTTGACATCTGCAGTCATCTTGCGCCTAAATTTGGAATCAAAAGATTCGGTGACGATTGTTTGATGAAATTGGTTGAGGCTGGAATTATTGACAAATCTTATGAAGATAAAGTAAGAGAAATGTATGAATTCAGAAATAAACTGGGAGAAAGGTGGGATATTGATAAGGAACTTATGTATGAAAAGTTAAAGGAACTGAATGATATTTTTCTACCTATAACGGAGCAGATACTTAAATACCTTAAGGAAAAACTTACTTAGATCTCTGATGTTCCTTTATCTTTGTTAGTTCAGCACCTTTAACATTAAGGATTACTATCTCTATCCTCCTGTTCTTTTCTCTTCCCTCCGGGGTTGTGTTGGGAGCAACAGGCCTTGTATCAGCATAACCTACCGCTTTGAATCTTGAAGGATCAAGACCTTTACTTATGAAATATCTTACAACACTACCTGCCCTTGCTGTTGACAACTCCCAATTTGAGGGATATCTGCTTGTATTGATGGGAATACTATCGGTATGACCTTCAACTTCAACCGGGTTATTAATTTCTTTCAGTATTTCCGCAATCTTATCCAGTATTGGCTTGTATTCTGGTTTTATTTCCGCACTTCCACTATCAAAAAGCACCTTATCTTTAAGGATTAGCCTTATTCCTATTGTTTCGTAAACTATCTGTATTGATCCCTCCAAGCCGTACTGTTTTAACATGTGTTCAAGTTCTGCGAGTTTTTTTCTTATGGCCTTTCCTTTTTCTGTCAGTCTAACTTTTGGAATTATGGGTTCTGGTAATATTTGTTTGGGTAAGGCTTCTTCAACAGCTATTATTTTCATTCCAAAGGCTTTAGAAAAGGCTTGGGCATATTCAGATGCTGACTGACTTTTATTTGCGGACATTGCATAAAGGGCTATAAAGAGGCAAAGGAGCAAAGTTAGGAAGTCGGCGTAAGGTATTGCCCATTTCTCTGAAACCTCTTCAGGACATTTATGCTTCTTTTTAGCCATCTTTATACCTCAACATAGCTGTTGAGTTTTTCTTCAATAACTTTGGGGTTTTCTCCTTTTATCATCATCTTGCAAGCGTCAACTATCATTTGCATTTTCATTATTTCATCCTTCGCTTTAATTTTTATCTTTTTGCTTATTGGTCCGAATATGAGGTAGGAGAAGGTTATACCGTAAACAGTAGCAACGAAGGCTGAGGAAATACCATAAGCTAACTCTTCTGCGTTATCAAGACTTTTGAGAGCTTTCATCAATCCGAAGACCGCTCCCACAAGTCCGAAGGTGGGTGCACTTTCCGCAGAA
This sequence comes from Aquificales bacterium, assembly GCA_027078675.1. GTDB lineage: Bacteria > Aquificota > Aquificia > Aquificales > Aquificaceae > WFWF01. Next base: position 17,018 of record JALWWX010000052.1, on the reverse strand, counting down.
TTTTTCCAATATTCAACCGCTATTTCAAACTCTTCCTCTTTTTTTGAGATATCCGTTTCAAGGGTTTCCTCAAAAACATCAGGTTCTACACCGAGTACCAGAAGCTCTATAGCCCTTTTAAGGAAAGGATCGTCTATTTCATCTATCTTTGATTCAAGGGCTAATATACCTTCTTTCCTTACAAGGTTGGCAAGATCAAGGAGTTGGGCCTTTGTTTCTCCGAGTACATCTTTACCGCCGAACAAAGCCATCTTCAATCCCGTTATGACCATGGAAAATTTGGGCAGGGGAACCGTAATTAGGGATGCAAATAAGGTTGTGGGAACGACTATAACGAAAGCTGCAGGCTGAATCAGGAATAAAATACTAGCCCCTTTCAGTACTGCCCCGACAAGTAATGCTACAAGACCTCCTATTATTCCTACTAAGGTCAGAATATCCATTTAAGCAGTCCCCACTCTAACTAATTCGGATTCCATATAAAAAAATTTAATTCCGCGGATTAAAAGTTTTGTAGTGTTAAACTATTATTCCCATGGGTACATACAAATACGATGTTGTTGTGGTTGGTGGTGGCGGTGCTGGTTTGATGACCGCCATTGAGGTTGCTGAAAATAAATCTATAAAGGTTGCCATAGTATCAAAGGTCTATCCTACGAGGTCGCATACAGGTGCAGCACAAGGTGGTTTAAATGCTGCGCTCGGCCATGTAAGATCCGAGGACAGTCCGGAGATGCACGCCTACGATACTATAAAGGGGGCGGATTTTCTGGCGGACCAGGAGGCTGTTTTCTTTATGTGTAAACAGGCTCCTGAGATAATATATAAACTTGACAGATGGGGAGTACCATTTTCAAGACTTGAAGACGGAAGGATAGCTCAAAGGCCTTTCGGAGGTGCTTCCTTTCCCCGTACCGTATATTCCGCGGACAAAACGGGTCATGTTATATTGCACACCCTCTTTGAACAAGCACTTTCAAAGGAAAACATTGACTTCTTTAATGAACACTTCCTTTTAGATATAGTTGTGGAGGAAGGCGAAGCTAAGGGGGTTGTTACACTTGATATAAGAAGCGGGGAGGTAAATCTCCTTTTAGCGAGGGCTGTTGTTTTAGCAACTGGTGGGTTTGCTCGTATTTACTGGTCAAGGAGTACAAATGCGGTAGGGAATACGGGGGACGGTCAGGCTGTGGCTTTTAGGGTAGGTGTACCTTTGAAAGATATGGAGTTTATCCAATTCCATCCCACCGGTCTTGCCAAAACGGGCATACTGCTATCTGAGGCATGCAGGGGTGAGGGCGGTTATTTGTTGAATTCAAGGGGTGAGAGATTTATGAAAAAATACGCACCTGATAAAATGGAGCTTGCCCCCAGGGATATGGTTTCCCGTGCAATAGAAACTGAAATTAGGGAAGGAAGGGGTGTGGGCGAAGGTATAGATGCTTATATTCTTCTTGACCTTACACATCTCGGTGAAGAAAAGATAAATAAGAAACTGCCTCAAGTCAGACAGTTGGCAATAGATTTTGAGGGTGTTGATCCTGTTGAGAAACCTGTTCCCATAAGGCCCACCGCCCACTACTGTATGGGTGGTATTCATGTGGTTGATTACAGAACTTCGGAAACACCTTTAAAAGGTTTGTTTGCAGTTGGCGAGTGTGCATGTGTATCAGTTCATGGTGCGAATAGGCTCGGAGGGAATTCTCTTATAGAGCTTCTCGTATTCGGAAGGGCATGTGCGGACTATTTAAAGGATAATCTATCTTACTATAAAGATTATTCAAATGGGGAGGTGTATATTAAAAAAGCGGAAGAATTTATTAGCTCCTTAATAAACAGGGAAGGAAATGAAAGGGTTGCCAATCTGAGAAGGGAGATGGGGGAGATAACTTGGAACAACATGGGCATTTTCAGGGATGAAAGTTCCCTTAAGGAAGCTTATGAAAAGCTTACAGAACTTTATGAAAGATGGAATTACATAAGGGTTGCAGACAAATCAAGGATCTTCAACACTAATCTAATAGAGGCTTTGGAACTCAGAAATATGCTGGAGCTTGCAAGGGTTGTAGCCCTTTCTGCCCTTAACAGAAAAGAGTCAAGGGGAGGTCATAGCAGGGAAGATTACCCAAAAAGGGATGATAAAAACTTCCTCAAGCATACTCTGGTTACGAAGGGTGAGAACGGCGATATAAAGCTTGATTATATCCCCGTTGATGTCAGCAGATATTCACCAGAAGAAAGGAAATACTGACAATTATTTGCAAGTGGACAACCTTCACAGGAAGGCTTTTTACTGCAATGTACTTTTGCATGTTTTACTATAAGTGCATGGTACTCCTGAAAAAGCTTAACATCCTTGGGCAGATTCTCTTCAAATAGTTTCCTCAAATCCTCATAGCTACCGTTTACTTTATAGAGCCTTAACATAAGCCTTTTTGTGTATGCATCTATTACAAAATAGGGTCTTTTACCCGCATACAGTAGTATGGAATCAGCGGTTTCCCTTCCTACACCGCTTATTTTTAAAAGCTCCTCCCTTTCTATCCTTTCTACTACATCTACTGGATAAAGGTGTTTGCAAACATTCTTTAATCTTTTTGCCTTTAATCTGTAAAAGCCGGAAGGCTTTATCACTTCCTCTAAATCATTAACGGGCATTTTTATTATAGCTTTGAAATTCAGTGCATTTATCTTCTTAAGGTTTTCAAGGGCTTTTTCAACATTATTCCAGTTTGTGTTTTGTGTTAATACCGCGCCTATTACTATTTCCTCCCTCGGATCGCTTTTATTTTTTGTGTGATACTCCTTATCCACGGGCCACCAGTTTTGTTCGCCGTAAGCATTGTATAATTTTTCATAAACTTTGATGAGATACATGATTGATTTTAAAAATCACTTTTTCGTAGGTTCTCCTATGAATTTATAAATTAGCTGTCTTATTTCCCTTATATCTTCTTCTATCTTATCAAGTCTTCTGTTTACATCGTCAAATCTTTTTTCAAGGGAGTCTATACGTTTATTTATCAAGAACATAAATATACCCATGAAACCTGCAACGCCGAAGATTATAGTGATTACCTGACCCCAATCCATACTTTTAGTATAGCATCCTGTTATAAAGGTAGGTTTTAATATTATTTTTTCGTAGGTTCTCCTATGAATTTATAAATTAGCTGTCTTATTTCCCTTATATCTTCTTCTATCTTATCAAGTCTTCTGTTTACATCGTCAAATCTTTTTTCAAGGGAGTCTATACGTTTATTTATCAAGAACATAAATATACCCATGAAACCTGCAACGCCAAAGATTATGGTAATTGCCTGACCCCAGTCCATACTTTTAATATAGGCATATTTGGCGGAGGGGGAGGGATTCGAACCCCCGGTGGGCCGTTAAGACCCACAGGTGATTTCAAATCACCCGCCTTCGGCCGCTCGGCCACCCCTCCTTCAGAAGATAAATTATATCTCATACAGTCTGTCAAGCAAATCTCGGGCGAGTGAATCGTTAATATCTCTAAGTTTCAGATATACTTCCCTCGCCTTTTCAATTTTACCGAGTCTGAGATATACGGTACCCAGTTTATAAAGTAAATCTTCATTTTGAGGGTCTTCAGCTACTTTTTCTTCCAAATCTTTTGCAATTTCCTTTAAAAGTCCCTCTATATTTTTTGTGAAAACTCCCTTTTTGTAATCCATATCAGAAAGGTTTATCAGGCACCTTTTCCCAGTCTTCCAGAAACTTCTTTATACCTACATCAGTAAGGGGGTGTTTGAATAAGGATTGCATAACCTTAAAGGGAACGGTACATATATCAGCTCCTATAAGCGCCGCTTCAACGACATGCATAGGATTTCTTATGCTTGCTACTATAATTTCCGTGGATATTTCATAGTTCATGAATATACCCTTTATTTCCCTTATTAACTTCATACCTTCACCGGAAACATCGTCTAATCTTCCTACGAAGGGTGATACGTATGAAGCTCCCGCCTTTGCTGCCAACAAGGCTTGAGTGGGGGAGAATACGAGGGTCACATTTGTTGGTATTCCTTCAGATTCAAGAACCTGAACCGCCTTTAAGCCTTCAGGTGTCATAGGGATCTTAACAACCACATTGTCTCCAAGTTCCGCCAATTTTCTTCCCTCTTCTATCATGCCTTTAGCATCCAATGAAACCGTCTCAAGGCTTACAGGACCGTCAACAATTTCCAGTATTTCTTTTACAACTTCCTTGAATGGTCTGCCGGTTTTTGCCACTAAGGTAGGGTTAGTTGTAACACCGTCAAGTAAACCCCAGCTTGCAGCTTCTTTTATCTCCTCAACCATTGCGGTATCAAGGAAGAACTTCATATTTCAACCTCCTTTTTAATTTTGTTCTCTCCAACAACTCCTATAAAAACCTTCTTTACTTTTCCTCCTTTTATAACGATAGTCGTAGGTGTCGCCATTATATTCATGCTTCTAACTATGTTTTCATTTTTATCATAAAATACATTGATTTTAAGTACATCGGTAAGAGAGGAAAGATTGTTTATGGTTTTCTCCATAATTTTACAGGCTCCGCACTTCGGTGAATAAAAGTAAAGAATGCCATTTTCAATTATATCAACAGCTTTGCCTTCAAGTTTTTTACCTTTATAGATAGCATAGAATTTAAAAAATAGCAGAAATCCGACAAACATTAAACCGAATATTACTATGAGTTTAAGAATTTCTTCCATTTTCTTAATCCTCCAGGCCTACAGACCTTTTTAAATCGGTAAGCTCCCTATCGGTTAAATCCCTATACTCACCCCTTTTTAAATTTCCGAGTCTTATGGGACCTATAGCTATTCTCTTAAGTTTTAAAACAGGATTGCCGAACTTTGCCATGTACCTTTTAACAAGGTGTTTTCTACCTTCATGAAACACTATCCTTATTATTGTATTACCTTTTCTGTATCTAAGTACATCAACATCATCTGGCTTTGCAAAACCATCTTCAAGTTCTGTACCTTCTTTAATTTTCTTTAATTTATTCTTACCTATTAATCCCTTAACCTCCGCTATATATACCTTGGGCAGTTTGTATCTCGGATGCAATATCCTATTGGCAAGCTCTCCGTCGTTGGTGAGTATTAGCAAGCCTTCCGTGTTATAGTCAAGTCTTCCTACCGGGTAGACCCTTTCCTTAATATCTTTTATAAGCTCCTTTATTGTTTTCCTTCCCTTTTTATCTTCACCGAGGGTGGTAAGATAAAGGGGAGGTTTGTTCAGTATTATATATCTCTTTCTTTCCGGTTTTATCTCTCTGCCATCAATTTTTACTGTGTCTTTTTCCGGATCAACCTTATATGCTGGATCCCTTATGATTATACCGTTAACACTAACCCTGTTATTTTTTATAAGCTCTTCCGCTTTTCTTCTTGAGGCTATACCGCACATGGAGAGAAATCTGTTAAGTCTTATTTTCATTGGATGAGTTTTAGAAACTCTTCTCTTGTTTTTATATCTTTCATAAATACACCTCTCAAGGCGGATGTTACGGTTATATGCCCTGGTGACATAACACCCCTCATGGACATACAAAGATGCTCCGCTGCTAAAACAACGCCTACTCCCTTAGGATTCAACTCTTTCTGTATAAAATCCGCTATCTCCTCCGTTAATCTTTCCTGAACCTGAGGCCTCAGGGCAAAAGCTCTAACTGTCCTTACAAGCTTTGAAAGTCCGCATATTACACCGTTGGGTATGTAGGCTATATGAACCTTTCCGAAGAATGGGAGGAGGTGATGTTCGCATAAGGAATAAAAGGTTATATCCTTTACAAGAACCATTTCATTGTATTCACCGAATTCCTCAAACAGCTTCATATTAAAGTTTCTCAATGATTCAAATTCTTCCCACATTTTTGCAACCCTTTCTGGGGTTTCCCTTAAACCTTCCCTGTTTGGATCTTCTCCTATTCCTTCAAGAAATAGTCTTATACTTTCCTTTATTTTTTCCTTGTCAATCATGTTTCAACTCCTTTACCTTTCTTATAAATTCGCTTACCAACTTTTTATCCTTCATACACGGTTTCAGTTCAACTCCAGAAGATACATCTACACCGAAAGGCTTTACTTTTTCAATAGCATGGATCACATTAAGGGGATTGAGTCCTCCCGAAAGGAAAACCCTAAAGCCCTCTTCCCTTATTTGACATGCTATGTTCCAATTAAAGGTTTGTCCGGTACCACCGTAGCTATCTTTTTTGTAAGTATCAAGTAAAATTGCATGGGCTTTTTTCCACACTTTTTCTATCTTAGGGGTTTCTTCTTTGATTCTAAAGGCCTTTATAACCCTTTCTATACCGATTTTTTCAGCAAATTCATAGTCTTCATCACCATGTAATTGTATAAAGTCAAAGCCTCTATTTAGCATGTCCAAGGCTAAATCTATATTGGGATTAACCATAACAGCTACCTTTTTAGCGTTGCTTATATCTTTTATTAGGTTTACAGCCCTTTCAGGATCAACATACCTTGGACTTTTTTTATACAAAATTATACCTATGTAATCCGCCCCCTCCGATATTGCGTAGTCTACATCTTCCCTTCTACACAAGCCACAAATCTTTATTTTCATCTATGCTTCTTTTTTCTTATAAAATGTGCAAAGGGTATAAGTAGCAATATTATATATCCAATTTGAAAACTTGAACACGAAGGTACATCTGTAAATACGGGTTTTTTAGGAGGTGTCTTTTTTTCTTGAGGAGCTGGTTTAGGAGGTGGTGTGGTGACATTTGCTTTAAGATTAATTGTCAGTGACGGTAAGGAAGGATCGTTGGACTCAATTACTAACTGTGCTGTTTTTGTTCCCGTTGATTTGGGATTTGCCAATACCCTTAAGTAACACGTGGATTGGTATGGAACTGGATCAAGACAGTATGATTCAAATCCAAATGAATCCTTATCCGTACCACTTATATATATGTTTGTTATTTCAAGGTTTTGCAATCCTCTGTTTTTAATTATCAAGTATACTGCTGAATATAAATTTAGATAAACATTACCAAAGTCTATAGACTGAGTGGAAGGAACTATATGAGGTTCACATGCATCTAATTCTTTTATTTCAACTATATCCTTTTTACTTATGGTGGAGGTTTCATCGGAAACGGAAGGATTGTTGTTTTGGTCCTGGTAAATATACAGGAAAAAGTCTTGTACATCCACAGGTGGATTATCAATTTTTACTATTGTAGCTTGCATGTTTTCTACAGCATTTTGACATTTTGGGTTTACTACTGTTCCGTCCGTATTAAGTTTTATGAATGTACCGTCGTAAAAGCCGTTTCCGAATGCTTCAGTATATCCCGCGAGATAAATATTTGTACTATCCTGGAGAAATGAATGGAAAGCGCCTTTTAGTCTATATATCTTACTTTGAAAGATATTTGTATCCACATTCAGATTTTGATCCTCCACTGCAAATATAAAAGGGTCTTCTGTACGTGCAAAGAGTAGAAATCCCCCTGGCACCTTTGAAATTCCCTCTACTTCTTCCTTTATCACTCCGTTGCATTGGGAATTGGTACCTATGCAATATATTGCTCTTGATTGGACAACGCCGTTTGAATCAAGCTTAAGGATGAATATGTCTGTTGCAGATGTATCACTGTAAGTTGTAGTTCCAACCACAATATAGCCTATGGAATTATTGTTGTTATCAAATAATTCAATAATATCTTTAAGGGAATCCCTGTTGTCGTAAACGGTTTGATTGTTTAAATCCCTACCGAATCCATATCGCTTGGACCACTGAATATTACCTGCTGAGTCCAGTTTTATAAGAAATACATCACGATCATAGTCGGTACCAGAAGAAGGAAAGTCTGTTACACCCCCTATTAGCAAACCGCCATCGCTTGTAGTTATAACCTTTGAAACATATTCATTACTTCTGTCAGTGGTGTTGTTACTGTCACAGGGGTCAGTTTCACAAGGCTTTATAACTTTTGTATCTGTAACTATATTTCCGTTACTGTCCGTGTGCATTATAACCACATTATGTTTTTTAAGATTTAATTCAAAGGAGGAGCTATTACCTATAATATAGAAGTTTCCCGCGGTTGCGGGATCTTCCAGTATAAGGGGAAATATATCTTCTGCGACCTTTTGATACATTTTTGCGGATTGTAATGTACCGTTTTGGTCAAGTATGAGGAGTAAAGTTTCCCTGTATTCATCATTATCAATTGAATTTGTTATACCTATTACATAGTAATTGTTTTGATACTCAATCGCCAGGTAACCTTCATCTTCTCCGTTCCCTCCGAATATCTTCTTCCACTGAACACTGCCGTTATCATCAGTCTTGATTATTAGAATATCCTTACCGCCGAATCCGTTTTGACTCATTGTGTAACCTGTTAGCAGATAACCACCATCACTTGTTTTGAGTATATGATTTATCTCCTCATCTGATGTATCTCCGTAGGTTTTTATGAGAGAAAATGCACACAAATTAAAAATAAGTATTAAACCAAATATAACCTTCCCCATCTTTATCCTCCTTGACTCCCTATAGCTAAGATTATAATATTTCCCTTAGAAGGTTTCTATGCTCAAATATCTCTTTATATCGTTATTTCTTCATTTAATTGTGTTGGCAGGTATTTACAGTTATATGAATATATTTCCTTCTTTGGAAAGAGATAGCGACTACAGGAAGATTGATATAAGAGGAATAGGGTTTTACAGTGTAGACAGAAAAGTAAAAACAAGAAAAACTCACAATAAAAAAGTGAGGAAGGTTGTAAAAAGTAGCAATAATAGGGATTTGCTCCCAAAAAAATCAGATAATAAGGTTAAAGAAAAAGAGATTGTTGCAGAAAGCAAGCCTATGGAGAATGCGGGTGAACGGAAGATAGAAACAGGAAAGGTTAAAAATCCTGAACAGGGTGATAAAGAGGTGTTTAGGGAAGCCTCGGAAAATATTGTTGCAGAAGAAGGTATTAGTAAGGATGAAAATAACAATTCTAATAATTCTGAAACCGAGGATTATAGCTTAACTTATAAAATGCAAAATCTTGAAATTATAAGGAGGATTATAGCGGATAGTATTGAATATCCGATTGTGGCAAGGAGGATGGGTTGGGAGGGAACGGTGGTGGTAGGTTTTACCCTAAGTAAGGATGGGGATTTGCTGAGTATAGAGATTATTAAAAGCTCAGGCTACAGCTTGTTGGACGAGTATACTGTTAGCGTTATAAAAGAAGTTTATAAAAGATTTCCTTTGCCAGAGAGGGATGTAAGGATAAAAATACCTGTTAGTTATCATCTTGAGTAGGTTATTTATTTTTGTAAAATTTAAGCTACTGTGGAGAGAATAGGTCTTTTCTTACACATACTGTTTGCGGTTTTGTGGATAGGTGGTATGATATATTCACTTTTTTTCTTAAAGCCCTCTTTAAAAGAAGTGCCACAGGAAAAAAGACATGAGTTTTTAAAAGCGGTAAACGGAAAATTTCTACCCTCTGCAGGGGTTTCCGCCCTGTTTCTTCTTATTACGGGTATATATCTTCTGCTCAATATGAGACCAGACTTGCTTAGGAATGGCTTATTTCATTTTAAATTGCTTCTCTATGTAATTATGCTTGTTAATCTTACTTACATTTACTTTTACCTTTACAGGAAGGGGAACTTCTCTAAAATGATGGTTTTTGTGGGAGTTAATCTTGCCTTAGGGATACTAATTTTGTTTATAATTACCCAAGTAAGGTAATCCCTGTCATTGTTGGTCGGGGTTTGGTGCTTTAGATTTTATTGGCATGGTAAGGAAGATTGTTCGTTATCCCGCTAAGATTTTGAAGGAACCGACCTTGAGGGTTAACAATATTGACGATAGGATAATATCTGTGGTAAACGACATGATTGATACTCTTAAAAAAGAGGAAGGGGTTGGGTTAGCAGCAAACCAGATAGGCGAACCTCTCAGCATAATGGTTATTGATACTACACACAGAGATGGAGAAAAGGGTTTCAAGGGTGTTCTTATAAACCCTACGCTCCTCGGATCAGAAGGAGAAATTGTTTATGAGGAGGGTTGTCTCTCATTTCCAGGTTTATTTGTTGAAGTTAAAAGAGCAAGGAAGGTTGGTGTTTCCTATATTGATCTTGAAGGGAGAGAAAAGGAAAGGGAATTTGAGGATTTTCTTGCTGTTGTGTTTCAGCATGAGTATGATCATCTTAACGGTATTACTTTTGTGGACAGATTAAAGGGGCTTAAAAGAAGGATGGCTTTAGAAAAATATCAGAAGATATTAAGGGAATCGGAATATCAGGAGGTTTGATGTGAATGTAAAGGTTGTAAAATTTTATCCGTTCAGTTCATACTATAACGGAGGTAGGCTTGTAGGATACGCGGATATTGAGATAGAGGGTATGTTCAGGATCAGAGGTATAAAACTTTTAAAGAATAGGTATGGAGGTCTCTATATCCAGATGCCTGCTGTGAGCGGTCGTGAAGTTGTAGAACCTCTTTCAAAGGATTTCACCGAGGCAATAAGAAGAGAAATTGTAGATTTTTATAAAGCGATTGTTGTATAATGCAAGGTCAATGAAAAAGGTATCGGAAATTTTAACTTCATATACATTTTTCGTAGTTAGTTTAATATTTGCTACAGCGGTTATTATATACGGTCTTTTTTACACGGAATCTCCATCAACTCCTTACTATATACTTTTAGGATTTTCTCTTATTTTGTTCTTCGTATCCTTATGTGGTTTAGGTTATCGCGGTTTTAAGGATCTTGTGAAGGATTATAAAAGGCACGGCAATATATACGGATTTATATATGATTTCTTCGCTTCTATAAAGCTTGCCATATTCATAATGATAGTTCTCGGTATCTTATCCATGTTGGGTTCAACATATATTGAGCAGAATAGGGAATTTGACTTTTATGTTAACAAGTTCGGAGTAGAAAAAGCTTATTGGTTCTGGAAGTTGTGGCTTACGGATGTATTTAGCTCTTGGTACTATATTCTCTTTATAGTACTTCTTGCTATTAATCTGATTGTTTGTTCAATAAAGAGATTGCCTGGTGTATGGAGATATACCTTTGGAAAAGAGAGATTTATGAAGCTTACCGAATCTATGGAAAAGAGGTTGAAGGCCATTTCTTTAAGGGTTAAAGCGGATGAGGAAACTATTGTGAGATTCTTGTCTAAGAAAGGATTTAAGGTTTTTATAGATAAGGAAGATGGAAAAACTTATATTTACGGAGAAAAGGGAAGATACTCGCGCCTCGGTGTCTACATAGTTCACTTTGGTCTTCTTGTTATATTGGGAGGTGCGTTAATTGATGCTTTCTTTGGTTTGCGCGGTACTGTTATAGTACCTGAGGGTGATAAATCTAATATTCTTATTATTCCCGCCGAAAATATTCAGATAAAGCTACCGTTCTATATTGAAGTTACGGACTTCAGAATAGTACCTTACGGTGATGAGTCTCCTCAGTTTGCTGATGCGGTAAAGTCTTTTGAGAGTGACTTGAAGATAATAAGAGATGGGAAAGTTGTCGCTGAAGGTATGACTATGGTTAATGGTCCCTTTGATTATGACGGTTACAGGATATTTCAGGCCACCTACGGTCTTACAGGTAATGTATTGAGAATGGGTGTTGCAATCCTTGACAAGGAGAAGGTGCTTCAAAATAGTGAAGATGCCTTTTTGGGAAGAGTTGAAGTTGGTGTAGGTAAGGTTGCAGAGTTTAGGGACATGCTTATATCCGTTGATAGGGTGATACTTAATGTTAACGATCCTGCTGCAGGCTTCAGAGGAGATATAGCTCCCGCTGTTATTCTTAAGGTTCTGAAAAATAGAAAAAGTTACAATGTACCCGTTATTTACGATCCGAGGACTACGGTGTTTGTACAATACAATGAGATAGAGGAATTGAAAGATTTCCCCTACTTTCTTCTAATGGATGGATTTGAACCTCAATATTTTTCAGGGTTACAGGTCTCAAAAAATCCCGGAACTAATATTATATGGTTCGGATCTGTGTTGCTTGTGGGAGGTATGATGCTCGCCTTTTACACAGTTCACAGGAAGGTATGGATGAGACTTGAGGATGGTAAACTGTTTGTAGCTTTTTACTCCCATAAATTTAAGGAGGAATTCAAGAAATCATTTATAAAAGAGCTTGAGGAGATACATGATCATAGAACTTCTTGACCTTCAAATATCTTTTCTATTTCTTCTGGTGGTTTAGGTGGACTGAAGATGTAACCTTGTACGTATCTACATCCGTGTTTCTTAAGAAATTCAAGTTGATATTCCGTCTCTATACCTTCCGCTATAACTTCCATATTCATGCTATGTGCCATATTTATTATGGTCTTTACAACTGAAGCATACTCTTGTTTTTCTACCATCTGGCGGGTAAACAGTATATCTATCTTAATGGTATCAACCGGGAAATTTATAAGATAACCGAGGGAAGAATATCCTGTTCCGAAATCATCAATTGCTACCCTTATACCGTACTTTCTTATCTCGTTAAGTGCATTTATTGTTGCTTCAGATCTTTCTATAAATTCCGTTTCGGTAAGTTCAAGTTCTATTTGTTCCGGCATTATTTTATTTTCCTTAAGGATGCTTAGTAGTTCAGGAACAAAGTCCTTTTTGAGAAGCTGTTTTGCTGATATATTTATAGCCATTTTCAGTGGTCCGAAACCTTTTTCATTCCATAATCTTAACTGTTTCATTGTTTCCTTTAATACCCAATGTCCTATTTCAACTATTACTCCAGTTCTTTCTGCTATAGGTATGAACTCTGCAGGTGGTACGAACCCAAGGGAACCGCTGTTCCATCTTACAAGGGCTTCGATACCTATTATTTTGTTTAACATTACATCAACTATTGGTTGATAGTGAAGATATAGCTCTCCCTTTTTTACAGCATCTCTAAGGCCCAGCTCTATAAAGTATTCACGGGTTGCCCTTTGATCAATTTCCTTTGTAAAGAACCTGTAACTGTTTCCTGCCTCTTTTTTAGCATTGTGAAGGGCTATAGTAGCGTTTTTTAGCAGGGTTTCTTCATCCTCACCGTCGTTGGGGAAGACAGAAATACCTGCGCTTATAGAAATATATATATCCATTCCCTCAATATTGATGGGTTTTGAAAACCTCTCCATGAGTTTAAAGAGGATGAAGGAAATATCATCTATCTTTCTTATATCTGAAAGTACGAGGCAAAATTCATCACCGCTTATTCTGGCTACTATATCTCCCTCCCTTACTGTTGCGTTAAGGGTTTTTGCTACCTCTTGAAGTAATTTGTCTCCAAAGGAGTGACCCATTGAATCATTTATCTTTTTAAAATTATCAATATCAACACATACAACAGCGAGGTATCTTCCAGATCTTTTTATACTTGGAAGGGCGTGGTTGATTAGATCCTTAAGCATAAACCTGTTTGGAAGGCCTGTAAGGCTATCATAGTATGTTAACTTAAATATTTCGCCTTCCTTTTCTATATAATCAAGAGCTAATGAAAGATCCGCTACCATTTCTTCAAAGAGTTTAATTTCTTCACTATGGAAGAAATCTTTTGTTTCTGAATAGAAGTTACATTTACATACAAGCTTACTCCCCACATAAACAGGCATTGATAGTAAAGATTTGAATCCCACTCTTAAAAGTACTTCTTTCCACCTACTATCTATATCCGAGTTTTCAATGTCGTTACACACAAATGTATTATCTTCTTCTATCTCTGGTATGCTTATACCCATCTTTTTAAACTTTTCTATTTTTTCAAACAGATTATCCGCTTTTCCATAGTAGATATAAGGCTTTAATTCTCCTCCTTCATTTATACATACCCATGAAAGAGGTAGTTTTCCTTCCTCAACCGTTATCCTGCAGGCTTCTTTAAGGAGTTCATCCCTATCCCTTATCCTTATTATTGCGCTGTTTATATTGCTGAGTATTGCATATACATGATTTAATCTTTTGATCTTTTCTTCCTGGAGTTTCCTTTCGGTGATATCCCTTATTATTACAAGTGAAGATAGTTGACCTTCAAAGATTATGGGTGCAGCTGCAACTTCCGCATAAAAAACTTCTCCGTTAAGTCTTACAAGCTTTTCTTCATAAAATGGGACCGGTTTACCCATCCTTTGTTGGTACTCTATTCTTTTTTTGACCGCACCTAAATATTCTGGATGTACAAAATCAAAAACGTCCTTACCCAATATATCTTCTGGTTTCTCAGCCCTGAACATTTTCAGAGTTGCGGAATTTGCGAAAACTATCCTTCCCTTTGAGTGTACAACAATAGCATAAGGTGAAAGTTCAACAAGCTGTTTATATCTGTGTTCGCTCTCCTGAAGGGATTCTTTATTTTTTTGGACTTCGCAAGCTTCTGCCAATATAGTGCAAGTTGCCTTAAGAAAGTTTATGTCCCCCTCATCTAATTTCTTGCTTTTTTTGAAGTAAACTCCCAGTATTCCGAAACACTCATCACCTATGATAGGTATGTTTATTCCTTCTTCTATTTTATACTTTTTCCATGGATCTCCAAAGTTTTTAATATCCTCTTGTTTTACGAAGGTTGTAACCTTTACCGGTAATTTCAGGTTAAGGATGTCCATTTTTTCAAAGCCTGCGCAGGCGTTAAGAATGCATTCTTTATCCGTGCAGGGCGAGAATATGCCCACATAATCAGCTTCTAATACATCTCTAACCTCTTCAACCGTTTTTTCCATGAGCATCTTAAGATTTTCACTTAGAGCCAAATATCCAAGATTGCTTAAGACCTTTTGTCGTTCTATCAGTCTTTTTAGCTTTTTCTCCCTTTCAGATAGCTTGTTAATAAGGTATTGGGCATAAAGCCCCAACGCGAGTATCAGTAAAATACTTTCAAGCCTCTTTATTAGCGTATAGTAAGAGGGATTTATAAGATGATCTATAAAACTCCTTTCAGGAAAAAATATTGAGTTTATGTATGCATCAAAAAACAAAAGTATAACTGCGGTACCTATTACTACGTAAATGAACTTCATCTCACTCCAGTTTTATAATCAGGTAGTCCCCTTTTCTTTTTGCTGTGGAAGGCTTTAGATTACTCAGTTTTCTCGGTAGAGTAACATAGCTTTTGAAGTTTCCGCATCTTACTATGATGGTATCTCCGCTTTTCAAAAGATTTATATGCTCCTTAGGAGCAAAAGGTAATTTTAGTTTCACCTTATAGCCACCTTCCTCCTTAATAAATGAATAAACCTGTTCTTTAAAGAATATATCGGCAGGATTTTTGTCTTTGTAAAGTGTTTCTGCTAAGTGTTTTAGCTTATTTTTTCCTATTATTTCTTCCGTGAAGTAAGGTGATTTTATTATTGGTATAGGTGAAAATGTACCTATTATCTCTTCAATATACCTTTTTTGTATCTTGTTTATTTCCGAATTACATGTTTCAAAAATTTTATTTAGTATAATACAATCAACATTAATACCGAACATGTTGAAATACATGAAAGCCCTTTTTGATTCTTCAAGAACCATCTTTTCCGGATTAAGCACTATCCTTACCGAAGATATATCGGAATTGAACAGTATTTCATCAACACCCTCAAGCTTTGTATAAAAATTCTCCACCGCCTTAAAATAGGAATCATCGGGTAAGGGGACATCGGTAAACCTTTTCGCTATCGGTCTTGCAACTTTCATAAGAAGCCTTTCTGTGTTAAATATCTTTTTCATATACCACTTCATTATGTTAGGCATGGAAAGGAATCTTAGGGTTTCACCTGTCGGAGGCATATCAAGTATAAGTACATCAAAGTTCCCTTCTTTATAGTATTGGTTTATATAAAGAAGGCTTGTTATCTCTTCCATTCCTGGCAGTATGGCAAGCTCTTCCGCGACAATATCTTCAAATCCTGTTGTGTTAAAAAGTAGCTCAAGAAATCTGTAAACATCGCCCCAGTGTCTTTCTATATCCTCCTGTATGTCTATCTCTTGGATCCATAGGTTCTTATCTATATTGGTGGGTAATCCTTTAAAGCTGAGTCTCTTCTCCTCTGGAATACCGAAGGAATCTGACAAGGAGTGGGCGGGATCAAGGGAGATTACTATTGTGCGATAACCCATTTCGGCAAGCTTTACACCGGTAGCTGCAGCAACTGTTGTTTTACCGACTCCACCTTTTCCTGAAAATAAAATTATCCTCATAGTGAATATTTTTACCCAATGTGTTATATTTATAAAAGGAGGTAAAGAATGTTTCATATGCCCACATTGCCAGAACTCCTTATAATTCTCGCTATAATATTTGTTCTTTTTGGAGCTTCAAGGATACCAGAGGCAGGAAAGGCACTGGGTGCGGGAATAAGAAACTTTAAAAAAGCCCTCTCCGGCGAATTGGAAGAAGAGGAAAATCCTAAGAAACTTCCTGAGAAGAAGGAGGATACGAAGGAAGGGGCTAACACAACCTGAACAGTACTACAAGCTCTCCCTTTAATTTTGTTCCTTCAAGCTCCTTTAGTAGTATTGAAGCTTTACCCCTTATAAATTCCTCATTTATTTTTGTCAACTCCCTCGCTATAACGGTGTCTGGATCGTTAAAGTGATCCTTGATAACTTCAAGGGTTTTGTTTATCCTTTCTGGGGACTCATAAAGTATTACGGTAAAGTCTTTACATCCCTTTATACTCTCCCAGAATTTCTTAGTCTTTTTCTTGGGAGGGAATCCCATAAATATGAACCTGTCTGTAGGCAAACCTGAAGCGGTTAGGGCGGTAATTAGGGCTGTCGGTCCTGGTAGGGCTTCAACCTTTATACCTTCCTTTATGCACTCCTTTACCAGGATATAGCCGGGATCGGATATGAGGGGTGTACCCGCATCGGATACGAGGGCTACCTCTTTTCCCTCTTTAAGTAATTTAATTATTCCCTTCATCTTTTCCTTTTCCTTCGGGTGATAGTAAGAGAGTAACTTCTTCCCTTTTATGTCATAATGTTCAAGCAGTATCCTTGTCCGT
>JALWWX010000051.1 GCA_027078675.1 Aquificales bacterium | reverse complement strand
ATTAAAGAGAGGACGGGTTTTGATCGCACCGTGTCGGAATTGAAACTCTTCCTGCCGTTCCTCAATCACGACGCGCTTGCTATGGTTTTGATCGCACCGTGTCGGAATTGAAACTCGGGTTAGGAAAACTTTTTTCTCGGCTGGCTGGGGTTTTGATCGCACCGTGTCGGAATTGAAACAGGTGTCGAAATGGCACGTACAAAAGAGTTTCGCGTGTTTTGATCGCACCGTGTCGGAATTGAAACGGGCAATCGCCGCTGGATGTAGCAAAGGCGGAAAAAGTTTTGATCGCACCGTGTCGGAATTGAAACGGAAAAAATGCGAACGCAGATCTTGCCGACCGAAGGTTTTGATCGCACCGTGTCGGAATTGAAACTCGGGTAAGTGTGCCCTTACCCGAAGTCCTAACGCGGTTTTGATCGCACCGTGTCGGAATTGAAACTAAACAAATGAAGATATTCTTCCGGAATCATCAGCGTTTTGATCGCACCGTGTCGGAATTGAAACCGAACACCTTCGACAATCCTGGATTGTTCAGAAAGGTTTTGATCGCACCGTGTCGGAATTGAAACGCGGATTGCCGGGATGGAGGGGAGACCTTTGGGCGGTTTTGATCGCACCGTGTCGGAATTGAAACGTGGTGCGGATAAGGCTTGTCGGGTACGATCACCTCGTTTTGATCGCACCGTGTCGGAATTGAAACTTGTGCTTCAGCAAATGCATCTGCAAACCAGTTAAGGTTTTGATCGCACCGTGTCGGAATTGAAACATTGGCTTAAGAAGCGCTTCGGCAACAGGGGGTGAGTTTTGATCGCACCGTGTCGGAATTGAAACAAATTAAAACTGTTTTGCTGTAAATAGTACTGCAACAGTTTTGATCGCACCGTGTCGGAATTGAAACTAAATCTCCCGAAGACGAACTTCCTCTTCATCGTCGGTTTTGATCGCACCGTGTCGGAATTGAAACCAGACTGATTTTGTGGTGTGGGAACGGCTGATTGGTTTTGATCGCACCGTGTCGGAATTGAAACGTCTTGCGGCTGCGCTTTTTAAGCCGTACAATCTGGTTTTGATCGCACCGTGTCGGAATTGAAACTTTTTATTCCACGCGCACGCGGATGGGGGCTTGTCCGTTTTGATCGCACCGTGTCGGAATTGAAACAGCAGTTTCAACCGAGATGTGTAGCAGGGGAAAGTGTTTTGATCGCACCGTGTCGGAATTGAAACTTGAAACCCGTTACGTCCAGCTCGTCCGACGTTCCAGTTTTGATCGCACCGTGTCGGAATTGAAACCAGTCTTCTGCATCTTCCACGGTCTATAAAGATCAAGTTTTGATCGCACCGTGTCGGAATTGAAACTAGCTCCTTTGTATTCCCACAGCACCAGTTTAGCAAGTTTTGATCGCACCGTGTCGGAATTGAAACTACTTTTTGCATAAAGCAGTCTCAAAGAGGATGTGCGTTTTGATCGCACCGTGTCGGAATTGAAACCGTACGACTGGTGGTGCAGCTTATGATGCGCAGAAAGTTTTGATCGCACCGTGTCGGAATTGAAACGTAGCAACAGAAGTTGCGCAAATGCGTCGCGATCTTCGTTTTGATCGCACCGTGTCGGAATTGAAACCGTACGACTGGTGGTGCAGCTTATGATGCGCAGAAAGTTTTGATCGCACCGTGTCGGAATTGAAACTGAAGCAGCAGTAGCGGAATGGGAAACGGGGCACGAGGTTTTGATCGCACCGTGTCGGAATTGAAACGGCGGTGGTGCATACGAACGGGTGATGGAACGGGGTTTTGATCGCACCGTGTCGGAATTGAAACCCGCGCACGCGCACAACGGCGCATGCGCGGTGGAATGTTTTGATCGCACCGTGTCGGAATTGAAACCTGGCGCCTGACTTTTTGCCGCCTTTCTGGCCGCCTGTTTTGATCGCACCGTGTCGGAATTGAAACAGTTTGTCCGCAAACTCGCGGAGGTATTTTGTTATGTTTTGATCGCACCGTGTCGGAATTGAAATATTTTAGCAAAGTAAGTGAAGTTATTAAGACCGTCGTTTTGATCGCACCGTGTCGGAATTGAAACAGTTCGAAATCGGTGTCGTCCAAATCAAGAAG
>JALWWX010000050.1 GCA_027078675.1 Aquificales bacterium | reverse complement strand
TAAATGTATCTTCTGTCATGAAGGTATATTCTGTCTTTAAGAAGGATTACTGATCTTCCGGCGGATATGGGGTGGTGTTTTATGAGCTTGCCGTCTTCAGAATAAAAGGCTACACCCTTTTCACCTGTAAGGAATATGGTTTCCTTAAACTCCACTATAACCTTCAATGCTCCCGTTATGTCCTCTTCATACGGAAAGGAGAGGACAAAATCCTTTTCACCGTATTCCTTGTAGTTAATGCCCTTTATATAACGATTTGTTGTGTTGAAGATTAGAGTGTCTTTAAAAAATCCTATTGCACCTGCAGGTCTTGATCCTTCTCCCCCTACCTTTGTGCTTTGCCATCTTTCGGGATTTAACATGTCATCAATTTGGTATATGATGATGTGTGGGGGCATACAAAGAAAAAATCTGTTGTCCTTGTAAAGGATTTGGGTTACCGTATTGGAAGAGGGTTGGTTGGGTAGAGATTTTCTCTCTCCGTCCCATCTGTAAAGTTGCAATATACCGTGCCTTCTCCCTACAAGTATCCATAAACCGTTTTCGGATATCCCTATATCTTCTATCCACAGTCCGTTTATGCTTTCTCTCTCATCTTTCCATTCTTCAATCCTTATACCTTCTTGCCTTTGTCCTATGAGTCTTGAGAGGAATTTCATCTCTTCCCTCCTTGCGGTCAGATACCCCTTCCGTGAGGGAGGGGAGGAGACCGCCATTGAAAGACTGCAAGTATTGGAGTAGTATATGAATATGAAACTTCAAAGAACCCTCAAACTTGTCCTTAAGCCCACCGAAGAACAGAAACAGATACTCCTTAAAACCCTTGAACAATATAAGTTCGCTTACAACTACACCTGCAAAATAGGATGGAAAGCCCAAATCTGGAACGGTGCCCTTCTCCACACCCTCACCTACTATACAGTGAGAGATAAAACCTCTCTCCCTTCTCAGCTTGTTATCTCCGCAAGGCTTGTAGCTCCAGAAAGTCTCAAGTCCGCCATGAAGAGAAAAAAGAAAGGACTCAAAGGCAGATGTCCGCAGAGCAACAACCCCGCCATCAGATACGATAAACGCTCCTATACGGTTTGGCTGGGTAGAGAGGAAGTTTCTCTTGCCACTACACAAGGAAGACAGAAGTTCAAAGTTAAAGTTCCTGACTACTTCAAACAATACCTTGACTGGAAGGTTACCTCTGCAAACCTCAAATACGATAAGAAGCTTAAAAAGTTTTTCCTCAACATAACCGTAGAGAAGGATATTCCTGCTGTGAAACCCGTGGAATTCTTTGTAGGAGTTGATCTGGGACTTCGCAAGCTTGCTGTGGTTTCTACTCCTGACGGTAAGATAAACAAGTTCTTTGATGGAGGACACATAAGGGCTGTATCCGAAAGGTATCAAGCTCTTAGGAGACGTCTGCAGTCCAAAGGCACTCCCTCTGCGAAAAAACACCTTAAAAAGCTCTCGCAGAGGGAGAAACGGTTTAGGACTGCTGTTAACCACAAGATAGCCAAGGAGATAGTAAAGCTTGTTCCTGCTGGTGGGGTTATAGTTCTTGAGAAGCTTAAAGGTATAAGGAGAAGGATAAAGGTAAACAAACAAAATAGGAGATGGATACACAGCTGGAACTTTGCCCGGCTTCAGAGGTTGATAGAGTACAAGGCACAGGCAAAGGGGGTAAGGGTAGTCTATGTTAATGCCCGCTATACCTCTCGGAAGTGTAGCAGGTGTGGGCATATTTCTGGAAATAACAGGAAAGATCAAGCACATTTTGTATGTGGGAGGTGTGGTTATCAGCTTAATGCAGATCTCAACGCCAGCAGGAACATAGTTAAGAACTATCTGGCTTCCCTTGGAGGGAAGTCGGGGCACGGAGAGGCAAGACCCTCCGTGTGGGGCGCTGTCAACCGTCCCGATGTAGGGAGTGTTGGCTGTGCTATGCATGGCTAACCTCACCTACAAGCTCCTTCCATCAGGGAGGAGTAGTTGACAATATTTGAATATAATTATTTTCAAACAAGTTTCAGCAACTCCTTAAGCCTTTTTATCTCATCCCTGAGCTTTGCCGCCTTTTCAAATTCCCACTTCTGTGCACACTTCCACATCTCCTTTTCCAAT
>JALWWX010000049.1 GCA_027078675.1 Aquificales bacterium | reverse complement strand
GCGGGCTTATTTTGATCTCAAGATCTCTGAGAGCATTTGTATAACCGTGTCAATTCTTTGGTTCATTCTGTCAATTTTTTCATCTAACCTATGTATTTCAGTTTTAAACTCTTCTCTCATTTGAGTCATTTCCTGTCTTATTTGTCCCATCTCATTTCTTAATTGCCCTATTTCCTGTCTTAGCTGTCCTATTTCTTGCCTTAATTGTCCCATCTCCTGCCTTAACTGTCCCATTTCGTTTCTTACCTGACCTATCTGAGTGTCTATTTTTTGGTTTAGATATCTGAAATCTTCTTCTTGCCTTTCCTCTATTTTTTTAATAACTTCCAATATTTCTTTTGTTCTTTCATCAACGACTTCATAGACTACTTCAAGGGTTACTTTTTTTACGAGTCCTTTAGCCCTTTCAAGCATGCTTTAATTATATTTCTTCGTAAGTAGTTGTCAAACTTCTATCAAGTAGCTTCAAAAATCTTGACACCCCGATATGCTTTACTATATTTAACATATCCATAATGTCGGCGGGCATTGGAGATCTCCTCAAGGAACTTGATATAGTTGAGGTAATATCTTCCTATATTGATCTGAAGAGGTCGGGTAGTAATTACAAGGCGAATTGTCCTTTTCATCCTGATGATACTCCTTCCCTTTTTGTATCTCCTCAAAAGGGTATATGGAAGTGTTTCGGATGTGGGGTAGGCGGTGATTTTATAAAATTTGTTGCCCTTTATGAAAACCTCTCTTACACCCAGGCTGCCTTGGAAATAGCCAAAAAGTACGGTATAAGGTTGAAGATAAGCGGGAGTTCTTCTGATAATTCAAAGGTATTGGAAGCTATGGCTGTGGTATCAGAAATTTATGAAAGAAATCTTAGTAAGAATAGGGATGCGGTGGAATATTTACGCGGACGTGGGACGGATCCCTATGTAATTAAGAAGTTCAAAATAGGATTTGCGGAAAACAGTAATGAGATAGTGGAAAAACTAAAAGAAATGGGTTTGCTTGAATACTACGAGCGGACGGGTAATCTCATAAAGTCAGATGAGTTTTATAGGGATATGTTCAGAAACAGGATAGTAATCCCCATAAGGGATGAGAGGGGTAATATTGTTGCCTTCGGCGGAAGAAGTATAAAGGGTGAAACTCCCAAATATATAAATTCTCCAGAGAGTGAAATTTTTAAGAAAAGCAGGATCCTTTTCGGTTTTTATGAAGGTAAAGAGTATATAAGGGAAACAGAAACGGTTGTTATAACCGAAGGATACTTTGATGTTCTTTCCCTTTTCCAGAAGGGTGTAAGATTTGCGGTTGCACCCATGGGTACAGCCCTTACAGAGGATCATGCCAAACTTCTTTCAAGGTATGCAAAAAGGGCTGTGCTTATGTTTGACGGTGATCAGGCGGGAAGAAAGGCGGAAAGGATGGCTATTCCCGTTCTTTTAAAAGAGGGTATGGAGGTTAGGGTGTTTCGTTTGCCCGAAGGGGAGGACGCGGACAGCTTTTCCAAGAAGGTAGAAGGGAAGGATTTGAAGGAAAAGCTTATGAATGCGCCCGAAATTTTTGAGCATCTTATAAATCTTATATCCGAAGGTGACAAGGATGCCCTCAGGGATTTCCTTTATTATGTCGCCTTTGTTAACGATTCTGTCAAGGCATACGATATGCTTCTTACCGTTTCAAAGATAACGGGTATTCCCGTTACAAGCCTATCCGAGCAAGTTTATATTAAGCCTAAGGAGGAGGAAAGGGACAGGGTTTACCTTTCCCATGCGGAGCGTATATTTTTAAAAGGATTAATGGAGTTGAAACCCGAAAAAATTGATTTAAATTCTTTAAATCTGTCGCCGGACGCGATGATTATAGCGGAGAGCATACTCAAAGAGGAGTATTACAATGTTCCTCGGGATATAATAAATATGAAGGTCTATAATCTGCATGAAGCATTCAACCATGTGGTTGAAAAGTTTCTCAAGTCCTATCCAGTTCCCGAAGATCTTCCGGATGATTTTGAAGATAGAAAGAGAAAATTAAGAGAGATGGCCTATGCGGAATCAAATAGATTTAGAAGCTTTTTTATAGATCAAAAAAAATTATGAGGTGCAGGAGGCATGATGGATA
>JALWWX010000048.1 GCA_027078675.1 Aquificales bacterium | reverse complement strand
CATCATACTTCTTAAATATTTCACATATCTTATCAAAGTGTTCATAGAGGGGATTTTGTTTGCCATGCTCAAGCATCCACTGAGCCATTATAGCACCGCCCCTTGAAACTATACCCATAACCCTGTGCTGGACCAAGGGAAGGAACTCTCTCAAGACGCCCGCGTGTATAGTCATATAGGAAACACCATCCTTTGCCTGTTCTTCAATAACATCAAGGATAAGATCCACCGTCATATTTTTTACATCACCCTTTGCCTCCTTTAAAGCCTGATATATAGGCACGGTTCCAACGGGTACAGTGCTTGTCTCTATTATCCTCTTTCTCGTTTCATTAATGGCTTCACCTGTAGAAAGATCCATAATTGTATCCGCTCCGTATTTAATGGCAACCTTTGCCTTCTCTATCTCCGTTGGTATATCTGATGCAAGACCTGAGTTACCTATATTGGCATTAACCTTAACCTTAGAGTTTATACCTATGCACATGGGTTCAAGATGAAGATGGTTTATATTTGCGGGTATTATCATCCTTCCCGCTTCAACCTCCCTCCTTACAAACTCCGGATGCAATCCCTCCCTCTTTGCCACATACTTCATCTCTTCCGTAATAATACCCTGCCTTGCAAGATGAAGCTGACTTCTATTTTTAAATTTAAGATTTTTATCAATCCACTGACTTCTTAACATCCCTTACCTCCTTAGATTAAGCCTTTTAGTTATTATAAGGTATTAGTAAGCAATCAAGATAAATATGATCTCCGTCTCACCAAGAGAAGGGGGATAAGTAAAAGAATAACAATACCATTAAACTGATAACAACCTCCGCTACTGTAAACCTCCTCACCTATACCCTTTAATATGACCTTCACCTTAGGATTGTCTATATCATTACTCTCAATAATAAGTTCCGCATTCTTTGATCCGCTTGACTTCGGCATAAAGTAAACAACAATTGAACACGTTTGACCGTATATTATCTTTTCCGCACAACCGTTATAAAAGGAAAAATCTTCCTTATTCACACCCTGAATATATATATTCTTAATTACAAGGTCATAACCGTAATTTGATACAGCTATTTCCTTGCTTTTCGTAGAACCCACATCCACATACCCGAAAAACACCTCCGATGAAGACAGGGAAATCTCAGGAGCTGAAATCTTATTTATTAAAGCCTTATAAATATTCAAACGTCCCCCGCTTATAACCTTATCCTTTAAAGAAGGTATCTGATCCGCATTGTAAATTATACGCAGGATTCTTGCCCTCATATCCTCATTGGGATATGCGGAAGCCAATAAGGCAACAGCGCCAGTAACAAAGGGTGCAGCCATTGAGGTACCGCTTTCCTTCTTATAGTTATGTAATACTGTACCCAAGCCCACACCTACATTGTCTATCCTTATACCGTCGTCCGTTATAGTATCGTCGCTAACAAGCCTGAATCTGAAGCTAAAGCTTGATGTTTTATAATCGTCATCAACAGGGAAGGCGAGGTATGTATAAGCTGAAACGAATCCTGTAAGTCCTGCAATACTGTTCCAGTTTACACCCCCGTCCTTTGAATATTCAATATAAACAAAGTCAAAAAAGGCTTCCGTTGAAAATATAGTTTCAAATCCCAAACATACATCACCGGCAACAGCAGACAGATCAATGGGATTATTTAAGGAAAGCCATGTATTACTGTTATTAGCGTAATCTCCTGAGGGGCTATCATCCCACACCTGGGAAGCCTTGGAAGAATCCGTTACTATACTCCAATTGTTAGGTGTACCCCCCGTACTCCAGTTTGCAGAACCTCCCTCCATATCATCAAAGAATATATCACCGGGAGAGGGTATGTAATCACAGGTGCGCGGATAAGTGCTGTATATATTAACACCAGGAGCAGCTATATCAACGCTTGTAGCCCCGTAATTTGAAAAGGGTGCGAGGTTATCGTTAGAATCAACCGCAGCCACAGCTATTATATTGTCAAGATCGTAAGAAGCTGGATATGTAGGCACTGTATCATTATCGGATCCGCTGTTTCCCGCAGCGGTAACAAATATAACACCCTCCGCCCCGAGTGCAGCTATTATATCCCTATCTGGAGCAGGTTGACAACCTTCACATCCGTAGGAAGCATTAACCACAACTATATTTACCCCTTTCCTTTTCATCTCAAGCACATAATTGAGGGCATCTATCACGGATGCAATATCACCTACTCCCCCAGCACCAAGGGCTTTAACAGCCATTATCTTAACATTCCAGTTAACTCCTGCAATACCCGTACCGTTGTTACCAACAGCGCCTATTATACCAGCAACATGAGTGCCGTGACCGTTATCATCCATTGGATCTCCGTCACCGTTAACAACATCAACACCATATACATCATCAACATAACCGTTGTTGTCATCATCAATACCGTTCCCCGGAATCTCATAAGGGTTAACCCACATGTTTGGTATTAAATCCTCATGATTATAGTCAACACCAGTATCAACAACAGCCACAACCACCGAGTTTGACCCCGTAGCTACATTCCAAGCGTCGGGAGCGGATATTTTGTCCATAGCCCACTGCTGTGGATATTCCGGATCATTGGGAATCTGAAATATCCTTACCTTGTAGTTCGGAACCACCTCTATCACACCCTCCCTATTTTTCCATTCCTTTATCAATTCTTCTGTACTCTTACTCTTATCTACTATATGAAGATATCTAACATCACCCAATCTCCCGAGAGCTTTTATCCTTTCTTTCCCAGCTTTAATATTAACGGATCCCCTGACCTTAACTATAATCTCTCCCTCTTTATACTCCGCGGAAAGGGAAAGGTTAAAGAATATAAGTATCAACCATCCTATAATGAACACCCTCATATCAAGAATTAAATATATTTTAACTATGCACGCCAGCAGGTGAATTTTACCTTACCCCTATTATAGCAACAGGGTGTGGCACCACCTCGCCGTTAACATAAGAACCCTCACCTACCAACAGTTTTTTTACCACACCCTCGTAAGGGGATACTATGGTAGTATAAGAAGCGAGCAGTTTTGCCTTTCTGAGTTCCGCCTTTGTCTTCTCAAGCTCAGCCTTTGCCTTTTTAAGTCTTATCTCATAATCTTCATAAACACTCTTTGCAAGCAAGTCCCTTTCATAAAGTTCTTTATATCTCTCAAAGTCTTTCCTTATTTTTAAATAATTTTGTTCCTTTTCAACAACCTCATTTTCAAGCTTAAGTATCTCAGCATCATAAATCTCCGCACTTATCCTTAAAAGGGGTTCACCTTTCCTTACCCTATCCCCCTCTTTAACAAATACCTTTTCAACAACCCCTTTTACTATGGCATGAACCGTATATTCTTCCGCATAACTAAAAGAAACCATTAAGAACATAAAGCAATAGATAAAAAACATCAGAAGGTAACCTCCCTTTCACCTATGAAGGTTGGTTCTTCCTTGAAGACACTGAATACATCCTTTCCCATAAGTAAGTAAACATCCATCAGGAAAAGGGTAAGTTTGTGTTCACATTCCATCCTTTTAAGCTCAGCGTAGCTCCTGTAGGACATAGCATAGCCCAGATCAAAGGCTAACTCAAGTTCGTACTCAGATCTTTTTAAATCAAGATTTTCTTCAGAATGTCTTTCAAGGGATTCCGCATATTCAAAACATCCCCTTATAAGCTCCCAACGATTATAAAGGCTTTCAATCTCCCCTTCTATCTTCTTTTTAAGGAAGTTAAGCCTGTCAACAATCTTCATTCTTTTGGTTTCATAAAAGTTTCTACGGGCGGATATAAAACCACCGTCGTATATAGGTAGCTCAATTCTTATCCCTCCGTACCACTTGTAGCGAGATCCAAAAGGGCGGGTAGAATACCCACCCCCGAAATCAACAAATAATTGGGGTGCATATTTTTGACCATCCCTCTTACTCTCGTAGTATTCAATAAGCATCTTTCCCACCCTCATATCATAATTTCCCGTGAAGGCTTCCCCCTTGACATAATCACTTTTAAACTCGCCGTTTATATCAACCTTTATATCCGGGATAAGTATTTCAAAGTCCTTCTTATCAATTCCAATAAGGTACACAAGTTTGTTAAGATAGCGGTTGTAATCGTACTGAGCCTTTAAAAGCTCCATTCTTTTCTTCCTGTAAACTGTTTCAAGTCTCGCCTCCTCCTCCCTGCTCAAAAGACCTTCCTCCCTTTCATTCCTTGCCTTGTCCCATCTGACATAAGCCACGGCCATCTCTTCCCTCTTTACCTCCGCCCTCTTCTCCGCAAGTTTAATTTTCCAAAATAGATCAACAAGCCTTATCTTAAAATTCTCGTAAGCCCTTTTAAGCATAAGTTTTTCAACCCTTATCTTTATATCCGCAGATTCTATCTCCTTTGATAATACTCCCCAATCCCATATCATATACTCACCCCTCAGATAGGAATAAAGATCAAAGACTTCCCTTTCACCATAAGGAAAACCGTAGTAAGCCCTCGTAATAACAGAAAGGTTTGGTCCCTTTAAAGATTCCACACTTTTTTTCTCAAATATCCTGCTGTCCACTTCCCTTCTAAGGGATTTCAAATAGTCACTTTCGGAGAGAGCTATCTTAAAAGCCTTTAACGGATCAATATACTCTACAGAGAATGCCAACCCTCCGATAAAGAAAATAAGCAGAAAGAACATCATCTGCTCCTTCTGTACTTCCTTATAAACTTGAAAATGTTTTCTTTTTTATAATGTCCTTCCACTATATACTTTCCTATCAGTAAAAATTCCTCGGGTTTGTAGTAGCCGGGTAATTTCAATATAACTTCACCATTCTTATCATAAAAAAGGAACACAGGTGTTGCCCTTACCCCGTATTTTCTTGAAAATGTCTTCTCCGTATATTCCTTACCGTCAACATCAATAACGGGAAGTGATCCCTTTATGTTTATTTCAATCATATAAAAGTGCTTAGTGAAATATTCCTTTACCCTTTTATCCCGAAAGGTAACCTTTCTCATCTTGTCACAGAAGGGACACCCCTCTTGATGAAACATGATAAAAAGGTACTTTCCTTCCTCCCTCGCTTCCTCCACATCCTGTCCTATATCAAGGAAAGATACTTTAAGGAAAGGTATATCCGAAGCAAAAACAAAGCTTAAAAAAATTAAAAACAAATAGGGCTTTAACATGGTTAATTTTGTATAATATCACATTACCAAATATCATCAGGGAGTACGGCATGGCGGAAAAAAAGTGGAAAACAGCAATAACAAGGCATATAGGTCATGAAACTTATATTAGGGGATATCGCCTGTTAGATCTTGTCGGTAATCTTTCTTTTGCCCAAGCCATATATCTGATCTTGAAGGGAGAGCTACCAAACGAAAAAGAATCAAAAATGATGGAAGCCATATTTGTATCCGTTATTGATCATGGAATAGCTCCACCCTCAGTAATAGCTGCAAGATCCGTGGCAAGCGGTGGCAATTCGCTGAATGTAGGAGTAGCTGCAGGCGTTATGGCATTCGGATCCGCCCACGGTGGAGCTTTGGAAGACGCAATGAAGTTCATTCAGGAAGGTGTAAAAGATAGCAGAAGTGTGGGAGAGATTGTATCCGAATATCTTTCAAAGAAAAAACCTATTCCCGGATACGGTCACAGGTATTACAAAGAATTTGATCCAAGAACAAAAAGATTAATGAATATAGCAAGAGATCTTGGATTTTACGGAGATCATTGCAGGTTTGCAGAAGAAGTAGAGGAAGAACTTTACAAACAAAAGGGTAAAAGGCTCGTGCTTAATGTGGACGGCGCCATAGCTGCAGTGGTCTCTGAGATGGGTTTTGATTGGAGATTAGGAAAAGGATTCTTCATCATAGGAAGGGTTCCTGGTCTTGTTGCCCATGTTTTTGAAGAACTTACAACGGAAAAGCCCTTCTCCAAGAGATTGAATGAAGAGGAAGAGACTGAATACACTGGTGTAGAGCCGAGAGAGTTACCCGAGGAGTTCAGGAAGATATAAATGGCTAAGAGGGTTATACTCGCTTACTCAGGGGGGCTTGATACATCTGTTATAGTTCGCTGGTTAACCGAAAGGGGTTACGAAGTAATAACCTACACCGCGGATGTAGGCCAGAACGAAGATCTGAGTGATATACCCGAAAAGGCTAAGGCTTCTGGCGCAGTAGATGCAATAGTTGAGGACCTAAAAGAAACCTTCGCAAGAGAATACTGTATGCCCACTTTGAGGGCCTTAGCCCTTTATGAAGGCAAATATCCCCTTACCGCTTCCCTTTCCAGACCACTGATATCCAAAAGAATGGTTTACTATGCAAAGAAGCTCTCTGCAAATGCGGTAGCCCACGGGTCCACGGGAAAGGGCAACGACCAGGTGAGATTTGAATTGTCCGTATGGGCACTTGATCCGGATATTGAAGTCTTAGCTCCCGTGAGGGAATGGGAGTTTAAATCAAGGGAAGAGGAGATTGAATATGCCAAAAAATGGAATATACCCGTTAAAGTAACAAAAGATAAACCTTACTCCATAGATGAAAACCTTTGGGGTGTATCCATAGAATGCGGTCCCCTTGAAGATCCGTGGACAGAACCTCCAGAAGATGCCTATCAAATAACATGTGCCCCAGAAAAATCCCCAGAAGAACCCCTTTATCTGACAGTAACCTTTGAGAATGCTATACCAGTAGCCGTAAACGGAAAGAGGTATGAAAAACTATGGGAGCTTATAAGAGAACTGAACACCTTGGGCGGTAAATACGGAGTGGGAAGAGTAGATATGGTTGAAAACAGACTCGTAGGTATAAAAAGCAGGGAGGTCTATGAGGCACCGGGCGCCCTAATCCTTTATGAAGCATACAGAGATCTTTTGTCCTTGGTAACGGACAGGGAAACCTTCCATTATCTAATATCCCATGTATCTCACAAATATGCAGAGCTCGTCTATAACGGACTATGGTTTTCCCAACTAAAAGAAGCATTGGACAAATTTACCGAGCATCTTTCACCCTATGTTAAAGGAGAAGTTAAATTAAAACTCTACAAGGGAAGTATTAAAGTTGTGGGTAGGACATCTCCCTACTCCCTATATAATGAAGATCTTGCCACCTATACTACCCAAGACAAATTTGACCATATTGCGGGAAAGTATTTTACAAAAGTGTACGGCCTACCTATGAAACTACTTGGCAGGGTAAGAAGCAAGAAGGTATAATAAATTAGTTAATCCTTAGGGAGGTGAGCTATGAGATTCCCTCTTATAATGTCAGCCATAGTTCTATACATTTCTGTATCTTTCAGTGCGGTCTTCAATGTAAGCAGTTATCTTGAACTGGTAGGAGCCTTAAGTATCGTAAGTAAAAACGGAGAAGATGACATAATAAATATAGCGAAGGGAAATTATGTTATAAAGACTCCCTTGATTTATAAACCTGCAGAGAACAAATCCCTAATCATCCAAGGGGCTGGCGCGGATTTAACCATATTTGACGGATCCAATTTATCAAGGATACTTATAATAGATACAACCGATCTTAAAGATGATTCCGAAGCTCACATAACCATAAACGGTATTACTTTTACAAACGGTAGCTCGTCAGAAATAGGTGGAGCTGTTGTTATAAAAACCAAGCAAGCTAATATAACTGTAGAAAATTGTAAGTTTTACAACAATTCCGGAGAAAGTGGAGGAGGACTTTTTATAAAAACACTTTCTGGAACAGTAAATGTAAAAGGTAATTCTTTTGTGGAAAATACCTCTAACGGTGGAGGTGGTGCATGGATCCAGTCAGATCACGGTTCAATAGTTATGCTTGGAAATACCTTTGAAAGCAACACGGCAAATGGAGGAGGAGGAGCACTAATATGGGGCAAAGAAGTGAAAATGGAAGGCAACAAGTTCAGTAATAACGTGGCAAACGACATAGGTGGTACCGCACTTATTTACGGGGATACGGTAAGCATGTCAAGAAATGTGTTTATAAGCGATACAACAAGTACCAACGGTAGCGCCTTTATATGGGGAAGTCTTCTCTCAATGACCGCAAATTCCTTCTTTAACTCAACGAACGGTAATGTGGCATGGTCATGTATAGTTAAAAGCGATTAACTTTCTATACCTTTGCTGTGGTGTAAGCCTTAACCAGCTTATGTATTTCTTTGAAATTTATATCACCCGCTAATATGTATGTTTTACCTTCATAATTAAATTTACGGGCTACCGTTATACAAAAGTCATCTGTTGCCTGTGATAGGTAAATATCCGAAATATAAGAGTCTTCCTTCATTGTTTCCTCAAAGTAAGGTCTATCGGATCTGTCACTACCTTTTCTGCCCGTAGCAACAAAATAAGAAACTTTTGGGTTTATTATATTGTTTGATATCTGAAGTCCCCTCTCATTTATTATATAAAACAGCTCAAAGTAGGGATAATCTCTGAAAATATCATACAAAGTGTATTCCCACATATCCTTGGGTGACCGTTTAACCGCCAGCACTATATTTTCAAAATCACCGAGTATCTTGGATTTTATAGTCTTTATTATTTTAAAATCCCTCGGCTCAACAAGTATAAGCATAGGTCTTTCTCCGTGTATTATAAAAACAGATCCATCTATCCTTTTAGCCCTGTTCCTTAATTCCTTTACAATATCTTCAAACTCAGCCTGAGACTTAACATAGCTTAGGTCCAAGGACATGCCGTAAACATTAACTGGTTCTATATCACCGTAAAGCAAGGAAAATTCCTTATGAAATTCTTTTATAATCTCCTTTATATCACTTTTACGTGGCGGTTCTTCAGAATAGACCCACATCTCACCGCTTTCTGGTGTACAAGAAACCTCCATGTTATAGAAGTCTGCTATATCTTCATATAACAGCTTGTAAATACCCTCCTCCTTTGACATACCGTATTTTTCCCTGAACTGTTTAACATTCTTTAATCCGAAGATTATAAGATAATGCTCTTTACCAAAAGAACTCTTTATCTGCTGAATTATGGGAAGCTTTCTACCTTTTCTTGAAATTATATAATGGATCAAAACCTCATAATTAAGAATTCCCTTATAATGCCCTTTCTTGTCAACTATAATAATATGCTCCTTTCTTACAGGAAGGATATCAAGAAGATCTGTAAGCTTATCCTCACCTATTTGAGGAACCCTCAATCTCGTTTTTATGCGTGCCATATCCCCAGCTAAGAGATTTTTGTTGTTTGTCTTCATAACCTTATCCCTGTAAACAAGACCTATGGGTTTTTCATCTTTCACAACAACCATGTAGTCATATATACGAAGTTCCTTAAAGAGTTTTTTTAGATTATCAATGCTAAGATCATAAGGTACCGTAGGTATAGGCGTCACTACATCAAGTATGTCTAAATTGTCAGATTTCATAACTTTAAACGGCTAATTCTCTCTGCCGCCTCCAACAATCTATCCGTAGGCACCGTAAGGGATATTCTAAAATAACCTTCCCCATATTCGCCGAATCCATTACCAGGGGTACACACGATACCCGCCTCATCTAATAATTTAGCAACAAATTGAGCGGAAGTAAATCCCTCAGGAACCTTTATCCAGAGATAAAAGGTAAAGTCGGATTTATATATTTCAAGCCCCGCACTTTCAAGGGCTTCAATCATAGCTTTTTTTCTTTCCTTATAAGTCTTCCTTATACCATCAACAACATCCTCACCGAGTTCAAGGGCTACTATACCCGCCTCCTGAACAACCTGAAACTGCCCAGAATCTATGTTGGTTTTCACCTTTCCAAGGGCGGATATCAGCTCTCTGTTGCCCACAGCCATACCTATTCTCCAACCGGTCATGTTATAGGTTTTAGAAAGGGAATGAAACTCTATAACCACATCCTTTGCACCTTCAATTTCAAGAATGGAAATGGGTTTCTCTTCCCCTGTGTATATTTCCGAATAAGCAAAATCAGAAGCTATGATTATATTATTCTTCTTTGCCCAATCCACCAGCCTTTTATAAAAATCCTTAGTAGCCTTGGCACTTGTGGGATTGTTTGGATAGTTAATCCATATAATCTTTGCACGCTTTACCACCTCTTCTGGTATTGAATCAATATCCGGAAGGAAGTTATTTTTTTCCAAAAGGGGAACCTTATAAACCTCTCCCCCTGCAAACAATGTTCCTATGGAATAGACAGGGTATGCTGGATCTGGACATATGACTACATCCCCTTTGTCAACAAATGCAAGGGGAAAATGCGCTATACCTTCCTTTGAACCTATAAGGGTTATTACCTCTTGGGAAGGATCAAGCTCAACGCCAAACCTTTTTTTATACCATCGTGCAACAGCCTCCCTGAAAGCCATCATACCAACGTAAGAAGGATATCTGTGATTCTCAGGCTTTTCCAAAGCCTTCTTTGCCGCTTCAACTATAGGTTCTGGTGTGGGCATATCAGGATCACCAACACCCAAGTCAATAACATCAACTCCCTGATCTATCTTCTCTTGCTTTTTCCTGTCAATCTCCGCAAAGAGATAGGGGGGTAATTTTTTTATTCTCTCCGCAAGTGTAAATTTCATAAACCCACCTCCTTGCAGTTTTAAGGGTCTATATATTGTACACGATCGTGATATATGGCACAAAAATTGCAAAAAATTAAACAGGATGGTAGAAATACTTTCCATAGTAAGGAAGGAAATGGCAATACCTCTGAAAGAGAAGCTATACGAAAAAGGCGTTTATTTTCATTCATGGCATGTAAAAGGAAGGGGAAAGGAAGGAGGTCTAAAATACAAAGGATTTTTAAGGGAAAAAACTATAATGGCTTTTCTACCAAAGGAAGCTTTTTCCATTTTTGTTGAGGAGGATAAAACACAGGAAATTATAAACACAATTATTGAAACTGTTCACACGGGGAGCTACGGAGACGGGAAGATATTTGTTTTCAATAAGAAGGAGGGTGCAAATATGAAAATGATAAAGGCGATTATAAGACCGGAAAAGCTTTACGATCTTATATCCGCCCTTGAAAAGGCAGGTTTTAAAGCGTTAACAACATGGGATGTTATAGGACGGGGTAAGGAGGGAGGAGTACAGGTTGGAGAAAGAAGCTACAACGAGCTTGTAAAGACAATGGTACTTATAGGAGTTGAAGACAAAGACAAAGACAAAGTTGTAGATGTAATTACAAAAGTGTGTAATACGGGTGTTTACGGTGACGGAAAGATTTTCGTGTGCGACATCTCGGAGGTATGGACCATAAGGACCAAGAGGAGGGAACTCTAATGGTAGGTGAGATAATATCCGCAGTCAAAAAGGGAAATCCAAAAGCACTATTTGCCTCCTTTATCTACTTTGACCATTCCTTCAGTATCTGGCTGTTACTCGGGGCGTTGGGACCATTTATAGCGGAGTACTTTAATCTGTCTGGAGCTCAAAAGGGATTTATGGTTGCAATACCCGTTATATCCGCGGCTATCTTCAGGATAAATTTCGGCCATATGTTTCAGTATATAAACGGAAAGTATATAGCCATAGGGGGAATATTACTTTCCTCCATACCTCACATATACATGTTGATTAAGGGATTCAATATAACTTACGAAGATCTTCTTTGGATGGGTGTTTTCCTTGGGGTGGCGGGTGCGAGCTTTGCCATAGCCCTTCCCATGGCAGGAAGTAATTATCCCAAAGAAGTTCAAGGACTTGTGCTCGGACTTGCTGCTGCGGGAAACATAGGGGCGGTACTTGACGGTATTCTCTTCCCACCCATAGCAAAGGCAATAGGATGGCAATATACCTTTGTAATATCAGCTCTCCTTCTTCTTATAGCCTTAGTTTTTGTAATCTTGTGGGCGGAAGACAAAACACCCAAAAATGAAGGAAACAAAATTTATCCCATTTTAGCATTCCTTTCAACCTTGGGCTTTATGGTCCTACTTGCCATAGGATTCCAGAAAGAATGGTTCGGAGTGGGAGGTAATATAGGCAAGCTACTTATCCCGGTTCTCGGTGCTGTATTTGGAATCCTTTTTATGCCCCTTGCCTTCAAAAGGGTCTTCCTTGAAAGGGATACATGGGTGCTTATGCTTGCCTATTCAATAACCTTCGGCGGATTCGTCGGAATGTCATCTTATATAGCCATGCTTCTTAGAGATGTTTACACGATCTCAAAGGTTGAGGCAGGAATACTGATGTCCGTCTTTGCATTTACCGGTGCCATGATAAGACCACTCGGAGGGTACATAGCGGACAAGATAAGCGGTGCAACCGCCCTAATATTTTTCCTCGGAGGTATATCACTAATAAACTTTATATTTTTCCTTATAACACCTCCTCTCATTCTGGGAATATTGCTTTTCCTTCTACTTTACACATTCTACGGTCTCGGTAACGGTGCGGTATTTCAACTCGTGCCTCACAGATGGCCCCATCAGACGGGACTGATGACGGGAATTATAGGTGCTGCGGGAGGTATAGGCGGTTTTTATCTGCCCACAGTAAACGGCATAGTCTTTGAAGCAACGGGTAGCTACAGCCTCGCCTTTGCCCTTTTCGGAGTCATAGGAATATTGTGCTTAGTATTTGTTAAGATGTTGCATGCCAAGTGGATGGAGTGGGCTTATGTTAGATACGATTATGAAAAGGATCAACTTGTAGGTATAGATCCAAAGAGCGGGAGGGTATTGATGGAAATAGGGGATTAAAAAATGGAATTTCAATGTCCTTACTGCGGAGTAGGTTGCGGACTGTACATAGATGAAAAGGGTAAGGTGAAAGGAAACCCTGAACACCCTGCAAATAGAGGTGATATTTGCAAAAAACCTTTATACCTTCCTAAGATATACGAAAAGGGAAGAATTTTAAAACCGTACATAAAAACGGAAAACGGATTAAGGGACAGTAGCTGGGAAGAGGTTTACGAAATTCTTGCCAGAAAGCTAAGCAGTCTATCACCTGATGAAATGTACTTCTATATCTCTGGTCAGCTGATGACCGAAGAGTCCTATATCATTAATAAATTTGTTAAAGGGTTTTTAAAGACCAACAACATAGACTCAAACTCAAGGCTGTGTATGGCTTCCGCAGTTACCGCCTATAAACTTGCCTTCGGATCCGACGGTGTACCGTGCTGTTACGAAGATATAGACGATGCAGACGCTTTTATATTCATAGGTTCAAATGCTTCAATTTCTCATCCCGTTCTATTCAAGAGGGTTTTAAACAGGAGAAGGAAGGAAGAGAAAGCCCTCATAATTACAATAGATCCTTATGAGACGGAAACAGCCAGAAAAAGTGATATATACATACAAATAAGGGCGGGAACTGATACAGCCCTTTTGAACTCAGTGCTATATATACTTTACGAAAAGGGTTGGATTGACTACGAATTCGTATTTAAGTACACAGAAGGCTTTGAGGAAGCCATAGAAGAAGCAAAGAAATTTCCACCTGATGTAGCGAGTGAAATATGTGATATTGAAGTCTCCGATATATATCTGCTTGCAAATATTTTTCATAAAAGCAAGAAGCTTATTTCCTTTTGGTGTCAAGGACTCAATCAATCCGTAAATGCTGTAATGAAGAACTTAGCTCTCATAAATCTGCATTTGGCAACAGGAAGATTGAATGGGAAAGGTTGCCCATTCTCACTTACAGGACAGCCCAATGCAATGGGAGGCAGGGAAGTAGGCTACCTTTCCAACGGACTACCCGGATACAGGGATGTAAGGAATGAAGAAGACAGAAAGTTTATGGAAAACTTCTGGGGAGTAAGAGGTATAAAAGAAAAACCTGGACCAACAATAACTGAAGCAATTGATCTGATTCTTGAAGGTAAGATAAAGTTACTATGGGTTGTATGTACAAATCCAGCTGTATCTTTACCCAATTTGAATAAGGTACATAAGGCATTAGATAAAGTCTTTCTCGTAGTTCAAGACGCCTATTGGAATGATACAACAGAGTTTGCGGATATTATACTTCCCGCAAGTACCTTGGGTGAAAAGGAAGGCACCATGACAGGATCAGACAGGACCTTAACCTTCTGCGGTAAATTCAAAGAAGCACCAGGGGTTGCGAAACCGGACTGGCTTATATTCAAAGAAATGGCTGATCAAATGGGCTTCCGAGGTTTTAACTACGAATCGGTAGAGGATATATTCAATGAGTTCAAAGAAACAACAAAGGGAAGGCTGTGTGATATATCTTCCTTGGATTATAAAAGTTTGCCCGCAAGGTGGGGAAGAAGATGGTTATATGAAGATCTAAAATTTCCTACAGAATCTGGTAAGGCTAAATTCCATCCTGTTACCCTTCAGATACCTAAGGAAAACGGAAGGTTTATAATGATAACGGGAAGATTAAAAAATCAATGGCATACCATGACAAAAACGGGTAAAGCACAAGAACTTTTGAAAGGTGAAGTTCCTCCCTTTATAATAATGAATCCTGAAGATGCGAAAGAGCTAAATATACAAGAAGGTGATAAAGTGACAATAGTATCGGACAGGGGAAAGACAGAAAGGATAGTAAGATACGGAAATGTAAAAAGAGGACACATATTTGCCCCCTTCGGATATCCTATGGAGTTCGGCAATCCCGTTAATGTACTTGTAAGCGACAGGGTTGACCCTTTGTCAAAAGAGCCTGATCTTAAATATACGGGAATTGATATCATAAAATAGAAGGACTATGTTTGGAATTAACATTCAAGAGGCAATACTCACAATACCAGCCCTTATGATAGCGGTAATCCTGCATGAGGTCGCCCACGGATGGGTAGCTTACAAGATGGGAGATCCAACAGCAAAGCTTGCAGGAAGGATAACCCTTAACCCTATACCCCATATTGACCTGTTGGGAACAATTATCCTGCCCGGTTTATTTATCCTCATAAACTCCCCCATTCTCTTCGGATGGGCGAAACCAGTTCCCATAAATCCCATGAACTTTAAGGATCTAAGAAGAGGAACATTCTTTGTATCAATAGCTGGCGTTGTCACAAATATATTTTTGGCTGTTATTTTCGGAGCGCTTTATAGGATAATAACGGGGATGATTTACTCCGCGGATGCAAATATAACACACAGCGTGCTTATACCACTTGCCATATTCTGTGCCAAATCCGTTCTTATAAACCTTATACTTGCACTTTTTAACATAATACCTATACCTCCTCTGGACGGAAGCAGGGCATTAATGAGTTTTCTATCGCTAAAATACTGGGAAGCTTTCTACAGGATGGAAATGTACGGGTTCCTCATAATAAGCATACTTCTTTTTACCGGAATCCTCGGGAAGATAATATATCCTCCCCTTGTATTTTTATATGATCTTATTCTTGGAAAAAGTTTATTTTTACTTTAATATTATTGTGTAATGAGGGCAATTTTTGACAAAAGGCTTATTGAAAAATACGATAAAGCAGGTCCGAGATACACAAGCTATCCCCCAGCTACCGAATTTACGGAAGAGGTAACCTATGAGGATTACGAGGTTAAGCTTAAAGAGAGCAATGAAAGAAAAACGCCTCTATCACTTTACTTTCATATACCTTTCTGTGAAAGTGCCTGTTGGTTTTGCGGATGTAATGTGATAATATCCCACAGGAAGGATGTTACAAAGCCTTACTTAGATTTCATGTACAAAGAAATGGACATGCTCTCGGAAATAATAGATACTTCAAGAAAGGTTATACAGCTACACTGGGGAGGAGGTACACCCAACTTCTTAAGTAACGAAGAGATAAGGGAGCTTATGGGAGAAATCAAGAAAAGATTTAATATTGATCCTGAAGGAGAGATAAGCATAGAGATAGATCCGAGGTATCTGAGCGAAGGTCAGCTTGAGACCATAAGGGAAGTTGGATTTAACCGTATAAGCATGGGTGTTCAGGATTTTGATGAAGAAGTACAAAAGGCTATAAACAGAATTCAAACAGAAGAACTGATGGAAGAGGTTATGGCAAAGCTTAGGGATCTCGGATTTTCAAGCATAAATATAGATCTCGTATACGGATTACCTTACCAAACCTATGAAAAATTTGCAAAAACCATAGATAAAACCATTGAACTTTCACCAGACAGAGTTGCAGTATTTAATTTCGCCTATGTACCTTGGCTAAAACCACTCCAGAGAAAGCTGGATCCCTCAACCCTGCCACCTCCAGAAGAGAAACTGAAGATATTAGAGATGACAGTAGAAAAGTTTCAGGATGCGGGTTATGTGTTCATAGGTATGGATCATTTCGCAAAGCCAGAAGATGAACTGAGTATAGCCCAGCAAAAGGGTGAACTCTGGAGAAACTTCCAAGGCTACACGACAAAGAAAGGTGTGGAACTCATCGGCATAGGAGCCACTTCCATAGGAATGCTTTATGATGCCTACTTCCAAAACTACAAAACAACAAGAGCTTATTATAACGCCCTCAGAGAAGATCGCCTTCCCATAATGAGGGGTTACATCCTTAATGAGGACGATATTATAAGAAGGGAAGTTATTATGGATCTTATGTGTAACCTGGGAGTTAGATTCAAAAAGATTGAAGATATGTTCGGTATAAAATTTAAAGATTATTTTGAGAGGGAAATAAACGAGCTTGGGGAGATGGAAAGGGACGGTCTTATTAAAATTAGTGATGATTCTATTGATGTGCTACCCCTCGGAAGACTGCTTATAAGGAATGTGGCAATGATCTTTGATGTACATACAAGAAACAAAAAAGAAGCAAGATTTTCAAGAACAATATGAAAGAAGAAAAAACCCCCCTCCTTTCCGTAAAAGGAGTAACAAAAGTCTTTCACAACAGAAGAGGTATATTTAAAAAGGAAGACATTTACGCCCTTAAAGATATAGACCTTGAAATTTATGAAGGAGAGATACTCGGATTGGTAGGAGAGTCTGGATCTGGTAAAACGACCCTCGGCAGAATAATTCTCAGGCTTTACCATCCAGAAAAGGGAAAGGTGTATCTTAAGGGTAAAGATATCTTCTCAATGGGAAGGGAGTTTTGCAAAAAGGTATCGGTAATATTCCAGGATCCGAGGACATCCTTGAATCCACGTATGACCGTTAAAGAGATTATTGAAGAACCTCTCAAAATACACGGATACGACAGAAGGGAAGAAAGGGTAAAGGAAGCCTTGGAAATGGTTAAACTGCCCCTAAGCTTTATGAATAAGAAACCGGAAGAGCTATCGGGCGGTCAGAGGCAGAGGGTTGCCATTGCAAGGGCGATAGTTCTTCAACCCGATCTTATAATAGCGGATGAACCAACCTCATCCCTTGATGTTGCCACCCAGATTGAGATAATAAATCTTATCAAAAGTTTAAAAGAAAAGGGTATATCCTTCCTCTTTATAACCCATGATTTGAGAACAGTGAGGAACATAAGCGACAGGATTGC
The DNA here is from genome assembly GCA_027078675.1 of Aquificales bacterium. Lineage (GTDB taxonomy): Bacteria > Aquificota > Aquificia > Aquificales > Aquificaceae > WFWF01. The sequence continues at coordinate 6,596 of JALWWX010000048.1, read as the reverse complement.
GGTCCTTTACCACGGTACAATAATGGAAATAGGTAGGACAAATGAAATCTTTGAAAATCCCCTTCACCCTTATACTAAATACTTACTTTCAAGCCTTCCGGTTTCACACCCCTCCAAAAGGGGCGAGGTTGAATCCTTTGAAGTTGAAGACAGAATACCAGAAAATGGGTGTCCTTTTTATTACAAGTGCTCACTAAAAGTGGAGGAATGTTCAAAAACGCTCAGGAGGAAAAATATAAATGGAAGATATGTGGTCTGCAATCTCTACTGAAGTGACAGTCATATTATTCCTACTTATCATGTCTGGTATATTCTCCTCGTCGGAAGTAGTTTTCTTTAGCATAAGCAAACCCTATATGATGAGATTTTCAAATCACAGATTTTTCAATATACTTATGAAAATACTTCAAAGGCCTAAGGAGATATTAATAACCATATTGATAGGAAATGAAATTGTAAATATTTTATTATCCTCTTACGGGGCAAAAGTATTCACAGATCATTTTGGTAGTGTTGGAGCTTTTATATCCGCCTTTCTTATATCATTTTTAATCTTTATATTTGGCGAAACCATACCTAAGAGCCTTGTTCTTTTTTCCGTTGATCGTCTATCTCTTCTCTATGCACCTTTGTTTTATCCCATTCATATTTTGCTAACACCTTTAAGGTATCTCCTCGTTTTACCCGCAAAAGGTATACTTAAAATGTTCAATATTGAAATAAAGGAAGAAAGGTTCATCCTTTCAGAGGAAAAGATCATAGATATGATGGAAGCGGGACTTGAAACTGGAGAGTTTTCCACGGAAGAAAAGGACATGGTGGAAAAGGTTCTTAAAATGGAAGATACACTCGTAAGGGAAATAATGACCTCAAAACCGGATATATTTGCACTGCCGGAGGACAAAAAGATAAGGGAAGTTATAGATATAATACTTGAAAGGGGTCACAGCAAGATACCCGTTTATAAAGATAATCCTGACAATATAACCGGATTTGTTTATATAAAAGATCTTCTGCCCCTTGAGGAAAACCTTGATAAAAAGCTTTCAGACTTCAAAAAGGATGTGATATATGTACCGGAGATAATGCCTGTGAGCAAGCTGTTACAAGAGCTTAAAGGAAGTAAAACCCAGGTAGCCATAGTTGTTGATGAGCACGGAGCGGTTTCGGGAATGATAACCCTGTATGATATACTTGAATGGTTGGTGGGCAATGTTCCCACCGAGTGGGAAGATTCCCAGGAGATTGTTAAACTTTCTGCGAACATGTACAGGGTTGACGGATCCGCGAGCGTAGAGGAAGTTGCCAAAGAACTCGGTTTTGAACTACCAGAGGATTACGACTATGATACAATAGGCGGTTTCGTAATGGCAAATCTGGGTAAGATACCGGAAGAGGGGGATTCTTTAACATACGGCAATTTTAAGTTCATAGTAAATGAAATGGAAGGAAACAGAGTTAAAGAGGTTATAGTAAAGGTACCCGTTAACGGTCAAAATGAAAAGGAAGCCACTACAAAATAAATCATTCGGTGATAAACTTACAAATCTTCTTGCTTATCCGAACACTGTTAATGACTTCTGATATAACCATATGTACCACCACACCCCTATAGTTACTTTCTATGGCGGTAAAGGATTTTGTCCACCTGCACCTGCACACCCAATACTCCCTTCTTGATGGAGCAATAAAGATAGATGATTTAGTAAAAAAAGCCAAGGAGCTGGGATTTAAGGCCATAGCAATGACCGATCACGGAAATCTGTTCGGAGCCATTGACTTTTATAAAAAGCTTAAAGGTGAAGGGATAAAACCTCTTATAGGTATGGAAGCCTATTTTACAACTGGTTCAAGGTTTGACAGAAGACAGAAGGGAACAGAAGATAATATAACAGACAGGTACAACCATCACCTTATTCTGATAGCAAAAGACTCAGAAGGACTTAAAAATCTTATGAAACTGTCAAGTCTTTCTTATAAGGAAGGATTCTACTATAAGCCGAGGATAGACTATGAACTTCTTCAAAAGTACGGAAAGGGATTGATAGCCCTCACAGCATGTATAAAGGGTGTTCCCACTTACTTTGCATCAAGGGGAGAGGAAGAAAAGGCAAAAGAATGGGTTGGGAAACTTAAGGATGTATTCGGTGAAGATCTGTATCTTGAAATCCAGAGGAACGAACTTGAAGAACAGGAAAGGGCAAACAAGATACTCCTTGATATAAGCAAAAGGTACGGAGTTAAGCCAGTAGTTACAAACGACTGTCACTATCTAAACCCTTCAGACAGGGAAGCCCATACCATACTTATGGCTATACAGATGAAAAAGAAGATTTATGAAATTGAATCGGAAGGTATAAAGTGTGCAAATGAAGGTTTACACTTTGCATCTCCTCAGGAGATGTGGAAAAAGTTTGAAAATCTATTTGAGGGATGGGAAGAAGCCCTTATGAACACGGTTGAGATAGCGGAAAAGGTTGCTGACAAACTTGATATATTTGAGAACACTGATTATCTCTTTCCCGTATATGAAACACCTCCGGATAAAAACCTTGAAGACCTATTAAGGGAAATGGCTATTGAAGGTTTAAAGAGAAGGATAGAAAAGGGGCAGGCGAAAAATACAAAGGAGTACTGGGACAGGCTTGAGTATGAACTTGAAGTCATAAATAAGATGGGCTTTGCGGGATACTTTCTTATAGTTCAAGACTTTATAAACTGGGCGAAGCGTAAGAATATACCCGTAGGTCCGGGCAGGGGAAGTGCGGCGGGTTCCCTTATAGCCTATGCACTCGGCATAACCGATGTAGATCCTATAAAACACGGTCTTCTCTTTGAAAGGTTCCTAAATCCAGAAAGGGTATCCATGCCAGACATTGATGTTGACTTTTGTATGGAGCGAAGGGATCAGGTTATTGAATATGTGAAGAAGAAGTACGGAGAAGAGAATGTAGCCCAGATAATTACCTACAATGTAATGAAGGCAAAACAAACCCTCAGGGATGTGGCAAGGGCAATGGGAATACCTACCAATCTTGCGGACACCCTCGCCAAGCTTATACCTCAAGGGGATGTTCAGGGAACATGGCTGTCCCTTGAAGAGATGTATAAGGTACCTCTTGATGAGCTTAGAAGAAAGTACGGATATCACAGGATTGATATAGAGGAAAATGTAACAAAATTCAGAAAATACTGTGAAGAAGACCCTCAAATAGACAGGCTTGTGAGGATATCCCTTAAATTGGAAGGGCTTACACGACACACATCTATCCATGCAGCGGGTGTTGTTATATCTCCCTATCCGCTTAGTGAACTGATCCCCCTTTACTACGATAGAAGTCAACAGCTGGCAACCCAGTTTGATATGACAAAGCTGGAAGAGATAGGTCTTATAAAGATGGATTTTCTGGGCCTTAAAACCCTCACCGAACTTGATCACATGAGGATGCTCGTAAAGGAAAGATACGGCAAAGATATAGACTATCTAAGCTTACCTCTTGATATACCGAGGGTTTACGAAATGCTTCAAGAGGGTAATACGGTAGGAGTGTTCCAGTTAGAAAGCAAAGGTATGAGGGATCTCTTAAGGAAATTAAAGCCTGATAAATTTGACGATATAGTGGCAGCCCTCGCCCTCTACAGACCCGGACCCTTAAAAAGCGGACTCGTTGAAAAGTATATAAATCGTAAACACGGTAAGGAGCCGGTTGAATATCCGTTTCCAGAGCTTGAACCTGTCCTAAAGGAAACCTACGGAATAATACTTTATCAGGAACAGGTTATGAAAATATCCCAGATACTTTCCGGTTTCTCCGCGGGAAAAGCGGACAACCTAAGAAAGGCAATAGGAAAAAAGAAGGCGGATCTAATGGCTGAGCTTAAAGATGAGTTCATAAAGGGTGCTGTTGAACGCGGATTTCCCGAAGACAAAGTAAGAAAACTGTGGAGCGAAATAGAAGAATTTGCCTCCTACTCCTTCAACAAATCACATTCCGTTGCCTATGGATATCTTTCCTATTGGACCGCTTATATGAAAAGCCATTACAGGGACATATTCTTTGTGGTTAAGTTATCTATGGAGAAATCGGACAAAAAATTCCTCAATCTTATAAAAGAAGCAAAGATAGAAGGTATAGAGATACTAAAGCCTGATATAAACAAAAGTGATGTGGACTTTAAAATTGAGGATGAGGGTAAAATAAGATTCGGTCTATCCAGGATAAAGGGGGTAGGCGAAGAGGCTGTACAATCAATTATAGAAACGAGAAAGAAGGGTTACTTTAAAGGAATAACAGACTTTATATCACGGGTTGACAGCAGGAAGGTGAATAAAAAGGTTATTGAATCTCTTATAAAGGCGGGAGCCTTTGATTTTACAGGTGAGAAAAGGTCCGATCTTTTGGAAAAGCTTGAAAAGGCAGGCAAAAATATGATTATGCTGAACCAAAATTCCCTCTTCGGAAATGGAGAAAGAAAGGAAAATAAAAAAGATACGGATATACTAAAGCTTGAAAAGGATGTTATAGGTTTTTACATATCTGGACACCCTATGGACAGATATGAACATATACTTAAAGGTAAGATAGAAAATATTGAGGAAGCGGAAGATATTGAAAAAGGTAGAAGGGTTAAATTTGGGGGAGTAATATCTGATGTAACAAAGAAAAAGACAAGGAACGGAGACTATATGTACATATTTAATCTCATTGATAAAACGGGAATGATAGAAACGGTGGTGTTCCCCAACGTTGTTTCCGCTTACGAAGACAAAATAAAGAATGACAAGGTGGTTGTGGTGGTCGGGACTATTGATGAAGATATTGAAACGGAAGAGATAAAGCTTATTGCGGAAGAGATCTATGATCCTACGGAATTTGTTGATTCGGAAAGTAACTTTATAAGGATAGTTATGAGTGAAAAAATAATAAAAAACGGTATTGTTAATAAACTGTACGAGTTTCTTAAAGAAAATCACTCTCCTAAGGGTAAAGATATACTCATAGACATAGTGGGGGAAGACTACATAGCGACAATTCAGGCGTCTCCGAAATTCAGGGTTGAGCTTAACGGTGAACTCGTGGAGAAATTGCACAAATTTCCCGGTGTTAAGGTACTGCTTTAGGATAAGAACCCAGTATCTTTATCATCTGTGTCCTCTTTTTTAACTCTTCAAGGGCTTTTTTTACATGTTCATCTTCCTTGTGACCTTCAAGATCAACAAAGAAGACATAATCCCACACCTTTTTACCGGACGGTCTTGACTCTATCTTTGTAAGGTTAACACCGTATCTATAAAAACTTTCAAGGGCTTTATAGAGGGCTCCCACCTCGTCCCTTACCGCAAAAAGGAGACTCGTCTTATCATTACCAGTAGGACCAACATCCCTTTTACTTATTATTAAGAACCTTGTATAGTTACTACCACTGTCCTGGATATTCCTGGCTATTATATTAAGGTGATAGGTATAAGAGGCAACTTCTGAGGCAATGGCGCCAACACCCGATTCCTCAAGGGCTATCTCACACGCCTTTGCGGTGCTTTCAACCTCTACTATCTGAACACCAGCAAGATTTTTCTCCAACCAGCTCCTGCTCTGACCTATGGCATGCCTGTGAGAGTATACCTTCTTTATCTTTTCTATGGATTCCTCCGTGGAAAGAAGATGTAAATTTATGGGTATAACTATCTCCCCGCATATCAACAGATCGCTCTCAAGGAACATGTCAAGGGTGTAATTAACTATACCTTCAATAGTGTTTTCCACCGGAACGATTCCGTAATCCGCCCTGCCGTTTTCAACCTCTATGAATACATCCCTTATGGTGGCGGAAGGTATATATTGGGCGGAAATACCGAAGTATTCAAGTGCAGCCTGATGGGTGAATGTAGCCTTAGGTCCGAGATAAACCACCTTAAGGGGCTTTTCAAGGGATAAACAGGCGGATATAATCTCCCTGTATATGTGAAAGAGGGCTTCCGTGGGAAAATTCTCTCCGTAAACTTCCTTATTAAGCCTTGAAATCCTCTCAAATATCTTCCTTTCCCTCTCCGGCACATGTATTTCCTTCCCTTCCCTCTTCTTTATATCCCCTATCCTACGGGCAAGCCCCGCCCTCTCATTAAGAAGTCTTAGAATCTCCTCATCTATCCTATCTATCTGCTTCCTTAAATCATCAATGCTTTCTTTCATACCTATATAAACTGTACAATAAAAACATAAAGAGCTTCAAGTGTAATAAAATTTAAACAATGGCTTCTTACATAACCTTCTTCACTGGTGCGGGTGTGTCCGCGGAAAGCGGAATACCTACCTTCAGAGGAAGCGAAGGATTGTGGAGAAAATACAATCCCATGGATCTTGCTACACCGGAAGCATTTCAAAGGAATCCTAAGCTCGTTTGGGAATTCTATGATGAGAGAAGGCAGAATATAGCAAGGGCAGAGCCGAATAAGGCTCATCTGCTGATGGCGGAGATTGAAAAGAAGTTTCCCGATGTTGTGGTTATAACTCAGAATGTGGACGGACTGCATCAGAGGGCGGGTTCTGAAAATGTTATTGAACTTCACGGAAATATATGGAAGGTTAGATGTATAA
>JALWWX010000047.1 GCA_027078675.1 Aquificales bacterium | reverse complement strand
TCACAGCTTACCTCAGACTCGTTTACTGCTACTTCCTCGTCTCCCTCTTTCCCTATCAGGTCAGAACGCGAATTCTTAACAGTGTAGTTAAACGATGTTAACTATTGTCAGCAAAGAAGGAACGGTTCTGTAAGATGACATTTCTGAAGGTAAAGGAGATTTATAAAACTTACAGGTCCGGTTTAAGGGGCAAGGTGGAGGTGCTTAAAGGTATCAGCTTTGATGTGGAGGAAGGGGAATTTTTTGTTATACTCGGTCCTTCCGGTTGCGGTAAGAGTACACTTCTCAATCTTATAGCGGGTTTGGAAAAACCCGACGGGGGAGAGATCATCCTTAAAGGCAGGGTTGTTTCTTCGCCCCGTGTTTGTGTACCCCCTCATGAAAGGGATCTTTCAATGGTGTTTCAGAGTTATGCCCTTTATCCCCATATGACCGTGTACGGAAACATAGAATTTCCTCTTAAAATGGCTAAGGTAGATAAAAAGGAAAGGGAAAGGAGGGTAAGGGAGGTTGCGGAACTACTCAGGATAAGTCATCTTCTTAATTCAAAACCTTCGGAACTCAGCGGAGGTGAAAGACAGAGGGTAGCCTTGGGCAGGGCTTTGGTAAAGAAACCTTCCCTCATACTCATGGATGAACCTCTTTCTAATATTGATGCATCCTTGAGGCAAGAAATGAGGTTGGAGATAAAAAGGATTCAACGTGAAACAAGAACAACATTCTTATATGTAACCCATGATCAGATTGAGGCTATGGCATTGGCTGATAAGCTCATGATAATGAGGGAAGGCAGGGCGGAGCAAATAGGAGATCCTGCGGAAGTATATAAGAATCCCGAAACACCTTTTGTTGCAAGCTTTTTGGGAATGAATGTTATATCAAGGAAAGTGCTTTTAAAGGATGGGAGAACTTACATAAAGTTGGGAAACTGGGAGTGTTATGTTGAGGGACAGGAGGGGGAAGAGATTGTTATAGGTATAAGACCTGAGTATATAAGTTTGAGGAGAGGAGAGAGCTTTGTTATAACCTCCGTTGAAAGGATAGGAAATGAAACGCTTGTATATCTTGAGGGCGACGGTGTACGACTTGTGGCTAAGGAAAAGGGCGGGTATGTTACGGAAGGCGGAAGGGTTGATATAGCGGTGTATAAATTTAAGTTTTTTTATAATAATTCCCATGTATGACTTAATAATTGTGGGCGGAGGTCCCGCAGGCATATCCGCGTCCATTTATGCTGCACGGAAGAAGATGAATTTTCTGCTTGTATCAAGAGATATAGGGGGACAGGTCCTTACTTCTGGAAATATTGAAAATTATCTCGGTTTCTCAGAGGTTGACGGTGTACAGCTCGTAGAAAGAATGATAGAGCATATGAACAGGTTTAATATAGTACCCCTTTCCGATGAGGTTACCGCAATAGAGAAGATGGATAAGGGTTTCAGGCTTAAAACCCTATCGGGTAAAACCCTTGAAGCAAGAACCCTACTTCTGTGTACTGGTTCGGAGCACAGAAAACTGGGTGTTCCCGGAGAAAAGGAATTTACAGGTTTCGGAGTTTCTTACTGTTACACGTGTGATGCACCCTTTTACAGGGACAGGTCGGTGGTTGTAGTGGGTGGGGGTAATGCGGGATTTGAAGCTGCGGAACAACTTTTACAGTATGCAAAACATATAACTATAATTGAACTTACCGACACCCTAAGGGCGGATGAGATATTAAAGGAGAAGGTTTTGTCCAGCGATAAGGTTAAGGTTTTGCTTAGACACGGTGTGAAAGAGATAAAGGGAGACAGTCAAAAGGGTGTTACAGCGGTAGTCCTTGAAGACCTGGAGAGGGGAGAGGTTTATGAGTATCCTACCGACGGTGTTTTTGTAGAAATAGGACTTGTTCCCAACACGGATATTGTGGAGAACCTGGATGTTTTAAGGAATGATAGAAAGGAAATAATAGTTGATTGTAATAACAGGACCTCGGAAAAGGGTATATATGCGGCGGGTGACTGTACGAATGTGGTCGCAAAACAGATAATAACCGCGGCGGGTGAAGGGGCAAAGGCTTTACTCTCCGTCTATCACGACCTTACTTACGGCTATCATAGTTAGAAAAGAATTCTATCAACCTTTTTATTCCTTCTTTAAGTTCCTCTTCCCTCCGTGTATATGAAAGCCTTATGTATTTTTTTGTTTCATTTTCCCCGAAATCAACACCTGGTGTTACAGCAACATTTGCCTTTTCAAGTATATCCTTTGAAAGTTCCAAGGAATTCTTATGAAATCTTTCCGTTTTTACCCAAAGATAAAAGGCTCCTTCCGGTTTTACACTTATATCAAGGAAATCTTTTAGTCCGTTATAAAGTATGTCCCTTCTTCTTCTGAATGTTTCCCTTATATTATTGAGATATTCATAATCAAAGGCACCGAGGGCTGCGTACTGGCTTAGGGTGGGAGTTGAAATAAACATGTTCTGAATTACTATCTCCGCCTTTCTGACCATTCTTTCGGGCAGGATCATCCACCCTATTCTGAAACCTGGCATGCAGAAGAATTTGGAAAAGCCGTTTATAACTATCACATCGTCGGAAAAGGCTAAAGCGGTCGTATATTGCTTTTCATAAACGAGTCCGTGATATATCTCATCCGATATAAGACCTATGCCCTTTTTTCTGCATGTCTCAACCAGCCCTTCTATCTCTCCCTTTCCGTAAACAGCACCGGTGGGATTTACGGGGGAAGATATGTGAAGCACTTTTATATTGTCCGGAATCTCCTCAGGTTTTAATTTGTACCCGTTACCTTCTTTGGTATTTATAAAAAGAGGTTCAAAGCCAAGTATTCTTGCTATATTCTTATAACAGGGATAAGAAGGATCTGTAAGACCTATCTTGCCACCCTCTTCTGTCATTAGGGTATAGGCAACAAGGAAGGCTCCCGATGTTCCGGGAGTTATGGCGATCCTATCGGGGGACACCTCAACACCGTAAAATCTGTAATAGTGTTCCGCTATCTTCTCCCTCAGCTCCATAATACCGAGCGACGGTGTATAGCCTTGTCTTTTTTCCTTTATAGCCCTTTCAAGATGTTCATAGACTGAGGGCGGAGGTTCAAGATCTGGTTCTCCTATCTCCATGTGGATGCAATCTTTAATATTTTTTGCTTTTGATAATATGTCCATAACGAGGAATGGGGAGACATGAGATAGGCGATCCATTTTGCACTTAAAGTGGCCCAGGGCGGACTCGAACCGCCGACACCCCGGTTTTCAGCCGGGTGCTCTACCAACTGAGCTACCGGGCCTTTGGAAATTATTATATTATATTCCCGTGGGGTTCTCTATCATAAAATGCTTTGCGGACTGTAACCGTTGACTACTCCTTTACAAAGCATTACTTTAAATCAAGGTAATACCTTCGCAGGGGGTAAGTATGCCTATTGTTAAGATTACCAGAAAGGGTCAGGTTACTATACCTGCGCAGATAAGGAAAAAGCTCGGAACTGACATAGTGGAGATAACCATAAGGGAAGGGGAGGTGGTAATAAGACCGGTTAAGAAACTGGGCGGAGCCTTGCAGAAATACGCTATCAAGGGAAAGCCCATAGAGGAAGTCATTGAGATGGAGAAGGAGGCAATGGCTGATGCCTTCGGAGAAAAACATCTCTCTGATTGATGCCAATGTTATTCTGAGGTATCTTCTTAAAGATAACGCGGAGCTTTACGCTGTGGCGGAAAAGATTTTTAATGGGGTGATGGAAGGGAAGGTAAAGGTTCTGATTCTTGAATCTGTTGTTGCGGAGGTCGTTTATGTTCTTCAGAAACTTTACAATGTAAGCAGGAAGGAAATCTCGGAGGTTCTGAAAGAGTTAATAGAACTCAGAGGTGTGAAGGTTCACAACAAAAGACAGATGGTGAAAGCTCTTGAGATCTTCTCTACGAAAAACCTTGACTTTGTGGATTGTCTTTTGTGCGCTTACGGGGAAGGGAATCAAGTAATTACCTTTGATAGGAACTTAAAGAAGTGTATAAGTGCCCGTTAACCTTTATAGTATAAATTTTGTATATGAAAAAAACAGTTCTTATAACGGGAATAAAAAGGATAGGCGGATATATATGTGAATATCTATTAAGTAAGGGCTACAATGTTTCCGCTGTTTACAGAAGGTCAGTGGGATATGTAAAAGATATTGATAGTGAAAATCTTTTTCTTATAAAGGCGGATCTTAGTGAGCATAGTACCTACAGGGAGGTTGTTGATAAAACATGGGAAAGGTTCGGGAGGATAGATGCCTTTATACATCTTGCCTCACCCTATTACAGGACGCCGATAGGTGAAGTAACGGAAGAATCTTTTTATGACCATTTTAAACCTATAGCGGAAGCCTTTTTGTTTATCTCACAGTATTGTGCGGATTATATGCTTGAAAACGCTGGTGATGTAAAGGGAAGGATAATAGCCTTCGGAGAATGGGCTGTTACCAATACACCTTACAAAGGTTATGTTTCCTATTTTGTCTCAAAGGGTGCCCTTCATACAGCGGTAAAGGTCCTTGCAAAGGAGTTGGCTCCCCATATACTTGTAAATTGTATAGCTTTGGGTCCTGTATTAAGGGCTGAGGGTATGTCGGAGGAGGAATGGGAAGGTCTTTTGAAGAGGACGCCCCTCAGAAGGAAGGTTCCCCTTGAGGATATAGGGTTGCTTGTGGATTATTTGCTGAAGGTTGAAGGTATGACGGGTGAAATAATACACCTTGATAGCGGGAGACACATTGCGGGTTCAGGTATTTGAACTACTCTATGTTTGCGGATTGTTGTTTTATCCTATCTATCTCAGTTTTTAAATCAACAACTATCTTGCCGAGATCGGGAATCTTGCTTCCTATGGTGTTTACCTCCCTGTACATCTCCTGAGCGAGAAATTCAATTTTCCTTCCTATCTCTCCCTCTGTATCTATAAGCTTGTTCAATTCCTTGAGATGGCTTTCCAACCTTGTTATCTCTTCTTGTATATCATATCTTTGCAACAGAAACACTATCTCATTAAGGACGAGGGGCGACTCTTTGTTAAGCTTAAGTTCCTCCGCCCTTTCAAGTATCTTTCTTTTTATCTCTTCGTTGTATTTTTCCCTGTTTTGTTTTACCTTTTCAAGTAAACTCCTTATCTTTTCCGCCCTTCCTCTTATATCCGAGGCAAGATAACTGCCCTCTATGGATCTTGACTCAACGAGGCTATCCATAGCCTTCCTGAATGCCTGAATAACCACATTCTGCACCGATTCATCAAGCTCCATCTTTTGCTTTTCTGCCAACCTCCAGGCAAATTCAAAAACCTGATCGTGGGACAGATGAAGTTCAAGCTCCTCCGCCATAACCCTTATTGTTTCAACGCCGAGGATTAGCTTTTGAATATTGAGGGGGGTAAGCACCTGCTTTGAATCTATATCTATGGATATGGTTACCGATCCTCTCTTTATCTTTTCCTTAAGCATGTCCCTCAGTCTCGGTTCTAAGGGTATGAGGAAGGAAGGAGCTTTAAGATGAATATCAAGACCTTTACCGTTTACGGATTTTATTACGACTACCACCTTCCAGTTTTCGTCTTCAAACTCACCTTTGCCGAAACCTGTCATACTTTGCATAGGATAACATTGTATAACTTTCAGCCTTCAAAAAATCCTTTTATTTCGTACAAACAACGGGGACACTTACCACCTTTTATCCTGTTTTCAATGACGGTAAATATCCTTCTCCTTATTAAGATCTCTCCGCATGAGGGACAGTATGTATGTTCGTACCTATCCGTGTCAATGTTTCCCAGATATATGTATTCAAGCCCTGCCTCTTTACCCTTTTCGTAGGCGTACAGCATATCTTCCAGAGGGGTGACGGGTAAATCCTTAGCCTTGTAGTATGGAAAGAATCGTGATATGTGCCAAGGTACCCAGGGGGCAAGCTCTTCCGAGATCCACTTCGCTATACTTTCTATTTGATCCTTAGACAAATGCTCTGGGACCATAAGGGTGGTAAGCTCAATCCACTTTCCCGCTCCGAAAACCTTCCTTATATTTCTGAGAATAGGGTCAAGCTTGGCGCCCGAATATCTCCTGTAAGTTTCATCGTTAAAGAATTTAAGGTCAATGCTGAAGGCATCTATAACATCAAGAAGTCTTGTAAGGGGTTCTTCTTCTATGTAAAGGGCTGTTACCATGATGGTGTAAAGCCCTCTCTCTTTTGATATTCGTGCTGTTTCGTACATGTACTCGTAAAAGATCACGGGTTCCGTGTAAGAGAAGGAGATGCTCTTGCTTCCCGAAGCCACAGCCATCTCCACCACATATTCTGGCGGTACATTTACGTCTTTGAACAGCTCATTTTCAATAACATCCTTTGCCTTTACCTGAGAGATTTCCCAATTCTGACATCCCTTGCAATGTAAATTACAGCCAGGGGTTGCTATGGTGAAGGTTTTGTGGGAAGGAAGGTAATGAAATAGGGGTTTTTTCTCAACAGGATCTACCGCATAGGACACAAGAGTACCGTAGGTGTAGGTGTAAAGGATACCGTCGTGATTTATCCTTACACCGCATACTCCCCCCTGCCCGTCCTTCAAAGAACATCTTATAGGACACAGTGTACATACAACCTTGTCCTTTTCCTTTGTATAAAAAAGGGCTTCCTTTTTCACTTTTGAAGTTTTTTCCTTCCTTTATCCTTCAGAATCTTAAGCTCAGCCCTTTCAACCGCAAGACTGCCTTCTGGTATATCTTTACTTATAACGGACCCTCCCGCTATGTAGCTGAAGCTCCCCACATTAATCGGTGCTATGAGAAGGGAGTTACTTCCTATGAATGCCTGTTCACCTATGTTTGTTTTATGTTTTTTCTTGCCGTCGTAGTTTGCGGTCACCGTACCCGCTCCTATGTTAGTACCCCTTCCCACGGTTGCATCTCCGAGATAGCTGAGATGCTTTGCCTTAACATCCTTTTCTATTACACACTTTTTGACTTCCACAAAGTTTCCTATATGACTGCCCTCGCCTATTATCGTATTTTCCCTTATGTGGGCAAAAGGTCCCACCACCGCCCTTTCTTTAATGGTGCTATTCCTTATAAGGGTATAAGGTTCAATAACAGCCCCTTCTTCCACGACGGTGTTTTCAAGTATGGATCCGACACCCACAGAGGCGCCTTTACCTATCTTTGTTTTTCCTTTAAGGAAAGCGTAGGGAAATATTTCCACATCCCTATCTATTTCAACTTCTGGTTCTATCCATACCGTCTCCGGCGAATGGATGGTTATACCCTTTTCCATCCACTCAAGGTTTATCCTTATCCTGAGTACACTCTCCGCTATGGCAAGAT
>JALWWX010000046.1 GCA_027078675.1 Aquificales bacterium | reverse complement strand
TGTAAGAGAAACCGCTACACCCTATGTGTATATGCCTCAAGCTACAAACTTTGATTTGAATTCGTCCAAGGCTTTCTTAATACGCTCCTTCAAATCATCGTCAAGCTGTTTTTTCTCCCTTATATCCTTTAGAATATCGGGCTTTTCCTTATCAAGGAATGTGTAAAGTTCCTTTTCAAACTTTCTAACAGCCTCTGGTGGTATATCATCAAGATAGCCGTTAGTACCGGCAAATATGGCAACTATCTGTTTCTCAACAGGTATAGGATTGTAAGGCTCCTGTTTCAAAAGTTCAACAAGTCTTAAACCTCTGTGTATGGTCTGTTGTGTAGCCTTATCAAGCTCGGAAGCGAATTGAACAAAAGCTTCCAGCTCTCTAAACTGTGCAAGCTCAAGTCTGAGTGTTCCCGCAACCTGTTTCATAGCTTTTATTTGAGCAGCTCCTCCTACCCTTGATACGGAAAGTCCTACATTTATAGCAGGTCTCACACCCTTGTTAAAAAGATCGGGTTCAAGGTATATCTGTCCGTCGGTTATGGATATAACGTTTGTGGGTATGTATGCAGCAACATCACCCGCCTTTGTTTCAATAATTGGTAGAGCGGTAAGAGAACCTCCTCCGAGTTCATCATTAAGTTTTGCAGCCCTCTCCAACAACCTTGAGTGAAGATAAAAAACATCACCAGGAAAAGCTTCTCTACCAGGAGGTCTTCTCATCAGAAGTGAAAGCTGTCTGTAAGCCTCCGCATGCTTGGACAGGTCATCGTAGATGATAAGGGCATGCTTTCCGTTGTCTCTGAAGTATTCACCTATGGTACACCCGACAAAGGGTGCAAGATATTGGAGGGACGCGGGATCCGTTGCGGATGCAACAACCACACATGTATATTCCATAGCACCGTGTCTTTCAAGCAATTCTATTATCCTGGCGGTAGTTGATCTCTTTTGTCCCACAACCACATATATGCAATAAACATCTGTATCCTTCTGATTAAGTATGGTGTCTATCCCTATGGTGGTCTTACCGGTAGCCCTGTCACCTATGATAAGTTCCCTCTGGCCTCTTCCGATGGGAATCATTGAATCTATTGCTTTTATTCCCGTTTGAAGGGGTTCATGAACGGATTTCCTCGTTACAACTCCAGGGGCAATTTTTTCAATAGGAGATCTGTATTCATACTCTATAGGTCCCTTCCCGTCAAGGGGATTTCCGAGAGGGTCTATAACCCTACCTATCAAACCTTCGCCGACGGGCGCATCAAGTATCCTCCCCGTTCTCCTTACTATGGTACCCTCCCTTATACCGCTTTCACTTCCGAGGATTATTATACCTACATTGTCTTCTTCCAGGTTGAAGGCAAGACCGTAGGACCCACCATCAAATTCAACGACCTCGTTTGCCATTACGTTTTCAAGACCGTACGCCCTTGCAACACCGTCACCTACATAGTAAACTACCCCCACCTCCTCCATCTTAACTTCTGATTCAAATTCCTTTAGCTGTTCCTTAAGTAACTGCACAGCCTCTTCGTAACTCAGCATGCCCATGTTCTATCCTCCCGTAGACGGTCTTTAAATTATATCACAAATCCCTTTCTTTTCTGTATTCAGCCTTAGAGGTAGGGGTCTCCCACAAAACAATACTGACAACCGAAACCTCTTTTAGGAGTCCCGCTTCTTCCAATTTGGCCTCTAAAAAATCATAAAAAAATTTGGCCAAAGCCTCCGCAGTAGGACAGAAATCCACGGAAAAGATCTTGAAGGCTCCGTACTTTTCCGCAACCCTCTTTAACTCATCGTGCATAGGATCTTGTTTATCAATTATGAAACTGTGATCTATCTCCTCTATTAAATCTCCCAAGGCACTCTTTACATGATAAAAATCCATAACCATCTCCTGCTCTGTTAAAACATCGGATCCAAGGGTTACCTCAAGCTTGTAACTGTGTCCGTGAAGATTAATACATTTATTTTTAATTCCGCCTTTAGTAAACTGAGATCCCCTTCCGTGAGTTAGATTTTGTTTCCACACCCTGTGACCAGCCTCAAACTTAAAAACCTTGGTTATATACCACATCACCAGACAATTACCCTCCTTGCCTCCAAGATCATCTGTCCTATCTCCTCATAGCTTTTAAGGAGTTTCTCTTCAAACTTTAATCCCCTTCTTTCCGCATCTTCCTTACACACAAACCAATCCTTCCGTGAAGGATACCTCAATACACCGTTCTGTATCAGGATAACCACATCTCCTTCCGATATAAGCTCGGATGAAAAATTACCAAGTTTTCTTACAAGCCATAAAGTGTTCACCATACCAAAACCGCCTCTGAGGAATTTATTATGTCCTGTATCTCCTCGTAAGACATGATTTCAACATCTACTTTAAAGTCCTTTTCCTTCAAACCCCGTTCTTCCGCAGAAGCATCCTCAACAATAAGCTTCATATTTACAAAGCTCAAAGTTTCAAAGATTTTATCAAAACCCTCTATACCGAGCTGGGCGGGTTTCCAATCCGTAAGGGCATAAACCCCGTCCCTTATCATTACAAAAAATACCTCATTATTTATAGCAAGTGCGAGGGCAACCCTGAAAGCCTCATGAGCAAGCCACGAAAAGGGATTTCCCTTAAGTATAAAAACAACCTTCATACTTTATCCTCAATTGAACGATATAACCTTATCCGCCTCCTGCATCATACGTGAAAGATTATAAGTAGAACTGCTTTCCGCCCATGAGGGTATATCCTTTATACCCCTTTGGTGAGCAGCGTGGGCACAAAAGTATATCTTTACACCAAGCTTTGAAAATTCTTCGGTTTCTGGCCTTACAAGATAGTAAACACCATTACCAGTAAGAAAGAATTCAACCTCTGCACTCTTTATAAGCACCTTTGAAAGATTATATATCGTATCAAAATCATTAGAAAAAGGTACACTGCTTATAACAAAAAGAACCTTTATTTTCTTTTCCTTATAAGTATCTCCCACAGCCTATCACCCACCTTGTTGACAGCTATTACCTCCTGTCCTTCTTCCCTCATACTCTTAGGTACATTCTCAGCGGAAGGAGGATAATCAATTATTACTTTAAGAACCTCTCCTTCTTTCATATCCTCAAGCACAAGCTTACTTTTAACAAAAGTAAAGGGGCAGACCTCGCCCCTTATATCAAGCTCCTGATCTACCTTAACCTCCTGCATAGTTTAAATAATATACACCTTATTCAAAATCAGGTTTAGGAGTTTCATCAGTTGAAGGAGGTAAAACAGGTAGTTCAAGGGCTTCCTTAGGAATTTCACCCGTCAAACTTTTAAGGAAAGCTACTATATAATCTATCTGCTCATCTGTAAGCTCCTTATTAAGCTGTACCTTTGCCATTATCCTGACAGCCTCTTTAAGGTCCCAAACGCTACCATCATGGAAGTAAGGATATGTGCGGGCTACATTTCTGAGTGAAGGCACCTTAAACACATACATGTCGGATTCCTTCTTTGTTACATTGTATCTTCCCTTATCTGGATTCTTGCTACCCGTGTATTTCCAGAAGGGTTCGTATATACCGAATTTCTGGAAGGTCTGACCACCCACCGTCACACCGTTATGACAGGTAGCACACCCTACACCTATGAACAGCCTCAACCCTTTCTTTTCCTTTTCTGTTAAAGCATTAAGATCCCCTTTAAGGAACTTATCAAATCTTGAAGGGGTCATCAGTGTTCTTTCAAAGGCAGCTATGGCTTTAGCTATATTTTCATAATTGACAGGATCCTTCTCCCCAGGGAAAGCTTTTTTAAACAGTTCAACATACTCGGGTATAGAAGCTATACGTTTAACCGCAAAATCCTTGTGAGGAATTGCCATCTCCTTAGGGTTTACAATTGGGCCTTGTGCTTGCTCTTCCACATCCTTAGCCCTTCCGTCCCAAAACTGGGCAACATGCAGTGCTGCGTTGAGTACCGTGGGTGCATTTCTCGGTCCTATACTCCACTTATGTCCTATGGAAGTGGGCAGATTATCTACACCGTAAGTTGCTATATTGTGACAACTGTTACAGCTTATAAAACCGCTTTTTGAAAGCCTCGGATCATAATAAAGCATCTTCCCGAGTTTAACCTTATACTCATTCAGAGGATTCTCTGGATTCTCAGCAACTTCTGGAAGAGGCTTGAAAAGTTTTCTTGCTTCATCCAAAAGCTGTTTGTCACTGTCTGCCATAGCCATTCCTATTGAAACCAAAGACAGAGCAACTAAACTTTTCTTCATCTCACTGCCCTCCTTTTGTAAAGAAGTTTATTAATATTATATTCTAATTGAGAATGATTTGCAACTAAAATTTGGTTTCTTTTTTAGACCTGTACCATGAATAAGCAAGGAATATAAGAATAACAGCTAATATAACAGGTATCACTGTAATACCTATAATGAGGGCAAGGGCTACAATAAACCCTACAACAAAACCAACCATGAAACAAAAAAAGCAATTAATATATTGCATAATATTTATATTCTAATCTCAGAATAAGGTTGCCCTATTTACCATTCATCTATAAATTATATCAATGACTGAAATCATAATGTAGATTCATAGGAGGTAATGTATGCATGCCTTCCTATATCTTCTAATAAGCACTATCCTTGTTTTAAGTATAAATTCATGCAGTGAAAAATCTAAATCTTCAAGCAATGATTTTAGTAATAACAATAACGCTTATTCAAGTCAACTTGACCCGCCAGACTATAATAAGCTTTCAGCTCAAAATAAATATAGGGTTGTGGATAAGTTACTTTCAACCTTATACAAAGGTATCGCTCCTGAAGATTTCTTTGAAATAAAAGATAATTTAAATGACTTAAAACCTAAATATGAAGATAATTACCTTGACAAGATAAAGTCAGATTTACAAAAACCTTTGAATCCAGAAGACAAATACACTATTGTCCAGAGGATAAACGAAAGGTATCAATTTACTCCTAATGCAAAGTATCCGCAGTATATATTAGCCATGCTGTATGAGTTCCCTTTGAGTAAAGACTACTATGACATGTGGATGGCTTACTTCCTCTCAAATACAATCCTCTTCTCCCCCGCGGTGGAGCTTGAATCCGTTGATTATATAGACATACATAGGGTTTTCCAAAGACTTTATACGATGATAAGCCAAGACCAACCCATAAAGGAGATAGTTTACCAGCACATGATCTCGCAAGAAAACTGGAGGAGATTCAGATCACCTGAGGATAATACGAGAGAGATGATGGAGATATTCCTTGAAAGGTTTATTGACGAAGAAGTACCAAAGGCTTCAATAGCCTGTCAAAATTGGTATCTAACCGACGATACGGGAGGATACTCTTTGGTGATAGACTACAACGAAAATACGGAACCCCAAAATATACTTGATACATGGGTGACAACATGCTACGACTTCTACAGAGCAATAGTTGAACATAAGGACTTTATGCCAACGATAGTAAGAAGGATATTAAGACACCTGTTTTCCACCTATTCGGAAGAGGATATAAATAAATTAACCGAAGCTATCCTTGAAAAGAATCCCCAAACCTTCAGGGATCTGTTTAATTTGATACTGTTCTCAAGGGAGTATCTTTTAAATGCGGAAAGACCTAAGAACTTTGAAGAAGTATTTTTCCCCATAGCCTATAAAATCAAATGGAAACCAGCCACTCACTTTTTTAAGAGTATGTATACCATTTATTGGAAACCCCCGGGATGGAGCTCCTTACACGATATGAAGCAGTCACCTTTTACTTATAAACTGGGAAGGTCTCCTATTCCACCCCTTGATTATTTAAGCTTTGCCTATTATCACAAAGGGGTAAGGGAACTCTTAATGATAGAACGATACACAAACGATTTTGATCAGTATGATTTTGGATGGACGGGCGAGTTAATAGATAATATGCTTTCAGGTGATGATTTTATACACTATATCTTCCTTGCAACCCTTGGAAGGAAAGCTACTCAAAAGGAACTAAATACTCTCAATCAGATCTATGACAACCTCGGATACGATGACTCTTTTACCTACAAGGATGAAAAGGCACTTATAGCTCTGGATTATATCAGCAGACTGCCAGAGCTCTATCTCTTTACCTCAATAAAATAGGGGGAAAAGGATGAAGAGGAGAGATTTTCTGAAGTATGCAGGCATCCTCGGTCTCGGTTTAACCCATGCACCCTTCCTTTTGGCCTCAAGATCCATGGCAAAGGAGATGATGAATATTATAAAGGGTGAAATCCAATACAGTCCTCCCTCAGGATTACCTATTGTTATAAACATTTTCCTGTACGGAGGACCTTCGGAACTTGCGGGTAATCTGACAAATATAGAAGAGATAAACTATCTTTCCCAAAACAAATATCCGTCGGAAGTTATTCCCTCAAACAGCGATAATGATATAACACCGAACAACTTCTGGGGAGGTGCGGGCGGAAATATTATGGAGGAACTGCTAAGCGGTAAGAATGTGGGAGGTGTGGAAATTTTTCCCCCAAGCCTTTCCATATATAGGACCGTTTACAGGGTAAAGGATGACAATAAATCCCATCCCAAAAGTATAACCCAGAATCTTGTGGGCAACCTTGATATGGAAAAGCCTGGATATGCGGCAACCCTCGCCTCAATCCTCGCTACATATAATCCATGGAACAAAAGCATAGAAGAGCTTGTACTTCCCTTTGTCTCCTTTGAAGGTGATTCCATAGTATTCAAACAGAGCGACCTGACAATTCCCATCAATATGAAACCTATGATGCTTGATGCTAATCTAAATAACCCATACAAAAGGAAAAAGATTCCGGGATTTAGCGATGCGGATTTCAGCTACATAGACAGCCAGATAGAAAAGCTTGCAAGGGAGACATCCTCAACTTACGGCGAATATGCAAGTAAGATAAAAGAAGCCTTTGCAAAGAGGAAAGAATTGGCCCAATTTGTTGAAACAAAACTTCAAAATATAGATGCATCCCTTCCTTTCAGTCCGGATCCTAACGCAACCAACGATCCGCAAGGACAAGGAAACTATGATCCCGACATTGATGGATCAAGAAGATTAACCTATCCGTCAGGTAATCCCATGGCCAAATTTTTGAAAGTAGCTGTAACCCTTGCAATAGAAAATGAGGATACAGTATTCATAAGCGTAGGAAACGGAGGGTTAAGCAGTTGGGACAATCATTCCGATGCCATAGACGGATACAAAACAAGGATGTCCATGCTCATGAGGGCTATAAGATGTGCGGTGAAACACCTTTACTGGTATTCCATTGATACGACTAAACCTCAGACAAAGAGGGAAAGGGCAAGAAGAGTGGTAATAAATGCCTTCGGTGACTTCGGCAGAAATGCAAACCTGAACAACTCCATGGGATGGGATCACGGAAATACTCAAAACTTCTATACCGCGGGCGGTTGGGGAATAAACGGCAGGGTTCTCGGTAAGCTTGTGGGAAGAACGCAGGTAACCGGCAGGGGTGAAAATAACAGACTATTTATAATACCTACGAGTGACAGCTAT
>JALWWX010000045.1 GCA_027078675.1 Aquificales bacterium | reverse complement strand
AGATCCCTGTGAACGTTTCTCACGTTTCTTCCTACCAACTGTGCAAGTTCTTTGATTGAGGCAGGCTCTTGTTCTTTTATAACTTTTAGAAGCTCAAGCCTTTTGGGAGATAACAGGGTTTTAAGCTCCTTAAAACCAGACACACCTATAGTATCTCTTTCCTTATCCTTCTCTCCCTTAACCGCTTTCATGTATGTCTCCGCAAATTCCCTGAGTGCCTTTTTGAGGTCCATTACAATTATGACTTTCTCCTTAATCCTTTCAGCTATCTTCATTACAACTCCTCCAGTATTTTATTGAGATCTTTGTGGAAGTCCTCAATAAGCGTGTCCACGCTCTCAAATGTGTATGGTTCCCTTCTGCCCTTTATATGTCTGTGGTGACCGTGCCCTTTGTAGTTGTCGTATCTCAGGTAGTCCCCTTCAAAACTTCCTGTGTTCGGTTGAAACGTGCAAAAGTCAGGGAATACTTAATTCCTTCTTCGTAAGTTTCCTTTTGAGGAACCTCAAATATCCTCATGTCCACTATACCTACCAGTTTTCCTTCTTTGAAAATCACTTGCCTGTGTCTGAAAATTAATCTTGCCTTTTTGTTAGTCATGTCAAGATGATTGTTTCACAGCCTTAGTAATTAAAGGTATGCCCCAAGTTAATAATTGAGGTTTCCCCGCCCATCCCCATATATGATTATACCCATGCAAAGTGTTGCTGATAAAGTTTGAATAAATACAAAAATGTTTATAGGACCCAGCCAGTAAGTACACATAGTAAGCTCTTTGCCCGTAAAATCTCACGAGAACATCTTCAACCTTAGTCATATATGCACGTACTATGTGGGTAGCATAGTTGAAGTTGTCTTGTGGATGTTGCAATTTAAAACCTGCTCATGATGATGATATTATACTCAAGAGCCTTTGAGATTAACGGGCTTTGGGAGTTCTATGTATCTGACACATCTGTCCTTTGAGATTTCAAGTAGTTCCTTCCTGGAGAGCTTCACAACAATAATAGTTGAAGGAGACTTACTTACCACCCTGAATCTATCCTTAATCCTGTTGAAGCACTCTTTTTCCCTAAGGAGAACCTTAAACTCCATTTCTTCCTGCTTTCCTTCTTCATGCCATTTTTTCACACCGTAGTCCCACTTTTCATAAAAGAGTTTTGGGGAGCAGGAAATGAGAAGGAAAATCAGGAAAAGTAATATCTTCTCAACACCACTAAAAAGCTGATCATGAAAGCTGAGAGCAATACGTAACCTGCACTGACTGTGAAGCATCCGCCACCACCTCCACTACTATCATTTATAACTTCCTCTAAACTACCACCGTTTCCATCCCCTATACTTCCGCTATCTCCCCCAGTCGGTGTTTGACATGAACCAATTCCCTCACCTTTAGGTATGTTTACCAAAACATCTTGGGAGGACCCTGATAATCCAACATTATCAGACCACACCGCCTTACCGTGGCCGTATATCTCGTTAGGGTAGCTTATACCGAAATCCCACACATCCCATTCTGCATTTGAAGTGAGCCACTTCTTTACATCTTCGGGTGTAGCTTGAGGGTTGTCCTGAAGGTATAGTGCAACGAGACCCGTGACCACGGGAGTAGCCATGGAGGTTCCTTGCATTTGTACATATAAAGTACCAGGATTTGTTGGATCGAAGTTTGCATTTGCGCTTATCACGTAAGCTCCCCCTGCAACGACGTTAGGTTTTATCCTCCCATCTCTTGTGGGACCCCTTGAAGAGAAGTTGGCTATTTTTCCGAGGTTCGGGAAGGTGTCAAATCTTAATAACCCTGACTGAGGATCAAGATCAAAAGAGTTATCTGGTCTCGAGTTTATGGCACCCACAGTTATAGCCCTTTTTGCTGTTCCGGGAGACGCTACGGTGAATTTGTAGCCTTCAAGAATATCTTTTTCTGTGTTTGATAAGAATATTCCTGGAGGATTACATTGAAGATTATCACCGCAGAGGTCCCACATGTCTACCCTTGCAACGTATCCGCATATCTGAGTTAGCTTCAAATCAAGATATTGCGAGGAGTTACATAAGATTTCTATCTTAAACCTCCCATCGCCATTTAGAGGATCGTTTTCTATTGACATGGAGATACTTGCGGAACATCCAGTGTTTCCTATCTGTTGGTTGGCAATATCTTCACCTGATTTCGCTTTTACACAATTATTGGTTCCGGGTTCACAAAGAGCTATTTCCCATTTTGAGGGGTTTTCATACCACCCGTAGATTACTGCTAAGTAAAAAGTTTGGTTATTTAGTGTTATTTCAGGAACTTGTATTCTGATTATATCGGAGGTCTTGGTTATATATGCGTGAATAGGCTTGTTACCTTCATTTGACTGAGCTACTACAACTATAAATCCGCTTCCTGAAAGCTCATCAACCTTCTTGTCAAGTAATCCGGTCCCATCGTGAGGATCTTGATGAGTTCCGAGGGACATATTCACAACCGTCGGTTGATTAAGAGCCTGAGATTTTGCTTTAATCCATTCAAGGCATTTAATTATCCCTGTATCGTTTGTTGGAGTACACACCACCAGATCAGCTCCTGGAGCTATGCCGATACCAAAGAGAGGATTGTTATAATCCGATCCAGCAGCTATACCAGCAACATGAGTTCCGTGTCCAGAAAGAAGGTCAAAATCAAAATTACATTTTCCACTTCCCATAACTTGAGTTATGGCATTTTGATCCAGCTCACATATTCCAGTTTGAAGATAGTTACCACCAAGTTCCGAACAACAAGTTCCTGGATCACTTGACGTGCAGTATCCTATTTGAGCAAGAATTCCAGCAAGATTGTTATCAAGTGCTAATCCGAAAAACCTAACCCTTGTATTCCCATTAATATCCAGAAAAGCAGGATGGCAGAAGTTTATACCAGAGTCTATTACTCCGACGATAACACCACTACCATCGTTCAAAGTTAAAGTGCTTTTTGTCCCGACGAGGTAGATCTCCGAGTAGCCCGAAATACTTGCTTTATCTACTCCCACTACAACAGCTCTGAAATCCTGACTTATATCCAGAGTTTCTGAACCTGAACAACTGAAGAGGTCCGAGGAGAGGACCTGACCTAGTAGGATGCAAGCATTCGACTGAGATGTAGTTATACCCGAAGGGTTCACGTAAACAAAGTAGTTAGTATTACTGTTTATACTCAGAGATGTGTTTGCACTTCCGTGAACTCCGTAAGAGATATTCCGGACTATGTCGTTCTTTAAACTAACAGGTCTTGGTGCTTCTATGTAGACTATGTTCGGGTCGTTCATCAGGTCCATGAGGGGTCTCTTTGAGAGGTCTACCACCTTTACTTTGCCGTCTTTTGTCAGGACCTTGACCTCCCTCACAACAAGGTCTTTCCCTGCGGATTTAAGGATCAAGCTTTTGGCTGTGAGCGTTTCTTTGTTCTCTTTTACCGCTTTCAGGAGTTCGTAATCAAGCTTGTGAGTGCCTCCGAAGACTACTGTAAAAAGTATGAATAGGAAGGCAAGGACCATCATGATCCAACCCTCCTTTAATATTTAAACTTATTATAGTTTTAATGGAATATGTCAAAATAAACCTTTTAAATGTATTAGAAGTAAGATAAAAGCTATAAAAAGACTTGATATAGTCCCAAACCTAAAGTTTCATGCTTCCTTCTAAGCTCAAGATCTTTGAATACTCCCTTACAAAGCCTGCCTTACTTTTATTTATAGCATCTGTGAACTTTTAAGGAAATATTCTATTACTGCATTATTGTTGCCCGTAGGTCTTTCAGTTCCAGATTCTTTGACTTTTGCTTTTTATGGGATTTTGTGCCTGTGGTATTATAACTTTAAAAACTTTTCCTTACATTAAAGTCTTCCGCTCCCATTATCTCCCGCGTATACGCCTTATTGACTGTTATTAAAGATATGATATATCCTTGACATATGGTAATTTTTCCTTACTTTAAGAAAGTAAGGAGGTAAGGAATGTTAGTTAAGAAAACCTCAAAAAATCAGATTACGCTTCCAAAGGATGTGCTTAAAAAATTCCCATCGGTTGAGTATTTTGAGGTAAGGGCTGAAAAAGACAAGATTGTTCTTATACCAGTCAGAACTGTACCTTCAAACCATACCATTGAAAGGATAAGGGAGAAGATAAAGAGGGCGGGACTTACGGGAAAAGACATTAAGGAAGCGGTAAATTGGGCAAGGACCAGCTCAGAGTAGTTGTGGATACGAATGTTTTGCTTTCCGTTCTTCTGTTTGGAGGAAGGCTTGAATTTATACGAAAGGCATGGAGAGAGGGTAGGCTAAAGCTTCTGTTTTCTGAAGAAACACTTGAAGAGCTCGTAAAAGTACTTCATTATCCGAAATTTGGTCTTAAAGAGGAAGAGATAGACTATCTCATTTATATTGAGATTCTGCCCTATTCTGAGATAGTGGAGGGGATTATAAAAATAGATAGGGAATTATGCAGAGATAAGGATGATATGAAATTTCTGGAGTGTGCTATTTCGGGAAAGGCAGACCTCATAGTCAGCGGAGATAGTGATCTTACCTCCATCGGGGAAATTGAAGGAATAAAGATAATTTCTCCAGCTGATCTGAGGAGAATTCTTAAATAGGCCTATGGTGGGCGGTGGCGGACTCGAACCGCCGACCTCCATCTTGTGAGGATGGCGCTCTCCCTCTGAGCTAACCGCCCTGGTGTATTTAATAATATCATCACTTTTAGGAAGTGTTCAGAGGGAATATATTATAATTTGTTAATATAAGGATATAATGACGGGTTTGGCTGAAGAAAGGATAGATCTGGGCAGATATGACGAGAGATTCAATGCCATAGTAGGTTATGGTGACGAAAATCTTAAGTATTTTCAAAAGCTCTTTGGTGTTAAGGTAATAGCCAAGGGTACGGAGATAATCCTCAAAGGCGAAGAGGAGAAGGTAGGAAAGCTCTCAAGATTTATAAGATCTTTGATGAAGGAATTTGAAAAGAATCCCCTCTCTATCATTGAGGTAAGGGAAAGAGCGAAAAGATTTTTTGAAAATGAGGTTGCTGAGGTGTCGGAGAACGGCGAAAAGGAAGTGGTTGTCGTAACCCACAGAAGGAAACCCATAGTTCCTAAGACACCATCCCAGAAAAAATATGTGGATGCAATAAAGGAGAATGATATTGTCTTTGGTATAGGTCCTGCGGGAACGGGAAAGACATATCTTGCTATGGCTATGGCTGTAGCTTATCTCAAGGAACATAAGATAAACAAGATAATACTGACAAGACCCGCGGTTGAGGCGGGTGAAAAGTTGGGATATCTGCCCGGCGGTATAGCGGAGAAGGTGGATCCTTATCTCAGACCCCTTTACGATGCCCTTTACGATATAGTTGATTATGACAAGGTTGCCTACATGATTGAAAGAAACATAATAGAGATTGCACCCCTTGCGTTTATGCGGGGTAGAACATTGAATGATGCCTTTATAATACTTGACGAGGCTCAAAATTCAACAAGGGAACAGATGAAGATGTTTCTTACGAGGATAGGTTTCGGTTCAAAGGTTGTAATTACAGGAGATATAACACAGATTGATTTGCCGAAAAAGGAACATTCTGGTCTTATTGAGGCGGTTGAGATACTTAAGGGTATAGAGGGTATAAGCTTTGTTTGGTTCAAGGAGGAGGATGTGGTTAGACATCCTATTGTTGCAAAGATAATAAAAGCCTATGAGGAAAGGGAAGAAGCGGAAAAGAGTAAAGAATGAAATAAATATTGTTGCACCAAGGGGCTACCGTAGATTTCTCAAAGAATTGGCTGATAAGATATTGGCTGTTTCAGAGAGGGCTCCCGCGGAGATAGGTATTACACTTACATCCGATGATGAAATAAGGAAACTGAACAGGGAGTACAGGGGTAAAGATAAACCTACGGATGTGCTATCTTTTCCCATTGATGAACGCATTGACGGTGTATGGATAGGCGGTGATATAGTTATATCTATTGACAGGGCTAAGGAGCAAGCAAAAGGAGATCTTAAAGATGAGATAAAAAGATTGGTGGTTCACGGATTCGTTCACCTTATGGGTTATGATCATGAACTGGGTGAGAAAGAAGCCATTTTGTTTGAAAAGATAGAAAGATCTATTCTTGGGAGGTTAGATCGCCTATAGTAAAGCCCTTTCCCTTTTCCATATCTTTTTCATAGGCTTCCATAAACCTTTCTTTCTTTGCAAATTTATTTAGTACGGCCATTATATCATCCATGTTACTGATATCAGTTCTTCCTAATTTCTCCTTTATATATTTGAAACACACGGGTATGCCCTTTTCCGCCATGGTTTCTCCTATCTTTCCCATCAGTTTCATACTCTCAATGGCTTTGTAAAGGTTAAAATCCTTTCTTGATGTATCCCTATCATTTATGAAATCTTTAACAATCTCAACTATTTTTATGTATCTTTCCCTAAGCAAGTAGTTCATGAAGGCAACCGTCTCCTTTACCGGACTTTCTGTTATATTTTCTTGCCTGTCTTTTTCAAGTTCTTCGGAAATGTATTCAAAAATCTTCTTATGTTTTTTCTCATCCTCAATTATAAGTTCAAGCATTTTTTTCGTAATATCATCCTTGGTAAGATCTATCTGGGCTGAGTATATCTCTATTGCTTCCTCTTCCGCCTTTATATCTTCCTTTATAAGATTTACTATATCATCGCAATCTTTTATGTCATCTTCAACACTTTTTATATCAACCTGACTTCCCAAGTAAACAGCCCTTGAGGCGAACATGTGCATGTGCTTCATCTCTTCCTTAGCTATTTCCTCAATTTCACCTCTAAGCTTTTCGTCTTTTATTAGAAACATGTGAATAAGGTACTGGAGTATAGCTACATGCTCTAAAAATACATTCTTTTTAAGAATATCTACCGTTTTCATCTGGTGCTAATAGTATAACATTTCTTTGTATTTCCATATAAGTTCCTTTAGCTCTTTAATGCCTTCCCCGGTAACTGCGGAGATAGTTGTGAATTCATAGCCTTTCCCTTTAAAGTATGCTCTGAGCTTTTCTATTATGGATCTATCACTTAATATATCTATCTTTGTCCCAACAACTATTTGCGGTTTTTTTGCAAGCTCTTTGCTGTACTCTTTGAGTTCATTCATAACAAGTTCAAAGGCTTTTTCCGGTTCGTGTTCTCGGAAATCAGATATATCAATAAGATGTATAAGGAACTTTGTCCTCTCTATATGTCTGAGAAATCTGTGTCCAAGGCCTGCGCCCTTTGAAGCTCCTTCAATAAGCCCAGGTATGTCAGCCAGAATTACCCTTCTCTCTTCATCTATCTCCATTACACCTAGGTTGGGATATAAGGTAGTAAATGGGTACATGCCTATTTTTGGTCTTGCGGATGTAAGTACGGAAAGCAGTGTTGATTTACCCGCATTAGGCATACCTATTATGCCCGCATCCGCTATTATCTTAAGTTCAAGGATAAGTTCCCTTTCTTCACCGGGTTTTCCCTTTTCCGCATAAGTGGGTGCTTGATTTGTAGGTGTTGCAAAACTTGCGTT
>JALWWX010000044.1 GCA_027078675.1 Aquificales bacterium | reverse complement strand
CCACCTTCAAGGTAACCGTTTTATCTCCTATCTCCGTGATAGTACCCCATATACCCGATGATGTTATAACCTTATCTCCCTTTTTCAGATTTGCCAAGAATTCTTGATGTCTCTTTCTTTGCTTTTGTTGGGGTCTTATTATAAGGAAATAGAACATGGCAAATATTCCCACGAAGAAAAGTATCTGAAAGAGGATTGCCACAACGGGATTGCCTTTCTGTGCGGTTTCTTGGGCAAAAGAGAAACTTACAATTATCGCAGAAAGTAAAAGTATATTTACTAACATGGTCACCTCCGTCTGGGATCAGGATTTTTTGCTGTTTAGAGCTTTTTTCATAAGCTTACCCATTCTGAAGTAGGGGACATACTTTTCCTCAATAAACATCTCCTCACCGGTCCTCGGGTTTCTTATAAAGCGTGAGGGTCTTCTTTTTAATCTAAAGGAGCCAAGCCCCCTTATCTCTACCTTCTCACCCCTTGCTATGGCTTTTGTTATCTCTTCAAACATAAGATCAACAACTTTCTTTACCTCTTTCTTAGGAATCTTAAGGTCCTCAGCCACCTTATTCACTATGTCCAGTTTTTTCATCGCCCACCTCTTCCGCGTAAAAGGTTTTTACCCTTCCGCCCATCCCTCTTGCAACAGCCCTTCCAGAATCCACATAGTATGTTATCTCTTCCGCTTCAATGAAATTCTTACCTTCCTCTATCCTCGCTTTACCTTTAAGAATTATAACATTTTTGGCCATGTCATGAATTATTTCTTCGGCAGTTGCCTTTCTGTTGTCTTCCTTATACACCGCATTACCTTTTGCCATAACCTTTTCCGCTTTACCATTTTCACCAAGGAATATGATTATCTTATCCGCTTTTAGGACACCCTTTCCCTTTTTTAGGATTGCATTACCTTCATATATCATCTTATTTCCCTCATAAACCAAGGAGTCTGCCTCTACAGAGATGGCTTGGGCTAACAGGGGACTTATAAGCATAAACAGACTAATCAGTATATACCGCATCCGCCCTTTTTATTATAGCCCTGAACGGTTTAAGGTACAGGGTGAAACCCTCGCCCTGGATTGTATGACCGTTCCTTATTATTTTTATCTTTCCGTCACCTTTGAGTATATTTCTGTTCATATCAAGAAACATCTCATCCGTTTCCGCTCTGAAGTTCTCCCCTATTATTTTTATGTTACCTTCTACCCTTCCTGTTTTCTTTACCCTATCAACTTCCGCAAAGTCCGCATTTATAGTGTAACCGTCAAGGGTTAAAGACGGCTTACCAAAGTAAACCACGGGTTCCTCTATGTTAAGGCTGTCTCCCTTTACCGTCCATTCCATTCCTCCCTTTCCGAATACTTTTATCTCAATATTGACAGCTTCATTAATATGCTCTTCACCCTTAAGATTTTCTATACTGAGGTTGTTGACAGCGGTGCTTATAATTGCCACTATAAAAAGTATTATCAGATTAAAAACAAATAACATCATTTTATAAACTCTTTAATCAAATCCTCAAAGTCCCCCCTTAATTTTAATATAAACTCAACCGCTTCCCTTACAGCTCCCTTTCCACCTTCGCTTCTTGTCGTATATACAGCTATGTTTTTAACCTCTTCCACCGCATCCGCAACCGCTATGGGAAAACCTACCCTTTTCATAACGGGTATATCAACATAGTCATCTCCCATATAGGCTATCTCCTCATATTTTAGGGAATTTTCTTTTAATATGTCCTCAAGGGCTTCTATCTTCTTTTCATTACCCGTATAAACCCTTTCTATTCCCAGATCCTTCAGCCTTTTGTGTAAGGGATGAGAGTTCCTTGCTGATATAACGCCCACCTCTATACCCGCTTTACGAAGCAGTTTTATACCAAGTCCGTCCTTAACATTGAACACCTTTATCTCTTCCCCTTCCTTTGTGTAAAAGAGGGATCCGTCTGTCATAACACCGTCCACATCCAAAAGAAACATCTTTATTTTTCTTGCCCTTTCCTCAATTGAAGGATTCATTTTATATAACCCCTTCTTACCTTCTGAAGCAGATTGTGGGCTAATCTCGTGGGTTCTGGTATTCTATAAATGGAAGTTTTAAGAACAAGGTCTATGGATGTTTTTAAAGATATCCTGTGACCCACGGATACAAATACGGGTGCGGTATTTTCCTTTGTTCTAACAACAGCTCCAACAATGTCACCTTTGTA
>JALWWX010000043.1 GCA_027078675.1 Aquificales bacterium | reverse complement strand
TCGTACCGAACGTTTTTGTCATCCTGTAAATGATCGGCTCTGCATCCGGTGAGAGATTGATGACCTTGGCGTAGCAGCCACCTTCGATGTTGAATACACCGTTTTCACTCCAGCCGTGTTCATCATCCCCGATTAGAGGGCGTTCCGGATCAGTTGAAAGCGTGGTTTTACCGGTACCTGAAAGTCCAAAGAAGAGAGCGACATCACCTGCCTGTCCTACATTAGCAGAGCAGTGCATTGAAAAAACATTTTGCAAAGGAAGCAGATAGTTCATCACGGTAAAAATGGATTTTTTAATTTCGCCGCCGTAGTGCGTACCGCCAATCAGAATTAACCGTTGCCCAAAGTCCAGAATGATAAACACCTCTGACCGTGTTCCATCCACTGATGGATTCGCCTTGAAGTCCGGAACGTGAATCACCGTAAACTCTGGCTCAAAAGCCTCCGTTTCTGCCGGTTCCAGGTTGATGAACATATTGTACGCAAACAGGTTATGCCACGCATACTGGGTAATTACCCGAACCCCTAAGCGATACTGGGGATCGGCGCCGGCATAGCAATCCTGTACGTATACCGATTGTCCCTGCAAATAAGCAAACACTTTTTCCTTGAGTTTGTTGAATTTGTCTTGCGGGAAAGGTCGATTGACATCTCCCCACCATACTTTGTCTTTGCTGGAAGGCTCTTCGACAATAAACTTATCCTTCGCAGAGCGCCCAGTCAAAGGGGTGGTGTCTACGACCAGTGCACCATCTGCTGACAGCAACCCTTCTTCCATCTGTACAGCGTGCTCATACAGTTCTGCCGGGGTCAGATTGTAAAAAATCTCTCCCAGGTGCTTCAACCCAAGCTGCGACAGTTCTTGCTCCAATTGTTCCAGCGATTTCATTTAAGGATCCCCTGACTGTACAACAACGAAGACCAACGTCTTAGGAAAATACAAATATCCAAATTTCGGGGCGAACAGTTGATAGGCGGCTGAATGAAGACATCCAGCACTTTTTTAGGAGAACAGCGATGGAAGCGCACCCCCCACATCCTGAGAATTCTTATTTCAGCAGAGTTCAACCGCTTTTCCCATTCATACTCGGACACTCCTTTAGTCTTCCGCAATGTCAAAATGCCAAAAACCACGGGTGAATAAGCAGAGAACAGATAGAGCACTATTTGCCCGCTGAAGCATCAGAAATCAGATTTCTTACGCAGGAAAGATAGAAACGTGTTACTGCCAATTCGCCGCAACTGCAGTTGTTCCCAGTTCTGGGTGCCGGTAGAGTATCATTCCAGCTCTTGCAGCAATTGCCGGGCTTCGCGTTTGTAGCTGGGATCTTCAGGCATTCGGCTGGGGAGCTGGAGAATGCGTTGTAACTGTCTGCGCGCTGCTTCTTCTTGATCATCTTCCAAAAGGGCGCGGGCGTAATCGAGGCGAAATCGAATGTACGTGCTGTCCAGTTGCACAGCCATTCGGAGATGGGATAAAGCGTCATCGATATTTCCCCATCCCAGACCCAGGGGGAGGCGCAGGAGTTTTGGTTTTTCGGCTAACTTCAAATGTGTTCGCCCCAGAATGTAATGGGCAAGCGCCAGCATAAAGGGGGAGCTGTTATTTAAAGCAATTGCTTTTTCTGCATCGTCCCGTACGGCTGCAACGACACCGCTGACAGAAAAAACACCCCGAAAAAGGGCAATTTTGCCATTTGCTGCTGCCCGATAGATGTATCCTTCCATTCCCTTCGGATTGTGCCAGATTGCCTGATCTGCATAACGCTTTGCCTGGTTATAAGCCCGCTCCTGTTGCTCTTCCGTTGGGAGCGTTTCCCCATAGACAATCCAGGCACGGGCAGCCCGCCACAGCAGTGGATAGGAATTCGGGTGAAGGGGCAGCAGAGAGTCAATGAGCTGCTTGGCTGCCTGAATTTTTCCGCGATCCATTAATCGATCAAATCGCTCCAGGTGATTTGACAGAGGCTGAGCGCTTGCGATACTGAGAAACGCCAGCACACAAAACGCCATCATCGTTCGTTGTTGTGCCATTGTTTGTCGGGCTTTGTTTCCGAAACTGCCTTTACGAAAAGCAATCTACGCATTTTGCGCAAAAAAGAGGTTCAACGACAAAGGCAAATCGAATGGATGGAATCGAATGGGAGCGATTCCAGCAACTCCGGAAGCAGTGGGGTGCAAAGTCGGTTGCTGTCATTGGCGATGTGATGCTGGATCATT
>JALWWX010000042.1 GCA_027078675.1 Aquificales bacterium | reverse complement strand
AGAAGGAAGAGTTTAGAGAGAATACTTAAAAAGCTGGGCTTTGAAACTATTTCTTTTTCTTAGCCTTAAGGCGTTCCTTAAGTGTCTTCTTTCTCGGACCTTTTTTACCTGCAGGAGGATCTGCTTTTCCTTCAACTCCGGAGAATACCGCCTGCTCCATTAGTTTGTTATGTTCTTCTATTTCATGTTCGTATTCTTGTTTAATCTCTTCAAAGCTCTTGATATCTGTCTTAAGTAGTGTGCTGATGGTTGACAACTTTATATTGTCCATCATGTTTTCAAACATCTGAAATGCTTCCTTTTTATATTCAACAAGGGGATCCTTCTGGGCATATCCTCTGAGATATATTCCTTCCCTTAATCTATCAAGGTCGTGGAGATGTTCCCTCCAGAAGAAGTCAAGTATGTTAAGAAGGGTTATCCTCTCTACTTCCCTCATTAGTTCAGGGTTTGAAAGTGATTTTTCCTTCTCCTCGTATATTTCTTTAACCTTTTCGTAAAGCTTTTCTACCAACTCCGCCTTGTCCCTTACCTTCGGTATCTCTATATCTTTACCAGTTAACTCTTTGAGAAAGTTCTTCAACGGTTCCGTTTCCCATAGCTCTGGTTCCTCTTCGGTAAGAGTTGTATATACCTGCTTTTCTATAATATCCCTTATAAATTCAAGTATATCCTCTTTGAGGTTTTCGCCTTCAAGTATATCCCTTCTAAGGCTATATACCACCTGCCTTTGATCACTCATAACATTGTCGTATTCAAGGAGTCTCTTCCTCGTTTGGAAGTTTTGGGCTTCAACTCTCTTTTGTGCATTTTCTATAGCCTTTGTAACTATCCTACTCTCAATAGGTTCACCTTCAGGTATTTTCAGCATTTCCATCATCTTCTTTACCCTGTCCCCTCCGAATATTCTTAAAAGATCGTCTTCCAAGGAAAGAATAAATCTGCTTTCCCCAGGATCTCCTTGCCTTCCTGCCCTTCCCCTTAGCTGATTGTCAATTCTTCTTGATTCGTGTCTTTCCGTACCTATAACGAGCAACCCGCCTACCTTTTTAACCTCTTCCTTTTCCTTCTCCGTTATTTTATATGCCTCTTGTAGTGCCTGTTTCCAGTCGTACTCCGTGGTCTGCTCTGGCTTTTTACCCTTCTGTTTTAATATTTCCTTTGCAAGATATTCTGGGTTTCCTCCCAGTAATATGTCTGTTCCCCTTCCCGCCATATTGGTTGCTATGGTAACCGCTCCCTTTCTGCCTGCTTGCGCTATTATTTCCGCTTCCCTTTCGTGATGTTTTGCGTTAAGGACATTGTGCGGAATTTTATGTTTTTTTAGTAGCTTTGAAAGATGTTCAGAATCCTCTATGGATACCGTACCAACGAGTATTGGTCTTCCCTTCTCATGTTCCTTCTTTATAAGTTCAACAACCGCATCCCACTTTTCCTTTTTTGTCTTAAAAACAAGATCTGGATGATCCTTTCTTATCATAGGTTTATGGGTTGGTATAACAACAACATCAAGCCCGTATATTTCTTTAAATTCAAGGGCTTCCGTTTCCGCGGTACCCGTCATACCTGCAAGCTTTTTATAAAGCTTGAAGTAGTTTTGGAAGGTTATGGATGCGAGGGTTTGATTTTCCTGCTGTATCTTGACACCCTCTTTAACCTCTATGGCTTGATGAAGACCTTCGCTCCATCTTCTACCGGGCAAAACCCTTCCCGTGAATTCATCAACTATGAGTACTTCTCCGTTCCTCACTATGTAGTGAACATCTCTCTTAAATAGGTGGTGTGCTTTTATTGATTGGATTATGGCATGAAGAAGTTCAACATATTTTGGATCATAGAGGTTGCTTATACCGAGATCCCTTTCAATCCTTCCTATGCCTTTTTCCGTTAAAACAACGGTCCTGTTTTTCTCATCTATGGTAAAGTGTTCATCCTTTTTTAACTTTCTGACTATCTTATCCGCCACATAGTAAACCGTGTTATCTATATTTGCGGGTCCTGATATTATAAGGGGTGTTCTTGCCTCATCTATAAGTATACTGTCAACCTCGTCAACTATAGCAAAGTTATGTCCTTTTACCTGTACTATCTCATTTTTTGAAAAAGCCATATTGTCTCTCAAATAGTCAAAGCCGAACTCGTTATTAGTTCCGTAGGTTACATGGGCTTCATAAGCTTCCCTTTTTGTCGCTTCCCTCAGGGTTGTAAAGAATATCTTTTTTGCTT
>JALWWX010000041.1 GCA_027078675.1 Aquificales bacterium | reverse complement strand
ATTTTTTCTGTGTTCTTTTAATTCCTTAATGGTTTCCTCATTTTCAGCTATTGATCTTTTCGCTTCTTCTATGCTTACCTTTACACCCTCAAGCTCCTTTAAAAGATTCTGCTTCTTTTCCTTTAAATGTTCATATTTGAATTTTAGACCTGATACCTCCTCCTTTTTATCATCAAGTCTTTTTCTTATCCTTTCAACCTCTTTTCTTACACCTTCAATACCCGATGAAATAAAGTAAGATGTTATATCCTCCCTTTTGAGTCTGAGATTGTTAAGCTTCTCCTCATCATAAGCCAATTCATCCCTTATCCTTCTGTATTCCTCTTCAAATCCCTTCATCTCCTCCTCAAGCACTTTTAAATATTCCTCTCCCTTTTTCAATCTCTCCTCTCCCTCCTTGATGTTTGCGGT
Source organism: Aquificales bacterium (assembly GCA_027078675.1). Lineage (GTDB taxonomy): Bacteria > Aquificota > Aquificia > Aquificales > Aquificaceae > WFWF01. Next base: position 24,599 of record JALWWX010000041.1, on the reverse strand, counting down.
AATCTCCCCATATTCCTTATCAAGCGCCTCAAGCTTTTTATTTGTCACCCTTATCATACTTTCCTTCGTAATAAGTTCATCCCTCGCATTTTTCAGTTGATTAAAAATATCCGCTTCCCTTCTTCTAAGAAGCTCTTCATTTTCTGTTAACCTCTGCAACTTTTCTTCATAAACCCTTACACCCAAATCACCCCTGTTTTCATAAAAGCCCCCCGTTATAACACCAGTTTTTTCAAATAACTCGCCTTCAAGGGTAACCATCCTGTAATTGCCTATACCTATAAGCTGGGCAACATCAAAGCTTTCAACAACAAGTGTATCACCGAAAACAAATCTTATTGCTGGTTCAAATCTGTGTTCATATCTAACAAGATTAACAGCAAAGTCCAGATATCCTCTTTGACGGGGGTATGGAGGCAGTGGCATTGTCCTTATTTTATTAAGAGGTATAAAGGATGCCCTCCCAAGACGGTTCTCCTTTAAAAATTCTATACATCTTCTTGCAACTTCCTCTGACTCAACCACTATATACTTGAGCCTTCCGCCCCCCGCCACCTCAATTGCGGTAAGGTATGCATCATCAACAAGTTCAATAAGATCTCCCGCATATCCGTAAACTCCCTCTATTCCTTCAAAGTTAATCCTGCTCTCCTGTGAAAGGGCTATCTTTGATTCAAGACCTATCTTCTTCTTCATAATATCTTCAATTTCTGCCCTTATCCTTCCTATTTCGGATTCCAGGAACTCCACCCTCTTTTGAAGGGAAGAAAGATTTTTTGTTTCCGCTTCAATGATCTTTTCGTACCTCTCCTTTTCCAAGGATATCTCCCCTAACCTTCCCTTCATTTTTGCCATATTTTCCTTTATGTTTTCCATTTCCCATACAGCCTTTTCCCTTCTTGCCTTAATCTTTTCCATTTTCTCTTCTATTTCCCTAAGCTTTTTCCTTTTCCTTTGGATAATTTCCAACAACTGCCTTTCCTTTTCTTCAACCTTCCTCGCTTCTTCCACCGACACCTGAAGTTCCCTGTTCAACCTCTGAAGTTCACTATCCTTTTCCTCAAATAAGGATCTCAATTCCTCAAGTTTCTTTTCCTCCTCCGATATCGTAACTTTAAGATCCTCCAAAGATTTATCAATTTCGCTTATTTCCTTTTCAATGGATACCTTTTTCTCCTCAAATTTTTCAATATCCTTCTCGTACTTTTCAATCTCTCCTAACTTGGAAGATATCATGCTATCAATATGCTGAATGTCCGAGGTTATCTTACCCTGCTTTTCCATATAGGGAAGTAATTTGTTGTTTATTTCAGAAAGTTTTACTTCCTTTTCGTTGAGTAACCTTTCTTTGTCCGCTATCTCTTCCCCTATTCTGGACACAATTTTATTAAGCTCTTCAAGTTTTCTCTTTAGATTTTCAAAATCCCTCTTAGCATTCCATGCCTTTTTAAGATGAATCCTTATCTCCACCTCCCTCTTTCTTTCCCTGATCTCCTTGTATTTTTTTGCCTTTTCCATATCCTCCTTCAATCTTTCCAACTGGATTTTTATCTCCTCTATAAGAAGCTTCAGTTCACTTATCTTTGCCTCTATCTCCCCCAGATCCTCAAGAGCCTTTTTCTTTTTCTCCTCATACTCACTTATACCAGCTATATCCTCAATAATCCGTCTTCTGCCTAAGGAAGACATACCCGTAAGCTGGGTTATGGTTCCCTGCATAACAACGTTATAACCATCCTCATATATATGAGCCTTTGCAAGAAACTTTTTAAGATCCTTTTCCCTTACATTAACACCGTTGATTTTGAATATGCTTCTTCCGTCCCTCAGGACTCTTCTTGAGATGATAACATCCTCTTCCTCCAAAGGAAAAGATCCATCATTTTTGAGATGAATTTCAACATAGGCATGTTCCGCCCTCTCTCCGTTTCGTGAAAATATAAGGTATGAAAGATTTTTTGCCCTCAAATTCTTTGTTGTAGTTATGCCAAGGGCGAAGGATATGGCATCACCTATGTTTGATTTACCTGCACCGTTAGGCCCAACTACAGCCACAAATCCCTTCCCCAAGGGAATTTCAAGTCTGTCTTTTCCGTAGGACTTGAACCCCTCAACTACTATCTTCTCTATATATGTCATTATTCTTAAAATTATAAAGTTTTTTCCTTGTATGCAAAGCTTTGTCTATTTTAAAGCATACCTCTTCCTTTTTACAAAATCCCTCACACCTTCTATGTCATAAGTATTCAAAATATATTGAGGTACCGCAAAACCCCGCCTTGCAAGACCGACCCCTACTTTTATATATTTCAGATGGGTAACAGCATGGGCATCGGTTACCACTGCCATCATAACACCCTTTTCAACACATTTCCTTATATATTCCGGAGAAATATCAGCCCTGAAGGTGTTTATCTCAAGGGCTGTTCCCGTTTCCTTTGCCATATCAATCACCTTATCCATATCAAGGGGATAACCTTCCCTTTGACCGTAAGCCTTTCCCGTAGGGTGACCTATAAGGTTAACATAGGGATTTTCCATCGCCTTAAGTATCCTGTAGGTGTTATCTTCAGATAATCTACTGTGGACGGAGGCAACTACGAAATCAAACTCCTCAAGAAGATCATTAGGAAGATCAAGGCTTCCGTCGGGCAATATATCAACCTCACACCCCTTCAGTATATAAAACCCTTCCTTTTCGTACCTTTCCCTCAGTTTATCTATAACCTTCCATTGCTCTCTGTACCTTTTGGGATCCAAACCGTTCGCAACACGAGAAGATTGGGAATGATCTCCCACCACCATATACTGATAGCCCAACCTTATACACTCTTCCACCATCTCCTCAAGGGTATTGAGACCGTCACTCCAGTTGGTGTGCATGTGAAAGTCACCCTTTATATCTTCAATTGAAACAAGTTCTGGTATTTTATGTTCCATTGCCAATTCTATCTCTCCCCAATCCTCCCTGATCTCTGGGGGAGGTGTCTGCATACCGAGGGTTGAATATATTTCATCCTCCGTTGCTCCTCCCACCCTCTCCTCCGTATCCGCCTTAAATATACCGTACTCGCTTATCTTGTAGCCCATATTTTTAGCTATATCCCTTAAGTGGACATTATGCTCCTTTGAACCGGTAAAATACTGAAGGGCGGATCCCCACTGGTAAGGCTCAACTGTCCTTAGATCCACCTGCCTCCCGTTGTCCAATATTATGCTTGACTTAGTCTCTCCTTTAAGGAGTACATCATGAACCTCGGGATATTTAACAAAATGATCGTGTATCTTGTACCAGTTACCCTTTTCTGCTGAAACAAGTATATCAATATCACCTATGGTTTCCTTCATCCTCCGTAAACTGCCCGCTATGGATATATCCCTTATAACATCAAGATCTTTCATGTATTCAACGATGTCCTCCGCTATTGAATAAGCCTCAATTATGAATATCCTCTCCTTACTCTTCTCCCATATTTCAAGACCTCTCAATATGTTCTTTACCTTCTTTTCTCCGAAGCCTTTCAGTCTTGCCAGCCTTCCGTCCTTCAAAACCTTTATAAAATCTTCCTTTGATCTGACACCAAGCTTGTCATACGCAATCCTTAAAGTCTTTGGACCTATACCCGGAACCTCCATAAGATCAAGTAGATCTTCCGGTACTTTTTTCCTTAAATCCTCGAATTTCTTTATCTTTCCGGTTTTCAAAAACTCCTCTATCTTAAGCAATGAAGATGCACCTATACCGGATATCTTTTGAAGTTTTCCCGAGTAAAAGGCTTCCTCCACATCCTCACCCATCTCCGATATAACATTGGCAACCCTTCTGTAGGTATTTATACGATAGGGATTGTCACCCAAGAATTCCAATATGTCCGCCATCCTCTCAAAAATGTTAGCTAACTCCTTATTCTTTTTATGCATAAATCCTTACCTCATTATAGAATGTATCCCTCTCCACCGGTATCTTGCCCGCCTTTCTTATGATCTCTATAAGTTTTTCCTTTGAATGTCCCTTTTCCGCATCCGTTCCCGCGGAATGCACAACCCTTTCTTCCTCTATGGTACCGTCTATATCGTTGGCACCGTAGTTTAATGCGACCTGCGTTAATCTTTCCCCGAGCGTAATCCAATAAGCCTTTATATTTTTAAAGTTATCAAGAAATATGCGTGCCAAAGCTATGGTTTTGAGATCATCAACCGCAGATGTTCTCTTGCCCCCGAGCCTCGTCCCTTCGGGCCAATAGGCAAGGGGTATGAAAACTTGAAAACCTCCCGTTTCATCCTGCAGTTTTCTTATCTCCTCCATGTGCCTTATCCGTTCCTCAACCGTTTCAACATGACCGTACAGCATGGTGGTGTTCGTGGGAATGCCCAGAAGGTGAGCTGTTTTGTGAATTTCTATGTAAGCTTTGCCGTCCGCCTTGGAAGGAGATATAAGGTTCCTTACCCTCTCGGAGAAAACCTCCGCACCCCCGCCAGGTAAGGCAGAAAGTCCCGCCTCCTTCAATTCTGAAAGTATATCCCTGTAAGATTTACCGGATATCTTAGCCATGTGATGTATTTCCACAGCGGTCCAAGCCTTTATTATGATGTCGGGGAATGTTTCCTTAATCTTTTTTATCAAAGACACATATTTATCGTAATCCCAATGGGCGGGTATACCTCCGACAATGTGAACTTCCCTTGCACCTTTTTGATAAGCGTTATGTATCCTTGTAAGGATTTCTTCAACAGACATCTCGTAAGCCTTGCTATCGGAAGGCTTTACGCCAAAGGCACAAAAATCGCACTGATAAATGCACACATTAGTGGGGTTGATCTGTATATTTGTAATAAAATAGGCTTTGTTACCGTTCTTCCTTCTGTTTAACTCCTCCGCAAGAAACCCCAAAAGGGTGAGATCCGCAAACTTATAAAGCTTTAAAGCTTCTTCAACACTTATCCTTCCTCCCTCCAAAACCTTTTCAGATATATCAATAATCTCGGTATCCTTTATTCCTTCCCGAAGAAGATCTATAAGAAATGCCATTGTCTCCAACCTCCTTACTCAAGTCAAGCAAAACAGCAGTCTCATCGCAATTGGGAAACTTAACACACGAAATACATTCCCCCCATACCTTATGAGGCAGTATCTCTTTGGGAATCTCCTCAAATCCGTATCTTTCAAAATACTCCTTTATATAGGTAAGGGCAAAAATCCTCTTTATACCAAGGGATTTTGCCTCTTTTATACATACTTCAATAATCTTACCTCCTATACCTTTACCCCGAAATTCCCTATGTATAGCAAGACTCTTTATCTCCGCAAGATCCTCCCAAACCACATGGAGCGCTCCGCACCCTACAACCTTACCCTCCTCTTCCCATACCCAAAAGTCTCTTATTGTTTCATAAATTGAACTCAGACTTCTCGGTAGAAGCAGGTTCTCCTTTGCATATTCGTTTATCAATTCGTATATATACTTAGCATCACCTACCTTAGCCTTTCTTAGCATACTTATTAAATTAAATACTTTTCAGATCTTCTATCAACCTATCTATCTCTATAGCGGGCATTGTTAAGGGAACTATCGTACCCCGTGAAGCAAGATCAACAGCCATTTTTACCACCGTATCATTATCCGGAGCTTCAATTATATTAACAAAGTCGTAGGGACCCATAACCGCATACTGAGCAAGTATCTTAACACCGTACTTATTCATAACTTCTTCGTCCACTTCCTTTATCCTTTCGGGCTTATTCCTCAATGTTTTCATGCCCTCATCCGTCAACTTTGTCAGCATTACAAACACAGCCATTTTAAGAACCTCCTTTTAATTTTTACACCCTTAAGGATAGGATATCACAAAATACAAAATTGTTTACCGCCCTACAATACTGTAACCCTTCACTTTTTTAAGTTATTGATAAAAGCAGAAACTTTTAGTGGCACGCTTGTTGCTATTAAACAAACAAGGAGGGTATTAATATGATGAGAGATTGTTCTTCTTGCGGTATTTTGCATGAGTCCAATGAGGAAATGCATCAGTTCTTGTTGAACATAGGTTACAAAAACACCTATGTAGAGAGGCTGGACAGACAAAAGAACTACTGCAGATTCGGTGAACAAGGTATATGCTGTACCCTTTGTCCAGACGGACCGTGCAGGATAAGGAGAAGGGCTCCCCTCGGAAGGTGCGGTATAGATGCGGACGGTATATCCGCAAGAAATCTCCTCAGACTCGTTATAAACGGTGGCTCCGCATACACCCATGATTTTAAATACACACTTAAAACACTTAAGGCTATGGCGGAGGGTAAATCTCCCTTTACGGTAAAAGATAAAGACAAACTTAAATGGTTTGTGGAAACCGTAGGTATTGATTTTGATGAGGACAATGAAAGGAAGGTATTAAAAAATCTATATGATTTTCTTGATAGGGAATTTATGAAAGATACGGATGAGCCTCTTGATATAGTAAAGTCACTGGCTCCTAAAAGCAGGGTTGAGCTGTGGAACAGGCTCGGTATAATGCCGGGCGGTTTCTTAAAGGAATCACATGAGGCAAGTGCAAAGATAATGCCCAACATAGATACGGACTTCCTTGATCTATCCCTCACCGCCCTAAGGCTCGGAATATCAGCGGGATTTACAGCAAACATAGTGTCATCCATAATAAGGGACATTATCTTCGGTTCACCTTCACCTAATAAGGGTTTCTCGGATCTTGGTGTCCTTGATCCCGACTATGTGAATATAGTGGTTCACGGCCATGTACCGTGGACTGGCAGTGTTGTTGCAAAGCTTGCAAAGGAAGAAAGTTTCCAGGAGCTTGCTAAGAAGAGCGGTGCTAAAGGTATCAAGGTTTACGGAAGTCTATGTACAGGACAGGAGCTTATCCAAAGACCGGAAACCTCTAAATATATAGATGGGCAGGTGGGCAACTGGCTTTCCCAAGAATTTGTTGCGGGTACGGGAGTTGTTGATGTTTTTGTGCTTGACAAAAACTGTTCCGCACCTGGTTTAAATAATCTTGTAAATAAGCTTAAGCTACATACAAAATTGATACCAGTTTCCTCCGTTGTAAGATTGAGAGAAGTTAAGGCGGATAAAAATCTTAACTATGACCCCGCCAATGTTGAGGAACAGGCGAAGTACATAATATTGAGCGCTATAGAAGCCTTTAAACAAAGGAAAAGAACACCCTATCCAAGGTATGTACCGGATAAGAAAACAGAATATATTGCGGGCTTCGGTATTGAAAGTATATTGTCAGCCCTCGGAGGCACCCCCGATCCCTTGTTTGATGTAATAGAAAAGGGGCTTATAAAGGGGGTTGTGGGTTTGGTAAGCTGTGTGACCATGAGAAACGGTCACGGTGCATTTACCTACGAATTCCTGAAAGAGTTACTCAAAAGGGACATACTTGTTCTTATAGCAGGCTGTGCTTCAAGCATGGCCCAGATAGAAGGGTTTACCAATCTTGAAGCCATAGAAAAATACGCGGGGGAAGGGCTTAAAACTGTATGTAAGATGCTAAATATACCACCAGTCCTTAACTTCGGATCATGCTTGGATACGGGAAGGATGATCCTCCTTATAATAGCCCTTTCTCAGTATAAAGGTGTTGATCCCTCAAAGCTTCCTGTTGTTGCATGCGCGCCCGAATATTACAACAATGATGCCCTTATAGACGGCTTGCTTGGTGTTGCCATGGGTGTTAATGTCTATGTAAATCCGCCACCTCCTGTAACAGGTGCACCTGCCTTCTTAAGGCTTTTAACGAGGGACCTTGAAGATTATCTCGGAGCGCGATTCATCGTTAATCCCGATCCCATAAAGGCGTCGGAAGAGGTAGAAGATATTCTTAGGAGTAAAGTTCAGTAAAATAGCCTTTTTAATCGGGTGGTTATGGAATCGCTTACTATATGTATAAGATCAGCCACAGCTATACCCGTTAAAATGGTGAGTCCGTTTCTCAACAAGGTTTCCTCTTTAACCGTTATGTCCATACCGAGACTTGAAAGGATGTAAAAGACCGATAGACCGATAAGGGCGAGATAGCCGACTCTCAAGAATGTACCTATAAGGGGAAAATGGGAAATTCCCCTGTGTTTGAATATAAACTGGAAGGGAAGCCATATCACCCTCAAGGGTCCCCACCTTTTGGAAACCCTTGAATAGCTAAGATCAATGTCAGGGGACAGAAAGAAAGTACCAAAGAGGTATCCTACCCCAAAGGGAATTATATATTTCTCGGGAACAATCAATAAAGCGGGGGGCAATAAAATAACATTAATAAGTTCATGATTTTTGCCTTTCATCCCGAAGAAGCGTCAATAAGTTCAAAAGAATCCCCGTCATAGGCATATACAATATATTTCGCTCCTCCCTCCACAGCATTCATAATTCTATTATCAAAACATCTCATCTCTATATCATCGGGCAAAAATCTCAACCTGGTCTTTGAGATCCTTTCAACCCTTATACCTTCTAAGCTCGTCATAAAGGTGGGGACCGTGTTGCCCTCACCGAAAGGTTGAAGGCATTTGATCATATCCGAATGTTCTTTATTTAGAAGGCGGAAGTCAAGCCTCATATCTATCTCAAGTACACCAAGCACCCTCTCCTTATCCTTTAGCCTTCTATCCACATACTCCTTAAACTCCGAAAACCTTTCCGCGGGCAAGGTAACACCAACTGCTGTGCTGTGACCTCCCCATTTTAAAAACATATCCTTTATCTCGGATATTACGGAGTATATGTCCACACCTTCAACGGATCTGACAGAACCCACCGCCTTATTACTTTTGAAGGCGAAAACACCCGAAGGTTTAGCAAACTGGGATGTAAGTCTGCCTGCCACAATTCCCAATACACCCGGATGCCACCTCTCCGAACCAACACATATAAAATTCTCCTTTCCGTCCGTCATAGCGGACGCTTCCTTGAGAATATTTTCAGACAACCTTCTTCGGTATATGTTGAGCATCTCAAGTTTTCTGGCATAGTATAAAGCTCTGTCGGGTTTTTCCTCCAGAAGGAGATGAAGGGATAAACGGGGATCTCCTATTCTGCCCGCGGAATTTATGCGGGGTGCTAGCTGAAAGCTGATATCCCTGAAAGAAACCCTTTCAAGGTTGCTGACCTCCAACAGAGCCTTTATACCCGCCTTACCCTCATATCCCTCAAGGATTTTATTAAAAAACTCTAAGCCCTTAACAACGAAAATACGATTAAGGTAATTAAGGGGCATAACATCCGCAACCGTTCCCAAGGCAACGAGATCAATGTAGCTTCTTATATCCATATCAATACCAAGTTCATTCCTCAGGGAAGCAACTATATAAAAGGAAAGGGCGGAGGAAGATATTTCCTTTAATTCCTTAGGCACATTTTCCCCTATCTTAGGATTAACTACAACAGCATCAGGTAGAATACCCTGCGGATTATGGTGATCAACCACTATAACATCAATGTCCATACTGTTTATTTCGCTGACAGCGGATGTACCGTTATCAACGGTTATGAGCAGGTCCGCATACTTTGATATAAGTTCAGAAACCTTCCTGTTAAGACCGTATCCCATATTTCTTGAGGGTACAACAGGTACCACCCTCGCTCCCAACCTTCTTAAAAAGTCATAGAGTATTGCTGTTGAAGTTATGCCGTCAACATCATAGTCTCCGTATATTACTATCCTTTCCCTCCTTCTTACAGCTTCCTTTATCCTTTCGGTAGCAACATCTATGTTGGGTATCCTATCATAGGGGATAAGGTTTTTAAGTTTAACGTCAAAAATAAGATCCGCATGCTTTACAAAATTTCTGTTGGCGAGAAGCTGAGCCACAATATAACCGAATTTTTCAATAAGATGGGAAGGGGGCTTTATGCTTTCACTTAATAGGATCCATTTTTTTCCCGAGACCCCCTTCATGTCTTTATTTCGCCGAGTATGAACTCAATACCCTTAATTATATAATAGATCCACGATATAACGGTAAATACAAGGGCAAGCCAGAAGGTAATAAAAAGATAGGGTATATTTATACCGAGGTTTATAAGAAATGCATGAATGACTACAATAACCTGAAATAGGGTTGCAAGCTTACCCCACAGGGCAGGTTCTGGCCTGAATCCTCTGGGGATTAAAACAATACTACCTATTACGAGGGAAATATCCCTTAATAAAACGGTAAAGAAAAGTAAATCATCAACTTTATTGACCGTGATAAAGGTTACGGTAAAAAGCCCCGAGAACATAAGCGTTTTATCAGCCAACGGATCAAGAAGTTTACCTATGTAAGTTATCCTGTTGTATATTCTTGCAACTATACCGTCAAGTGCATCGGTAACTGCAAGAAAGGTAAAAAGATAAAAGGATAAATAGATGCTATTCCATGCTAAAAGAGGAACAAGTGGAGCAAAAAGAAATCTCATCAGGGACAGGGCGTTCGGAACATTTATAGCACCGCCCCATATCATCCTAATACCTTAGAGTCTGGAAATAAGCAATCTCTGGACCGCGTAAAGAATAAAAATAAGGATGGCGGGAGTTATATCAATACCTCCTATCGGTGGTATGAATTTCCTCAAAAGGGAAAGGGGTGGTTCAACAACCTTTTCTATAAGTTGATAAAACCTGTACTCCCTTAATTGGGGAAACCAAGATCCAACAGCGTAGATAATTATAAAGATCATATATACTTCAAAAATTATGTTTATTATTTTTACTACCATTACTCAACAAATTCAATTATAGCCTGTTCCGTGTTATCTCCTTTCCTTCTGTTAGGCAACTTTATTATCCTTGTATAACCTCCATTCCTTCCCTCAAAACGGGGTGCTATATCTTCAAAAAGCTTCTTTATAACCTTTCTGTCGGGTAACAACTCCAGCGCCCTTCTCCTTGCGGACAGATCCCCTTTCTTACCGAGGGTAACGAGCTTTTCAACAAAGCTTCTGAGTTCCTTAGCCTTAGCTAAGGATGTTTCTATCCTCTCTTCAAGTATAAGGGATCTCGCAAGGGATCTGAAAAGGGCTTTCCTCTGCTCAGCCTTCCTTCCAAAACTTTTTCTTTTAACCTTGTGTCTCATTAATATTACCTCCTCATCTCAATGTTCATGCCCAAGCTCAGTCCCATTTCCTTTAAGGCTTCCTTGATCTCCGCCAGAGCTTTTCTACCTATATTCTTTGTGCTTTTGAGTTCATCCTCCGTAAGCTGAACGAGATCCCCTATGGTATTTATGCCTATCCTCCTTAAGGAATTTAATGCCCTTTGAGAAATGTCAAGCTCCTCAATGGAAAGGGTAAGCTTTTCTGAAAGCTCATCAACGGGAACAGGCTCCTCAATAACAGGAACTTCGTAAGATATATTCTCAAGCATTGAAAAGTGTTTAAGAAGTATTTCAACAGCCTCTTTGACCGCATCATTTGGTGTCTTTGAACCGTCTGTTTTTACCTCCATTATCAGTTTTTCATAATCCGTCTTTTCCCCTACCCTCGTCTGTTCAACCTTAAAGGAAACCAACCTTACAGGTGAAAAATCCGCATCAACGAGTATCCATCCCGTTTCCCCTATGGTTTCCATCTCTTCAACGGGAACATATCCCCTTCCCTTTTCAACCCTTATCTCCATATTCAATTCAACTTCAGGATTCGTTATATGTGCTATGGTCACATCCTTGTTTACCATAGTAACATTAGGGGGTAGGTTAATATCCTCCGCCTTCACTTCCCCCTCACCCTTCTTTTTAAGATAAAGGATCTCAACATTTGAATCGCCCGTAAGATTAAACCTTATCTTCTTAAGATTGGCTATTATCTCTATAACATCTTCCCTTACACCCTCTATGGTGGAAAACTCGTGATAAACACCATATATCTTCACAGCGGTTATTGCTGTACCGCTTATTGAAGAAAGAAGCACCCTTCTCAGGGCATTGCCTACAGTTGTACCGAATCCCCTTTCAAGGGGTTCAACTACAAATCTACCGTAGTCATCCCTTTTATCTTCCCAATAAATCTTTTGGGGATAAATAAACTCATTCAACATTGTTAAAACCTCCGTTATACTCTTGAATAGAACTCAATAATGTACTGTATGTTAACAGGTATTTCAAGCTTGATATCCTTGGGAAGATCAAGAACTTTCCCTCTAAAGTTTTCTTTGTCAAGTTCTAACCATGAAGGTATGCTTCTTGGATCAATATTCTCAAGATTCTCTTTGATAAAAGGTATGTCCCTGGATTTTTCCCTTATCTCAATAATATCACCTGGCTCAACCCTGTAGGAAGGTATCTTAACCCTTTGGCCATTAACAAGCACATGACCGTGAGCTACAAGTTGTCTCGCCTGCCTCCTTGTTACCGCAAACCCCAACCTGTAAACAACGTTGTCAAGCCTTCTTTCAAGAAGCTGAAGAAGTACTTCTTTTGTATCACCCTTTGCCTCTTGAGCCTCCTCAAAGTACCTCCTGAATTGCTTTTCCCTCAAACCTCCGTATAGAAACTTTAGCTTCTGTTTCTCCATCAAGCGGAGACCGTACTCGGTTATCTTCCTTCTCCTGCCCTTTATCCTTCCGTGTTGGCCAGGCGGATAATTCCTTCTGGCTAATATCTTTGCAGCACTCTTCCTGCCTGAAACAACGACACCAAACCTTCTATCAATCTTTGACCATGGACCTATGTATCTTCCCATTTGATCACACCCTCCTTCTTGCGGGCGGTCTGCAACCGTTGTGAGGTATAGGAGTCACATCCCTGATAACCTTTATTTTTATACCAGCAGCCTGTATTGCCCTTAAAGCAGATTCCCTTCCTGCACCGGGTCCCTTTATCCAAACCTCCGCCTCTTGCATCCCGTATTCATTTATTGCCCTCTTTGCAGCCTTCTGGGCAGCAAGCTGAGCTGCGTAAGGTGTGCTTTTCCTTGTCCCTTTAAATCCCACCGTACCTCCACTTTCCCACACGAGAGTGTTTCCTTGAGGATCCGTTATGTTTACAATTGTGTTATTAAAAGTGCTGAGTATATGAACTATACCCTTTGTCACGGTCCTTTTAGCCTTTTTTGATTTCTGACCTTTCTTTTTCGCCATCATCTACCTCCTTCTTTTTCCTTTACGAGTACGGGCGTTAGTCCTTGTTTGTTGCCCCCTAACTGGCAAACCCTTCGCATGTCTCATACCCCTATAACAACCCATATCTTTAAGTTTCTTTATATTTAGCTGAACCTCCCTTCTTAGGTCACCCTCCACCTTGTAATTAGCATCTATAAATTTTCTTATTATATTAAGTTCCTCAGCGGTAAGCTCACCCACCCTTTTTGTACAAGGTATCCCCGTTTTTTCACATATCTCCTTTGCGCGCGTCCAACCTATACCGTAAATATATGTAAGTGCAACTTCAAGCTTCTTATTATCAGGAAGATCTACACCCGCTATCCTCGCCATACTTAAACCTCCTCAACCTTGCCTTTGTTTATGCTTGGGATTTTCGCAAATAACCATAACCTTTCCCTTCCTCTTTATTATCCTGCACTTATTACACATCCTCTTCACGGATGGCCTGACCTTCATGATAAACCTCCTAAAGCCTGTATATTATTCTTCCCCTTGTTAAATCATAAGGGGAAAGCTCCACCTTAACCTTATCTCCAGGCAAAATCCTTATAAAATGTATCCTCATTTTACCGGAAACATGAGCCAGTACTTCATGCCCGCCCTCTATCTGAACCCTGAACATGGCATTAGGTAAAGCTTCAACCACTGTTCCTTCCACAACTATACCCTTTTCCTTTGACTGATCCTGTTTCTTCTTCTTACCCATCTTAGATCTCCGTCAATACCATGGGACCCTTTTTGGTAACCGCAACTGTATGTTCAAAATGGGCGGACTTACTTCCGTCCGCTGTAATAACCGTCCACCCATCCGATGCAGTAGTAGTGTCTTCAGTACCCAAGGCAAACATAGGTTCAATGGCTATTACAAGTCCTTGCCTAAGCTTTAAGTTAGTCTTCCCCATATCTTTCCTATTATTGGGTACAAAAGGCTCTTGATGAACCTTCTTACCTATACCATGACCCCCGTAATTCCTTACGGGAAATACACCGTACTCCTCCGCGGTAGAATGTATTGCCTCTACAATATCGCTCATCCACTTACCCGCCACACACTGCTCTACAGCCCTGTTCAAAGCCTCCTTAGTAGCCTTCATTAATTTCTCTTCTTCCTTCCCTATTTTACCTACAGGAACGGTTATAGCCGCATCTCCAGCGTAACCATCTATTATAACACCAAAATCCAAACTTACCAAATCACCTTCTTTAAAGGGCATATCCTTTTTTGGCAATCCATGAACAACCTCCTCGTTAACAGAAACACACAATGCTGCCGGGAAACTCTTCTTACTGAAGGGAGGTTTATAATTCAAAAAGGCGGGTTTTCCTCCTCTCTTTTTAACTTCTTCCCTCGCTATCATATCAAGGTCATGACCCGTTGCACCTGGTTTAACATGTTCCGCAACAGCCATAAGCACCTCCATAACTATCATGCATGCCCTTCTTATCTTCTCTATCTCTTTGAAGGAATACAGCTCAACCATTTCCCAAAATAGAGAATATCTCCCTCTTTACATCTTCAACGGACTTTGTGCCGTCAACAACCCTCAATATACCCTTCTCTCTGTAATAATTTATAAGGGGTTCCGTCTGTTTCCTGTAAACCTCTAACCTCTTCCTTACGACCTCTTCCCTGTCATCGTCCCTCTGCACAAGTTTAGTACCGCATCTGTCACATATTTCATCATTACGGGGAGGATTGTATTTTATATGATAAACAGCACCGCAAGAAGGACAACTTCTCCTACCGCTCAGCCTTTCAACGATTACATCATCATCCACATCAAAGAATATAACAGCGTCAATCTTTATACCCTCCTCCTTTAACATTCTCTCAAGGGCTTCCGCCTGCGGTAATGTGCGGGGGAATCCGTCAAGTATAAAGTTATCCTTCGGCAGTACTTCCCTTATTAAACCGACCATTACATCGTCAGGTACAAGTTCACCCTTGTCCATGTACTCCTTTGCCTTGATACCCAAAGGTGTACCCTTCTTAACAGCCTCCCTTAATATATCCCCCGTTGATATATGCTTTAAGCCATACTCTTCAACAAGTATCTTGGCCTGTGTTCCCTTACCCGCACCGGGAGGACCCATGAGGATTATATTCATCTTCTCCTCCTTATGGTGTAACCCTTGTACTTCATTGTGGTCATCTGAGCCTCAAGCTGTCTAAGAGTATCAAGGGCTACACCGACAACTATAAGGGCGGTGGTACCACCGAAGTACAGGGGAACCCTCAGCCATATACTTATGAAAAGGGGTACTATCGCAACCACACAGAGGAATATAGCTCCCACAAAAACAAGCCTGTTTATAACATTCTCAAGGAACTTTTGTGTGTCCTGACCTGGTCTTACACCGGGTATGAATCCACCCGCTTTTCTGAGGTTATCAGCCACATCAACGGGATTTATTATTACAGCGGTATAGAAATACGTAAAGAATATAATAAACACAACATACATGAAGTTATAAAGAAGAGATGTGGGGTTGAAGGAATCGCTTATAACTTGGGCAATGGGATTTTCTATAAAAGCAAGAATACTTGAAGGGATCAAGAGTAAAGCCTGGGCAAATATTATAGGAATAACCCCCGCAGGATTTATCTTAATGGGCAGATAAGTTGAACCACCTGTAAACTCCTGTCTTCCTACTTGCCTTCTCGGATATTGAATGGGTATTCTCCTCTCCGCTTCTTGAATATAAACTATCCCAACAATGACAACAATTATAGTGATAAGAGTACCAACTATATCAAAGGGTGTAAGCTCACCCTGTCTGAACATTTCCGTGACTTGCACGGCGGTATTGGGAAACTGGGCAACTATACCCGCAAATATAAGCAACGACATGCCGTTGCCTATACCTTTTTCGGATATCCTCTCCCCTATCCAGACAAGGAACATGGTACCCGCAACGAGTGTAGTTACCGCGATAAAAATAAATCCTAATCCCCTATTTGGAACAACGGGAATACCCGCAGGAGATACCTGGTTTTGCAACCATAGGGAAATTCCAAAGGATTGGACAAATGCTACAAAAACGGTCAGGTATCTCGTGTATTGATTTATTTTGTATCTACCATAGTCTCCTTCTTCTTTGGCAAGTCTTTGGAGTTCCGGTACCGCCACCGTAAGGAGTTGCATCATTATGGAAGCGGAAATATAGGGCATAACACCAAGGGCAAAGACAGTCATTCTACCTATGTTACCGCCTGAGAATATGTCATAGAGGCTGAAAAGGGTTCCTTCAAATCTGCGGAAAAAATCCTCAAGTGCCGCTGTATCTATGCCGGGCATGGGTATATGACTGCCCAGCCTGTATATGGCAAACATAAAAAGGGTAAATATGAATCGTCTTCTAAAGTCTTCCGTTTTAAAGAGAGTCCGTAAGTATTCTGTCACTTCAGGACCTCGTATGATCCTCCTGCCTTTTCAATTTTTTCAATGGCGGACTTTGAAAAAGCATGAGCTTTAAATGTAAGCTTCTTTTCAAGGTTACCATCACCGAGTATCTTTATATAATCACCTTTTTTACACAAACCCTTCTCCGCAAGGGTTTCCGGAGTCACCTCCTCTCCCTCTTCAAATAATTTGTTGATACTACCCACATTAACCACCTGATATTCTATCTTCCTTATACTCCTGAATCCCCTCTTGGGAACACGCATATATAGGGGAGTTTGACCACCTTCAAAACCTGGGGGCAATTTCCTATCTCCTGATCTACTCTTCTGTCCCTTATGCCCCCTACCGCAGGTTTTCCCGTGTCCTGAACCTATACCCCTACCTACCCTTTTCCTCTCCTTGGTGGCACCTGGATTGGGAGCAAGCTCATGAAGTTTCATCTTCCACTTCCTCCACCTTTATTAGATAACTAACTTTCCTTATGTTACCTCTCACCATAGGATTATCTTCAAGTATCCTGCTCTGACCTACCTTTTTAAGCCCGAGGCTATATACAGCCTCTTTATGTTTCTTTCTTTTTCCTGCAAGTCCTCTTACCAGGGTAACTTTTAACTTCTTAGCCATGACTACAACCTCACATTGGCATATAAGTTATATCTTTTCCTAAGCTCTTCCACATCAATTCCCCTTATCCTTGCAACCTCTTCAAGGGTTCTGAGCTGTAACAAACCATCAAAGACAGCCCTAACCACATTATGGGGATTTGTACTGCCTATTATCTTGGTGAGGATATCAGTATAGCCAGCCAGTTCAAAGATGGGCTTTGCAGCACCTCCAGCGGTAACACCCGTTCCCCTTCTTGCAGGCAACATTATGACCTTTGTAGGTCCAAAATGACCTATCACATCATGGGGTATTGTACCTTCCACGATGGGAACCCTTATAATCTTCTTTTTTGCATCCTCTATCGCCTTTGCTATCGCAAGGGGTACTTCCTTAGCTTTACCGAGACCAAAACCCACAAATCCTCTTCTGTCTCCTACAACCACCAAAGCGCTGAAAGAGAATCTTCTTCCGCCCTTAGTTACCCTTGCGGTCCTTTTGGCAAATATAAGCCTTTCTTCAAGTTGAAGCTCATCCACGTTGACCGGAAATTCCCTTCTCCTTTTTTCTATAAGTTTCCCTATATCCTTTCCGCCCATCTATATTCCTCCGTTCCGTTAAAATTCAAGACCGCACTCCCTACATTTATCAGCAAAGGCCTTTATCTTACCATGATAAAGAAAACCTGCCCTGTCAAAGACAACCTTTTTAATACCCTTCTCCAAAGCTCTCTTTGCTATAAGCTCCGCTACTTTTTGAGCAGCTTCTATTGATTTACCACCTCTTTTTCCCGTCATTTCCCTGTATTCAGGATCAAGGGTTGAAGCACTGACAAGGGTATGCCCTTTTGTATCGTCTATTATCTGGGCATAAAAGTGATTAAGACTTCTATACACACACAATCTTGGTCTTTCTGGAGTACCAAATATTTTTTTCCTGATCCTTTTATGTCTTCTTATCCTTCTTTCATGCCTCGTCAACTTAGCCATGCTGTACCTCCATTACTTCTTACCTGCCGTCTTTCCAGCTTTAAGCTTAAGCTGTTCTCCTTCATACCTTATTCCCGTTCCCTTGTAAGGATTGGGTTTTCTGAAGCTCCTTATCTCCGCAGCAACCTGCCCCACCCTCTGCTTATCTATACCAGAAACATATATCTTATTCTCCTTAACCTCAATCTTTACATCTTCAGGTATGGGATAAATAATGGGATGTGAGTAACCAAGATTAAGCTCAAGATTTTTTCCCTTCACGGAAGCCCTATATCCCAATCCCACAAGCTCAAGTACAACCGTGTACCCTTCGGTTACACCTTTAATCATATTCCTTATAAGGGCAGCCATAGTGCCGTGTATAGCTTTGTGAAACGAATTATCTGAGGGTCTTTCAAGTTTAATTTGATTTTCTTCCATTTTTACCTTTATATCCGGGTGAACATCCAAAGTGAGTTCACCCTTAGGACCCTTTACGGTAACCCTGTTGCCGTCAATATTAACGCTAACCTTTTCCGGTATGGGTATAGGTCTTTTCCCTATCCTTGACATATCAGACTCCTCCTACCATACAAAGGCAATAATTTCACCACCCTTTTTCATCCTTCTTGCTTCATGATCAGTTACTATACCCGCATCGGTGGATACTATAGCTATACCGAGACCCCTTTTAACATAGGGTATCTTTTTATAGGGTCTGTATATCCTCCTGCCCGGTTTAGAAACCCTCACTATGTTTGTTATGGGATTTGTCTCCTTTTTACTGTCAAGATATTTAAAGTATATTCTCAACTTATACTGAGTGCCCTTCCTCGTTTCCTCATTGTCTATCCTCTCCCAATCCCTTATGTAACCTTCCCTTTTAAGTAGATCAAGTATAACCTCCTTCTGTTTTGAGGACGGCACATCCACATAATCTTTCTTTCTCATAATAGCGTTTTTCATGGCGGAGAACATATCCGCAATAGGATCCATCTCAAACCTCCATCACCAGCTTGACTTTTTAACTCCCGCAAGTTCTCCCCTTAGGGCATGCTCCCTGAAACAAAGTCTGCACATATTAAAGTATCTTATAAATCCCCTTGGTCTCCCACATATGGGACACCTATTCTTTTGCCTTACCTTATACTTGGGGAAATGAAGTACGTCCTTTACATATTTACACTTCCTCGCCATGGCTACCTCCGTTAATAAGCCCTAATAGGTAATCCCAAAAGGGACAACAGCCACAAAGCCTCCTCATCCGTTTCCGCGGTTGTATGGATTGAAATGTCCATACCCCTTATAGCATCAACCTTATCGTAATCTATTTCGGGAAAGATAATCTGTTCGGAAATACCGAAAGAGTAGTTACCCCTGCCGTCAAAGGATCTGGGGTTTAATCCCTTAAAGTCTTTAACCCTCGGAAGTGCAACGGATATAAGTTTATCCAAAAATTCCCACATCCTTTCCTTTCTCAGTGTTACCTTCAGTCCCACGGGCATACCTTTTCTGAGCTTAAAACCCGCCTCTGACTTCCTCGCCCTTCTTATCACTGGCGCCTGACCTGTTATGAGCATAAGATCCTCTTTAGCCCTATCAAGGTACCTTATATCTTGAACCGCCTCACCCACCCCCATGTTTACAACGATCTTGACAAGCTTGGGAACCTCCATAGGATTTGTATAGCCGAACCTTCTGATAAGTTTGGGAACCACCTCTTCCTTGTACTTGGTATAAAGCCTCGGAACATACTTAGTTGCTGTAGTCATGCCTTAACTCCCTTTTTTCTTTTCTCAGAAACAAGATCTATATTCTCACCGCATTTTTTACAATACCTGTATTTCCTCACAACATCCTTCTCTTCTACTATTCTGAAACCAACCTTTGTAGGCTTGTCGCACTTGGGACATATAAGCATAACATTGCTTATGTGTATAGGTGCCTCCATTTCAACAATACCGCCTTCCCTGACTCCTTCAATGGGTCTCAGGTGCTTCTTGACGATATTCACATCTTTGACTATTACCCTGTTTTTTTCCCTTAAAACCTTTATAACCTCTCCCCTTTTACCCTTAATGGCCTCTTTACCCCTAACTACAATAACCGTATCACCTTTTTTTATCTTAGCAGCCATTAAACTACCTCCGGTGCCAGCGAGGCTATTTTGGTAAACCCTTTGAGCCTTACTTCCCTCGCTATAGGCCCGAGAACCCTCGTGCCGAGTGGCTCTCCGTACTGGTTTAGAAGTACCGCAGCATTGTCATCAAACTTTATATAACTTCCGTCGGGTCTCCTGACCTCCTTCCTTGTTCTTACAACAACCGCCCTGTATATCTTGCCCTTCTTCGCAGCCCCGTTGGGAAGGGCATCTTTAACGGTAACCGTGACAACATCACCCAAAGAGGCGGTACGCTTACCCGTTTTCGGTATTCCTATCACCTGCACCTTTTTAGCACCTGAATTATCCGTAACATTCAAATAAGTCTGCCTGTAAATCATTTCTCTGCTCCCGCTAATTTATAGCGTCAACGAAAGTAGAGGGATATTATATCAAAACTTTGCAATATTTTTCAAACTTCCTTACAAAGTCTATGTTATGTTAGCCTTATTATACCGTGAAAAGGAAGGACATTGACAGGGTAATAAGCATACTTGAAGAGGAATATAAAAGGAACAATGCTCCCGTCGTCACACTTATAGCGGAAAGGACTAAGGAACCCTTCAAAGTACTCGTAAGCGCCTTGATTTCAACAAGAACGAGGGATGAAACAACGATAGAGGTTGTAAAAAGGCTTTTTAAAAGGATAAAAACACCTGCGGATCTTGTTGATATACCTTTAAAGGATCTGGAAGAGCTTTTGTATCCTGTAGGCTTTTATAGAAACAAGGCAAGGTATCTTAAGGAACTCGGAAAAGAACTTGAGGAAAAGTACGGCGGGAAAGTACCGGATAATATAGAAGACCTTCTGAAGCTAAAAGGTGTGGGAAGAAAGGTTGCAACCCTTGTTTTATCGGACGGATACGGCAAAGACTATATATGTGTTGACACCCATGTTCACAGGATTGTAAATAGATGGTGCCTTGTAAAAACAAAAACACCCGAAGAGACGGAAGAGGCTCTTATGGAAGTCCTGCCTAAGAAATATTGGAGAAAGATAAACCGCCTTCTTGTATCCTTTGGACAGAGGATATGCACCCCCCTCAGACCCCGATGCGAAGAGTGTCCAATAGAAAGCTACTGCAATAAGTGTTTTTAACTTTTACCCATTTCAAAGTCTTCGGGCTTAATGCTTTCAAGCCATTCTCTTAGCTTTTCTTTCTCTATGTCTTCTTCCGGTGCGGGTACCTTTGATTTTTCCAGTGTCTCTTCGGAAACAAATATGGGTGCATCAAATCTCAAGGCTATGTTGATGGCATCACTTGGCCTTGCATCAATAACATGAAGCTTTTCGCCGTGTCTTATATGAATTTCCGCATAGTATGTACTTTCCTTCAGATCGTTGATGACTACCTTCTCTACCTCCCCGCCCATTTCTTTAATTATGTTTGTTAAAAGCTCATAAGTAAGGGGTCTCGGGGGCGTTACCTCTTGAAGTTTAAGGGCTATACCGTTCGCCTCAAAGGCACCTATCCATATAGGGAGTATAATCTCCTCGTTTTCCCTCGCTTTGAGGATTACTATGGGCATTTGAGATACTGGATCTAAAGTTATTCCGTGAACTACCATTTCAATCATGCCATCACCTCCACAACTTCACCGCTCATATTGTAAGGTGAAGATTTCTCTATCTTCACCTTTACTATTTTTCCAAGCAACTCCTTTCCTCCTTCAACACTAACCCACTTATTGGTAGTGGATCTACCTATTAATTTATTTCCATTTTCCGTATCCTCAAGGAGTACTTCCTGTACCGTGCCTTCATACCTTTTACAAATCTCTCCCATTATCTTCTTTTGTAGGTTCAATAACCTTTCCATCCTATCCCTCTTAACCTCATCGGGAACCTGGCCCTCCATATCGTATGCGGGTGTACCCGGTCTCGGGGAAAACTTAAATGAGAATATCTGTTCAAATTTAACCCTTTCAACCACATCAAGTGTATGAAGGAAATCATCCTCCGTCTCGGTAGGGAATCCTACAATGATATCGGTAGAAAGGGCTATATCCTTAATTCTATCCTTTATCTTTTCTATCTTTTCAATATACTCCTCCTTAGTATAGCCCCTGTCCATCAATTTAAGTATCCTGTCAGAGCCTGCCTGAAAGGGAAGGTGAAGGGCATTACAAACTTGAGGTATTTCCGCCATCGCTTCAATGATATCGTCGGTAAAATCGGAAGGATGCCCTGTTGTGAACCTTATCCTCTTAACCCCGTCTATTTTTGAAACCTCGTACAGCAGATCGGAAAACCTAAGGGGTTTTTCAAAGTCCTTACCCCAAGCGGTAACATTTTGACCCAAAAGGTGTATCTCCTTTACACCGTCATCAACAAGTCTCTTAACCTCATCAAGTATGCTTTCAAGACTCCTTGATCTTTCCTTTCCTCTGGTCTTAGGAACAACACAGTAGGTGCAATTCTTGTCACAACCCTTCATAACGGTAACATAGGCGCAGTACTTATTGTCCCTTACAGTATCGTACTCCCAAAGTTTATCCTCATCCTCGGGCGGTTCATCCAGGAGAGCTATAGCCTTATATCCCGCCTGAGCCTGATTTATAAGCTCAGGAAGATGGTGCATATTAAAGCTTGAAAACATCAAATCAATAACGGGAGCCTTTTGAACAAGTTCCCATCCAGCCCTCTGAGCAAGACAACCAGCCACACCTATTATTGCATTGGGATTTTTTTCCTTTATTTTCTTATATTCACCAAGGTGAGAGAGTACCTTATGATCAGGTTTCTCCCTTACGGTACATGTATTAAGAAGAATAAGATCCGCCTCCATCCAATTATCGGTAGGTTCATATCCCATACTCTTCAATATTCCTCTAATTCTCTCCGAATCGTTAAAATTCATCTGACAACCGAAAGTCTTTATAAAGTATTTTTTACCCATCTCTAAATATAAATTATATTCCAAACTGATCCGTGGATCACCTTGTAACTGTGTAAAATATTTCTTCATGAAAAAGTTAATCTTTCTTAGCCTTGTAGCCATCACCCTGTCCTTCACCGCACCCAAGAAGTTCGGAGTCGGAATTATACTCGGAGAACCCACAGGTATAAGCCTCAAATATTGGGTTAATAGAGATGTAGGTATAGCAGGAGGTCTTGCCTGGTCCCTTGGTGGCTATCTTCATGTTTACGGTGATTTTCTACTGCATGAAAGAAGACTTTTAAAAGACCTGAATATAAGGGAAGGTTCTTTTGTACTTCATTACGGTATAGGTGCAAGGCTAAAAGCGGAAAAAAGGGCGGTCTTCGGGATAAGGATACCTCTGGGTATAAACTTTATATTTAGAAGACTTCCCCTTGATATATTCCTTGAGATAGCCCCGGTAATGAATCTTATTCCTTCAACAACCCTTGATCTCAACGGGGGTATAGGCTTCAGGTTCTATCCCTTTTAACCTGCGACAAAATACCAGTATATTTCCTTAACTCCCGCTGAATATAAAAGCTCCGATACGGTCCTCGCGGTTGCTCCCGTCGTTATAACATCATCAAATATGAGGATTCTTGCGCAATCGGGATTTTTCCTGAGGGAAAAAGAATTTCTGATAATCTCCCTTCTCTTTTTCTTATCAAAAAATACCAAAGGCTTTCGCCATCTAACCCTTACAAGCAAATCTTCAAATTCAACACCCGTCCTTTTTAAAATTTCCTCATTATGATCCATTCCCCTTGCCCAGTATCTTAAAAGATGAACAGGCACGAAGGTTATTACCTCCGGCTTTACAAAATCAAGATACTCTTCAAAGTCGTATTTTATTTTACGCGCTATTATATCCGCCAAGGGCATAACCCTTTTGAATTTAAAAAGCCTTATTATCTCACCCCAACCTTCTCCGTACCTTCCGTAAATTCTGTAGTGTTTAACATACTTTATGGGTTTAACGGGAACATCCGCCTTTCTAAGATTTCTTATGCATTCATCACATATATACCCCTGAAGGATAGGTTTGAATCTTTTACCGCATAGGCTACATAAATTTTCAGAGAGGAAACAAATATCAAAGAAAAACTCAACAGCTTCCTTTACCACCGTTCCTTCTTTGCTGACAATAGTTAACATCGTTTGACTGTAGTGTCATATATTTCCATTTCCCGTTTGGAAATTAAGGAGTAAAGAAATGTGCACTCCACCAGCTTCAGGTATGCAAAAAGCGTGGTGAGTTCTATGAGCATAGGGATAGGGGAAGAGATACCTCCAGAGGGAACGGTCTCCGGACTACTCCCCACCTCAAGGGCAGGGAGTTTTAGATACCTCTTCCCCAAATTTATTGAAGCTACGTAATCCCTGTCATACTTCCCGTGAACAGGACAGATAAGGTAGTGTCTTTCCTTCTCAACTT
>JALWWX010000040.1 GCA_027078675.1 Aquificales bacterium | reverse complement strand
TCAACGGGAATGTGCAAACCGAGGGCGGAAGACTTGGCAAGATTATCAAGATTAGGTGTGTGTGCCAACTCAAGCTCTGTTTTTCCGTCCTTTACGGGTAATCCCCCCAACCCGTCAAGCACGACCAGTATAATCTTTGTATTATTCTTCTTTATAATATTACTTATCACATCCATAGGTAATATACCATTATCCGATATCGGTAAAGGTTTTTCAACCACTATACCAGCATACCTTCTCACTAAACGGAAGTTTTATATTTTTTATATATGATATGAAGAATATTAAAAAGGACATAGTTAGCCTTCTTGCCCTTTTTACATCCACGGGGACCCTTCTCTGTTGCGCCATGCCAGTGGCAATAGCAACCTTTGCCGGCGGTGCTGCGGTAGCATCCTTAGTTTCCTCTTTCCCTTTTCTTATAACCCTATCGCGCTATAAGTTTTTTATATTCCTTGTTGCCGGCATACTGCTATTTATCTCAGGATTCCTTATATACAGACCGAGAAAGAATAAGACATGTCCCGCTTACGAAGGAAACTGTGAAGTGGCAGGCAGATTTTCCAAATTCACCTTTTGGATATCCCTTTTTATATTCTCGGTAGGTTTTTTCTTCGCCTACCTATCCGTACCCCTTATGAGGTGGCTCGGTATATGAAAAGGTACATTCTGATATTACTATTTATTTACATACATTTTTCCGTAGCCCATGAACCTATCTTCGGTATAGGTCCGGGTACTATATTTAAAGGTGGAATAGGCATAGAAACGGAATATGAAAGGAATGAAAAGGAAGAAGGAGTTGCAACGGAAATACTTTATGGACTAACGGAAGATATATCTCTCACCTTGAGGGCTTTTAACGGTATTAAGGGGTTTCAAAGCTACGGAGGAAGGGTGAAGTTCAGGTTTTGGAAAAGATATGCACCTGGAAGAATTGATGCCCTCTCTGTCATAGTCGGTGTAACCCACTCAGTTGAAAAAAACATTACTTACGGTATTGTAGGAACAGCGGTGGGTCATGAATCAAGAAGATGGTACTTTTTCGCCGATATTAGAAGCGGAGATAAACTCTATATAGACGGAGCTGTAGGTATAAGACCGTGGCTTACCGAGTATTTGAAGCCCGATCTTGTTCTTTTAACGGAACTGAATTACGAATCCAAAGGTGGTTACAATGCTTACTTTTTATCACCCGCTTTCTTTTTCACTTACAGAAATGTAGCAATAAAAGGAGGCATGCAGATACCCGTAAAAAGCGAAGATGTTGAAGAAAGAAGCGCTATTTCGGTGGAAATACATTTTTAGGAGGTTAATGATGAGAAGCATTCTCATAATTATATTAACGGGCTTGGGATTAACCCTTTCAGCGGAAATTGTAATGAAGGTTGACGGATTAGCATGTGCCTTCTGTGCCTACGGACTTGAAAAGAAGCTAAAAAGCCTAAGAGGTGTTGAAGAGGTAAAGATAAGCTTAAATGAGGGAAGGGTATGGATAAGATTAAAAGAAGGGTATGAGGTAGATGAAAAAACACTGAAGAAACTTGTTAAAGAATCTGGTTTTATTTTAAGGGAAATAAGTATAAAGTGATTTACTTTTTAGTTACACCCAATATATTACCGTTCTTATCGTAGGTATATACAATATCAGAATTTATGGATTTAAGCCTATCCCTGTGATCGTATTCAAAAATCATCTCCGATGAAAATACATCCTTTTTACTATCGCTATTACCGTAACTTTTACTTCCCTGTCTGCCAGAACAGGACATAAATAAAAGCGCTGATATTAAAAGACTTAGGAGTATTATTTTCATTTCTAACCCCCTCTATATAATAATAAAATTTTTTTAAGAGGGAGGTTCTGGAAATGGAAAGGGGCGGAGGGTGGATCAGGTTTATATTCCTTATAACCGTTATTTTCTTTCTTACAGGATGCTCAGGAGACAGAGGAGAGGAAGATACCGATATTGAAATAATTTACTTTAAGGCGGACCCAGAAAAGGGTACAGCTCCGCTTAAGGTTACCTTTTCGTGGAAGTTAAAGTTACCCGATAATTCAAAGGCAATATGTAAAATTGATCCGCTCGGCAACGACAGGTATGAGTTTGAAGACAAGTGTACGGAAGAAGGTAACTACACATATACATACAACAGCGAGGGTTTATATAAGGCTAAGTTTGTTGTAACACTTAATTCAAAAAGTGCAACTAAAACCGTAAATATAGAAGTTACAACTTTACCCGTTAACAGACCGCCTTCCATTGAAAAATTGACAGTTACACCCCAAGAGGGGTTTATTCCCTTAAAGGTTACCTTTGAAATAAGAGCTACAGATCCTGATAATGACAAATTGATATGTACCATAGATGCAGACGGTGACGGCACCGTGGATATATCGGTAGGAGAATGCACGGGCGACATAAGAAGGGAATACACATACAATGAAATAGGCAGTTATACCGCAAAAATTGAGGTATCGGACAGAAAACACACCGTTTCTAAATATATTGAGGTAAATACATATCCGAGGAACTGGCACAAATTGATAAAGGTCAGATCCAACACTCAGCTGAAATTCTTAGAAACGACTCCGGACGAAGGGATAGTTATAGCGGGCACAGATGATATCTATCTGCCTGAAGATAGGAGAAGGCCCATGTTTTTCATAGCCAAATTTAATAAATACGGCAAGCTAATGTGGACGAGTCAATTTTATGCAGATGGACTATCAAAAATAGATGTTGTTTACCTTAAGGATTCATTTTTCATAACTGGTCGCCATCTTGATCATTCACGCAAAAAACATGCATATTTTATTGCAAAAATAGATAAAAACGGATTAATGGAGTGGCAAAGGGCTTTTAAAATTAAAACTGGCTCAGGGTATAACTTTATAGAGCTTGGAGCTGTGACTGTAACAGATGACGGGTATATTTACATAATAGGGAAGTACGGATACGACCTCATTCTTATTAAAGCGGATCAAAAGGGAGAACCTTTGTGGAGTAAGGTATACAAAAGTCCGTATAATTCCCCTCATATTTCTCCTAATTTTATAGTTGAGTACGATAACACGAGCATTCTTATAGGGGGGCATATGTACTCCCCCCCTACAAATTCCTATGATATATTCGTAATTAAGATTGACAAAGGTGGAAATATTCTATGGCAAAAATCTTACAGCACCACAAAAGACAATTCAGCCTACGGGATTAAGTTAAGGAATGACGGCTCCGTTATTATAAGAGGTTATGTAAACATAATAGGCACGGGCAACGGTTTACTTATATTGAGCATAGACAGGGACGGCAATGTTATTTGGAGCAAGGCTTATCATAAAGGTTATCAGCATTTCAGGGCAAACTCCCTTATTGAAATAGATGGAACGGGATTCTTAGCTTCAGGTAGTTATGCATATTCGTATTCAGGAAATCCGCCCGTCTATTTCTACCGTCCCTACTACATGATGATTGATTATCAGGGAAATCCCATCTGGGTGAGAGAAATTAATGTTATGGGATATATACAATTAGATAAAACCTATGACAATGCCTTCGCCTTTATGATAGGTCCATCGGGATTGGGGAGAGCGGAAGACTTAGAAAACCTGAGCGCGTGTATTTCAACAAATCAGTCGGATATTAACATATACAGCATAGATATACAGGCAAACGATTTAAACTTTACAACGGAAGATACGGTAGTTTATATAGAGGAGGCACGCTTGATAAAAGCACCTTCTGAGATTAAAATAGATGATTGTAGATAAAGTATAAGAAAGGAGGGAGAAGTGATAAGGGTTCTCTGGGCCCTTATCCTGACATTTTGTGTAGCCTTTGCAACAAGGATATCAGGAAGTCTTGTAAACCACCCCCACCCAGAGATAAGAAGACTTGAGTATATGATTGAAAGGGGAAACTGGGGTGCATTCATTAAAGAAGCAAACAAAATAACGGGGCGCAAGAGTACACAAGATCCGGAACTGCTCGCTTACATCTATTTGAGGTTAGGCTTGCTCTTTAAACAAAAAATGGATTACGATACAGCCCTTTACTATTACAAACTTGCGATGGAAACCTATCCGGATTCTACTATTGCGGAGGATGCGGAAACATCAATAGCCCTAATACATTTACTCAAGGGTGACCTTCAAAAAGCACGGGATATATTTGCAAAGATTTTAAACACGACAAAGGATCCAGAACAGTTTAAATTCGCGAACTATTGGCTTAAGCGTACCGTTAAGTTACAGCAGTACAGTAAGAGTATAGGTCCCGTAAGTGCCTCTTGCGGAAAGGTTGCAATCCTCGCGGTAGTTGAAAAAATGAATTTGCAGGTACCCCTGGCTGATATATTACTTTTGCCCCATTCAGAAAAGGGAATGAGTCTTGCACAAATTAAGAATTTTTTTGAAAGAAGAGGAATAAAGACAAAGGTGGTTAAAGGTACGGTTGAAAACTTCCTTAAAAATAAAAAGCCATTTATAGCCCTATTAAAGGAAGGTCATTATATAGTGGTTATAGGTAAAAGAGAGAACCTTGTGGCTTACATGGACCCTGCCAAAGGTAGAAGCATACTTTTTATGAGCAGGGAAACATTAAAAAGGGAATTTTCAGGTTATGCAGTTATCTTTGAGGACTTGGAAGGCTTGGAAGAGGTTACGGTGAGTGAAGCAGAAACCATATACGGCGGTAGGTGTCCGTGCTGTCCCGCCAATGAGCTCGGTGATAAAGAAGACAATCCTTTAACCGCCTATGACTTCTCGGGTCCGGGAGGTAGATGCGAGGAAGTTACAGGATTTCCCCTTATAAAAACCAACATGGCAAATTTAAATCTTGTGATCACGGATGTTGATTTTCGTTATCAACATTTCGGCCTTGATGTGAAATTTAAAAGGACCTATAATGCGGATTCATCGGACGAATCCATATTCGGCAAAGGCTGGAGCTGGTATTACGGTGCAAGGCTACAATTTCCCGTAAGTTACATCGCTGTAAATGCATATACCTCAACAGGAAGGATAATAAGATTCAGTAAGGATGATTATTCGGGAAAATATGTACCAGAAGATGAAGATATCTACGATACCCTTTCAGAGGAAAACGGTAGATTTTACTATCGCAGAAAGAGGGACGGCTCCGTATGGGTTTATGATGGCGATGGAAAGCTTATTGAGGTAAGGGATAGAAACGGAAACAGCATACGCTTAGAGTATAAAGATAACACCGTACCCTTTAAACCGGTAAGGATGGTTGATTCTTCTGGAAGGGAGATATTGTTTAAGTACAACGATCAGGGTTATGTAAGCGAGGTCATATTTTTCAACGGAACTTCAGCCAAGTATTTTTACGATAACAACGGTTATCTTATAAAAACAATAGATCCGTACGGTACGGTTGTTGAATATGAATATGATAATAACGGCTATCTCGTAAAAATGAAAACCCCGAAAGGCGAATATATTTTCAATTATGAACTACACCCCCGTGAAGGATATTACTTGGTTTCCATAGTTTTACCCAACGGGGCTGTAAAGAATTACACACCGGATCCTCAGAATCACTACAACACCATAGTTGAATATCCTGACGGTACATGGATGATGTTCAAAAACATAGGCAACGGATGGACATACGAAATAATAAACCCCAAAGGTACAATTGTTAGATATGACTTCATCAATGGTAGAAGGACACACATTTACGACCCGTATGGTAATCTGACGCGCATATTCTATGACGAAAGGGGTAACCCGACGAAGATAATATATCCCGATGGTTCACAGGAATACTTTTCCTTCAATGAACAGGATCTGCTTACATCCTACAGGGACGGAAACGGTTTTGTCTATGAAATGTTTTATGATGATAGGGGAAACCTTGAAAAGATAGTATATCCAGACGGCAGGTACATAGAATTTTCCAACAATGAGAAGGGTTTACCCGTATCCATAAACTTCAGCTCCGGCAGATCAATAAAAATAGATTACGACAACTTCGGTTACCCCAAGGTTGTAACCCTGCCCAGTGGAAGAAAATGGAACTTTAAATTTAACATAACGGGAGATGTGGTTGAAATCAAAGATCCCGAGGGCAATACATTTACCTACAGTTATGACGAACTTAGAAGACTCATCCAAATAAAGGATCCAGAAGGCTTTACATACAAGATAAGATATAACCATCTTTTCCCTGTTGAATTTATAGATCAGGAGGGCAAAATAACGAGACACTTTTATGACAGTCTGGACATGCTGATAAAGGTATGCGAAAGTGATGAATGTTACAGATATAAAAGAAACAGCGCGGGAAGGTTGATAGGTTTGGTAGATTTCCTTGAAAAGGAATGGAAGGTATTGAGGGATATCGCGGGCTTTTACAACGGTATTGTGGACCCCTTGGGTAACAAGATTGTTGAATACTATGATAATAAAAGGAATTTGATTTACAAAGAATTACCCGACGGATCAAGGATAGAATACACCTATGATCCTAAGGGAAGACTTAAAAATGTATCTTACCCTGACGGTATGATTTATAACTACGGTTATGACAACAATGATAATATAACATCCGCTGAGAACAACAATACTTATATTACAATCCTTTACAATGCGGTTAATATGCCCGTATCCTTCTCTGATTCATCCCTTGGCATAACAATTTCTTACACATACAATGAGGAGGGGTATATAGAAACAATTCTTTATCCAAACGATATACCGGTTGTATATGAGTATGATAAGGATGGCAACATATCAAGCATATCCGTAGGAGGATTGGGTAAGATTGAATACATCTATAATAAAAGGGGTCTTCTTGAGAAGAAAATAATAGGAAAGGCGGTTATAGAATACACCCATGATAAAAGGGGTCTGCCCGTTTCCTTTAAACTTAAAGGATCCGAAGGAGATTACATAAACATTGAAGTAACAAGAGACGGTATAGGACGGGTAACAAGCTATAAACTCACCTCATCCTTGGAGATCAAAAAGGATGCCTTCAGAGATATACCTTTGTTCCAGGACGCTGTTTACGATCCTTCATCCCAAATATTGCTATTTACAGCGGACGGTACGGATAACGAATTCATACATGATAAAATGGGCAATATCGCAGAATGGAAAAAGGGAAATACAACCCTTTACTTTGAATACTACAACGATCAAAAATTGAAGAGGATAAAGAACGGAAACAAGGATATACTGTTCCTCTACAATCCCCTGGGCCTAAGATGGAAAAAGATAACATCCGAATATCAGTATGAGTATCTGTATGATATGTCCCGTAATCTCATTTATGAAAGGATAAAGGATAAGGATGGCAATATAAAAGAGGAAAGAATGTACATCTACATACCCGGTATGCTTGACAGACCTGAAGCAATGATCCTTAAAAGAGAAGGGAAGATTGAGGTGTATTACTACTTTAAAAATCATCAAGGCTCAACAGTAGGACTCATAGACGGAGAAGGCAGAATAGTAAACATATACGATTACTGGCCCGACGGTAATATAAGATATATGGATGAGAAAATAAAACAACCCTTCCGCTATACAGGAGCTTATCATGATGACGAAGTGAATCTTTACTATTTAAGGGCAAGGTATTATTCACCCGTTTTAAGAAGATTCTTACAGCGTGATCCCAT
>JALWWX010000039.1 GCA_027078675.1 Aquificales bacterium | reverse complement strand
TTCCAATCGGGTTCGGGCGTCTCCGCAAGTCCGTACAGAAACACCTGTATATAAAGGTATGTACCGCCGACAAGCATGGGAACCTTGCCCTTATTAACTATCTCCTGATAGGCCTCATAAGCCATCTTCTCAAACATCTTCACATCAAAGTACTTATCTGGATCAACAACATCCACAAGGTAATGCTTTACTTCCCTCATACATTCTTTCAATTTTGCAGTACCTATATCCATATACCTATAAACAGCCATTGAATCAGCACTTATTATTTCACCCCCTATCTCCTTTGCCACACAACATGCGATTTCGGATTTCCCTACCGCGGTTGGTCCCCCTATAACCAACAAAAGCTTGTTATTTGATTTCAATCTCAAACTCTACCTTTCCCTTAGGCGTTTTCTTTATTGATTTAGGTTCCATAAGCCTTACCGTATTTTCATCAGCCTCACCCCTCACAATAAGCCTACCTTCCGCATATTCAATGCTGTATATAACAACACCCCTTCTCAGTTTTTCCGTCAACTTTTCTATCTTCTTAGTAAGCATAAATCTTTCCTTGCCGGAGATCAAACCCTTAACCTGACTGTAAACGGACACAGCAGGAAGGTTAGGGAAGGCTTCCTTAAATTCCTTTTTTTCTAATGCTTTTATATCCTTAATTATTTTTTCCCCAATAAAGTTTGAGGCTGTATAAGACAGAATTAAGAAAAGACCCGCAATACCGGAAACCAAAGCCATTTTCCTAAGCTCCGAAGGTTCAAGCCCGCTCTTTCTGAAAGAGGGTGATTTATCTTTGTAAACATACTTAAGGGAAGCTCCGAAGGCGGAATTTAGATGAGGTTCACAGTGATCATTTCTAAGAATCTTATCAAATAAGCTATCCATACCCTTCAAAAGACTCCCACCACCGCTTAAAAGTATTTCCTTACCCTTCAAATTATGACCTATTGAGTTAAGTATATCTTCAACAGCCTCCCTGACCTTAACATCCGATACTCCCTTTTCCTTCTTTAGTTCTTCCGCCTCGCCCTTATCTATACCGTAAGATTCTGAAACAATCCCGTCTATATAATCACCGCCCTTTAAAACCACCCTATAATTAACTACCCTACCTTCCGCAACCTCCACATAGGTTGTTTTCCTTGAACCTATATCAAGAACAACACCGTCTTTTTTACCGTTTGCCCTCAATACCCTGGCTAAGGCAAATATCTCCAGATCAAGGGCAAAGAAATCCTCGGGTGTGTCAAAACCCCTGAATATGGCAAGGTACATTGTTCCTTCATCAACTTCAACATCCCAAATAACATCCCCGTACTTTTCACTAATCTCAAGGTCAAGGTACTTCCTTAAACTGTATTTGTTTTTAATATCCGTGCTTTCTATCCTTAAAAGGGAAATATGGGAAGGTATAACATATATTTTCCTCCCCTCCCTTCGCGAAAATTCCCATTCTTTTTTCCAAGGGGAGTAACTTATACTGATTTTTTTTGTATTGTCTATACCCGTATAGATCATTCCTTACACCTCTTTTATAACACTTATAACCTCCTGGGGTGTTGTTATTCCTTTTATAATCTTTCTTATACCGTCTTCCATCATAGTAAAAAATCCCTTCTCCCTCGCAAGTTTCCTTATAGGCCCCGCATCCTGAGTTTTTATAATCAAAGATTTAAGATCATCATCTATTTCAAGAACCTCAAATATACCTATCCTACCTTTATATCCAGTGCCAAGACATGCATCACAACCCTTCCCCCTGTAAAAGGTATAATCACCTTCCTTTAACCCTAACTCTTCCAGTTCTGTAACCGTAGGCTTGTAAGCTTCTTTACAATCTTCACATATCCTTCTGACAAGTCTTTGAGCAATTACACCTTCCAGGGAAGAAGCTATAAGAAAGGGTTCAATACCCATATCCGCCAGTCTTGTTACCGCGGAAGGAGCATCATTGGTATGAAGTGTTGAAAGCACAAGATGACCCGTTAGCGCTGCATGAACCGCTATATCCGCTGTTTCCGCATCCCTTATTTCTCCCACCATTATAATATCGGGATCCTGCCTTAGTATGGATCTCAAGCCGTTGGCGAAGGTAAGACCAACCTTAGGATTTACCTGAATCTGACTTATACCCTTAATCTGGTATTCAACAGGATCTTCAATGGTTATTATGTTCTTTTCGGGTCCCTTCACATAGAGAAGCATGGCGTACAGTGTAGTACTTTTCCCTGCACCCG
>JALWWX010000038.1 GCA_027078675.1 Aquificales bacterium | reverse complement strand
TACAAGTACCGTCCTTAGTAGGATAGTCGGTACCGTATATATATAAGGTGTCATACTCCCCCATTGCGGTTTTTACCGCCCTTATAATAAGATGGGTGGGATTAGGATAGGCAAAACCTATCCTTTTTTCCGGATCCGCCCCCGCCACATTAAAGTATCTGAGTGATACATATCTGAAATTGTCCATTGCCCTGTCAAGATCCCTTAAGATCCTCTCAACCGTTGCCTTCGTTTCACCGTATGGATTTATGGGATTCAAGGGAGCATCCTCATCAACCGGTACCTTATCCGGTATGCCGTAAACCGCTGCGGATGAAGAAAAAACAAAGTTACTTATTCCCTCCTCCATCATGGCTTCAAGAAGATTAAGAGTATTTACCACATTATTCCTGTAATACTTAAGAGGTTCTCTTACACTTTCGGGTACAACTATGTATGCAGCAAAGTGAATTACCGCATCGGGTCTAAATTCCCTTATTACTTTTCTGACAGTTTCCTTGTCAGAAAGATCCGCCTTAACAAGCTTTCCATACAACACAGCCCACTCATTGCCCGTAGATAAATTGTCATATACGATAATTTCATGCCCCCTCTCACCAAGAAGCTTTACCGTGTGAGAACCTATGTATCCCGCTCCGCCTGTAACGAGTATTTTCATAATGTTTAAACTATATCCTAAATGGGCGAGGAAGAGAGGATTTTCTTTTCAAAAGGTCAGGGAAGGCTTGACACAAAGATAAAGGAGAAATTCCCTGATCTTTCAAGAAATTTTATACAGAAGCTTATAAGCCAAGGTAAAGTCTTTTTAAATGATAGGGTGGTAAAAAAGGCATCGGTAAAGGTCAAAGAGGGAGACAGAATAAGGATACTTATTCCTCCGCCCGAAGAGATTAAGCTTGAACCGGAGGAGGGGGATGTAAGGATAATCTATGAAGATGAGGACATAGGTGTAATATTCAAACCCTGCAATATGGTTGTACATCCTTCGCCGGGTCATAAGAAAGGAACCCTTGTCAATATTTTGCTTTCAAAACTTTCAAATCTGTCATCGGTGGGAGGAAAAGAGAGACCCGGTATAGTTCACAGACTTGATAAGGAAACCTCTGGTCTGATGGTCATTGCAAAGAACGATAAAGCCCACAGATCCCTCTCCGACCAGTTCAAAGGCAGAAAGACCCTTAAAATCTACAAAGCGGTTGTAAAGGGAACGGTAAAGGATGATCACGGGATAATAGATATACCCATAGGAAGGCACATAAAGGAAAGGAAAAAGTTCAGCATTTATACCGCCAAACCGAGGGAGGCTATAACCGAATTTTGGGTTGAAGAAAGGTTTAATGATGCCACACTTCTTAGGGTAAGAATATATACGGGAAGGACCCATCAAATAAGGGTGCACCTGTCTCATCTCGGGCATCCCGTGATAGGAGACAGACTATACGGCTTTAAACCTTCTCAGTTTCCCAAAATAAAAAACATATTGGAAGAAGGATGCATAATGCTCTTATCCTTTAAACTGGGCTTCTATCACCCTTCAAGGGGTAACTGGATGGAATTTGAGGCTGAGTACCCTCCTTTCTTTAAGAAGGTTATTGAATTTCTCAGGAGAAGAGAGAACTGACCGAATCCTCCTCGTGTATCCTCTTTATTGTCTCCGCAAGTAGGGGTGCTACGGAGATAACCTCAAGCTTATGGAAGCTTTTTTCACCCACGGGTATAGTATTGGTTATTATCACCTTCTCTATGGGAGAGTCAACCAGCCTGTCAACAGCGGGTCCAGATAACACACCGTGGGTAGCACAGACTATAACCCTTTTGGCTCCTTTATTCAAAAGTAAATTTGATGCAGCAACAACAGTTCCCCCTGTATCTATTATGTCATCCACTATTATTGCTTCCTTACCCTCAACTTCACCCACAACATCAAAAACTTCCGCCTTATTCGGCTCGGGTCTTCTTTTGTAAATAATTGCTATACCGCAACCCAGCTTATTGGCAAGCTGGCGCGCCCTCTCCACACCGCCAGCATCGGGCGAGACCACAATGGGATCTCTAAGATCAAGATGCTTATTAATGTAATCGTATATAACAGGCAATGCGTAAAGATTGTCCACGGGGATATCAAAGAAACCTTGTATCTGAGGAGAGTGAAGATCTATTGTAACAACCCTGTTTGCACCTGCAACAGTTATAATGTCAGCCAGAAGTCTCGCACTTATGGGTACCCTGGGTCTGTCCTTCCTGTCCTGTCTCGCATAAGCGAAGTAGGGTATTACCGCGGTTATCCTTCCTGCGGACGCCCTCTTAAGGGCATCTATTATAAGCAGAAGCTCCATTATATGCTGGTTGGCAGGATAGGAAAGGGATTGGATAACAAATACATCACCGCCTCTCATGGATTCATTTATCTGAACCCTTACCTCTCCATCGCTGAACTTGGTAACGAGCATATCGGAAAGTGAAACACCAAGATATTCTGATACCTCTTTTGCCAAAGGTACATTGGCTGTGCCTGTCAACAGTTTTAGGGGCCTGTACATGACCTGTTACTCCTATTAGGGATTTAATGGCTGGGGTGCCTGGACTCGAACCAGGAACCCCCGGATCCAAAGTCCGGTGCTCTGCCAGTTGAGCTACACCCCATCCAGCGTTCTAACGGAGAAAACTCTCCAATTTCTTAACTTAGCACCTTTTTTTATTTCAGGCAAGGGTTCTCCTATATAAAAAACACAAGAACCGCTTCCGCTAACAAAAGCCCTATAACCAAAATATTCTATAAATCTCTTCACCTCTCCTATCTCTGGATAAAGCTCACAGGCTATATCACCCAACACATTACCCATTCTTTCCGTACTCCCCTCTATTATATCCTTTATTATCATATCAGCCTCCACCTCATCAGTCAACATATCATCCCTTACACACGCATACACACGGCGTGTTGACGCCTTCACACCCGGGTATATTACAGTTAACTCAACCTCCGGAAGATTAACATATTGT
This sequence comes from Aquificales bacterium, assembly GCA_027078675.1. Taxonomy (GTDB): domain Bacteria; phylum Aquificota; class Aquificia; order Aquificales; family Aquificaceae; genus WFWF01. Next base: position 4,677 of record JALWWX010000038.1, on the reverse strand, counting down.
AGTATATCCCCCTTCCCCTTACCGATAGCACTGCCCTCTTTTAAAAAGAAAGGAGCATCGGAGGAAATTTGACCGGTCAAGTCCTTCAACTCTTCTTCACTCAGTGGACCACCCAGAAGCTCATTAATTGCATTGAGGGTTACAGCCAAATTGGAACTGCCTCCGCCCAATCCAGACCCTTCTGGAATATGCTTTTCAATGTAAACGGAAAAGGGTATATCAACTCCCGTCCTCTCCGAAAACATCTTAAGCCCTTTATAGACGATATTATCTTCCTCAGGAATGCCCGTGCTCGTGGTTACCCTAAAGGGACCCTCCTTTATGTATATAACATCATAGAGGCTTATCTTTCTGAAAAGGGTAACTATGTTATAGTATCCGTCGGTTCTTCTGCCCGTTATCCACAAACCGAAATTGACCTTGGCGGGAGATAGAAGTTCTACCATGATCTAATTGGTGGAGCCGACGGGACTCGAACCCGTGACCTCCGACATGCCATATCGGCGCTCTCCCAACTGAGCTACGGCCCCTACCTTATATGTAGAATTTTAACCTATCTTCCTCATTCTGGCACGCATATCCTCAAGCCTTACCCTTGTTCTGAAGCCGTCAAGCTGATCTCTCCTTGCCCTCTTTAAATTCCTGATTGCTATTTTTCTCATGAATCTCAGTATATTATCCGCACCCATAATACTATTATGTTATCCTTGAGAAAAAGGTTTTCAATCCCCCTCTTCCACACTATCCTTTTCCGAGAATACATGACCACAAAAAGGACAAACCTTTGCCCTCAAATGGGCCTCCTCATAGCATCTTGGACACCTTTTCCTACCTTTTAAAAACAAAAATATATTGAAGTGGAAAACTATTTTTAATATATAAGCAAGGAGAATAAATCCCACTATTATTCCCCAGGCATAGGCAGGTGTGTAGGGATCTCTGTATTTATACCATAAGAAGGTTGTAGCCACAGAAGCTATCCAGAAAGATATCTTCTTGTCCACAAAAACCTGACCTATGATGTGTAGAACAGCCATCCAAAGGAAGAATTGAACCAAGGGATCCTTAAGTATATAGCTTATATTTGTAATTATTTCCATTCACCGTTAGTATTTTATCAGAAGGAAACCTCTCACCAAGGTGTGTGTAATTATACCAACGGAAAGGCCTACCGTAAGGGACGCTATATACAAACCTTCCGCATTCTTTATAATAAGATACAAAAATAAAGCCATAGCAGAAAATCTTGTAAAAAAATTGAAAAAGTGATGTCTTTTGGGAAATCTCCTCGCCTGTCTGTATATGTGTTCGCTGTAGAAGATACCTGCTATAAAGCCAATAAAAAAGTAGGTTAAAAGGTCCACCTTTTAAAATAGTATGCATAAAAATATAATTGCTATATTATTTGTGAAGAGATGGCTAATCTCCTTACCACATTAAGGCTTATTCTGACAGCACCCATAGTTATACTCATACTTGAAGACAGATTGGCGCCTGCTTCTTTCCTCATACTAATAGGGGGACTGACCGATTGGTTTGACGGTAATTTTGCAAGGAAGGGAGATAAATCAAACTTTGGCAAACTTTACGATCCCGTCGTTGACAAGATATTCTCCCTTTCCATATTTATAGCCCTCGTAGGTATAGATAAGGTTGATGCGGTACCGGTCATTTTTCTTATGGTGAGAGAACTACTTATATCCCTATTCAGAAGCCTCGCTGCGGAAAAGGGAATAATTATGGAAGCATCAATACTGGGGAAAATAAAAGCCTTTTTAGAATTTGCAAGCCTATTCCTTATAACCGCGGATATAAGGGGCGGAGAGATTGCCTTATGGCTTGCAATAGCCTTCGCTTACATATCCGCGGGTGATTACCTTCTTACCTACCTCAGATATAGGGAAAAACCCACCCCTGAAAAGTAATAACTTCAACCTTGCCCTTAAATTCTGGTATATTATTAATGCCTTTTATTTCGGAGTTAAAGATGATGGAAATCGCTATCAACCTTCTTATTATTCTTATAAAGATACTTGTAATACTTGCAATAGCCTTAGGTATAGGTGCGTATCTTACACTCGTTGAAAGGAAAGTTGCTGCACATATACAGAGAAGACCTGGTCCTATGGTGGTAGGTTGGCACGGTCTTCTTCAACCCATTGCTGACGGAGTAAAGCTTATAACAAAAGAAGATCTCTTTCCGAGATATGGAAATCGTTTTCTTTACAATCTCGCCCTTATAATGGCTCTTGTACCTGCGGTTCTGGTATTTGCAGTAGTACCTTTTGGTCCCACAATAGAAATAGGCGGAAGGGAAATAAAACCCATACTGACAGATGTTAATGTGGGAATACTTCTTGTATTCGGCCTTGGCTCCCTTGCGGTGTATGCCATAGCCCTCGCGGGATGGGCTTCCAATTCAAAATACGCCCTTATAGGAAGTATGAGAAAGGCGGGAATAATAATATCCTACGAAGTGGCAATCACCTTTGCGGTAATGGGTCCTTTAATGCTGGCGGGAACCCTGTCAACCTTTGAGATAGTTCAGGCACAGATAGATCAAAAACTTTGGTACTTCTGGGTTCAACCCGTCGCCTTTGTTGTTTATATGTTTTCACTCCTTGCTGAGACGGGTAGGATCCCCTTTGATATACAGGAGGCGGAAGCGGAACTTGTTACGGGTTTTACCGTTGAATACGGGGGTATAAAATTCGGACTATTTCCCCTCGTAGAGTGGTATGTGGAAGTTCTGACCCTATCAGCCATAGCGGTGGTCCTCTTTTTCGGAGGTTGGTCTCCTATAAACATACCCTTCTTGGGATTTGTTGACCCTCTTTTCTTCCTGGGTCCCTTCGCACCCTTCGTATGGTTTGTGCTAAAGGTTGCCCTACTTCTGCTATTCGTACTGTGGCTACATTGGACCTTGCCCCGCTACAGGATAGATCAGATAACTGCGATAGCATGGAAGGTTATGCTACCTTTAGCTTTGCTTAACCTCGTTATAACAGCAGTTATAGCACCTTTGATATGGAGGTAAAGCAATGGTAAAGAGGGTTTTCCAGAGACCTCTTAATATTATTGAGAGGATCCTTTTTATAGATTTTATAAAGGGGCTTACGGTAACCTTAAAACAAGCCTTCAGAAGGACCATAACTACCCACTACCCTTATGAAAAGCTAACTCCACCTAAGAGGTTCAGGGGTTTCTTGGGTCATAAGGTTATAGACGGAAGGGAACCTCAACCCGCCTTCAACGAATGGGTTGAGAGGATGAAGATAGAGGTAAGGCCAGGCTCAAGCAGATGTGTTGTATGCCTTCTGTGTAAAAGGGCTTGTCCCGTACCCCAGCTCTTTGAAATAGAACCGGAAAAACTACCCAACGGTAAGAGGGTTATAGGCGTATTTAATATGAACCTGATGCTTTGTACCTTCTGCGGTTTGTGTGTTGATGCATGCCCCGTTGACTGCCTCTTTAACAGCGATATACACGAAACCGCAAGCTACTCAAGAAAAGATGCAATTCTTGATCTTAAAGCCCTTGAAGAGATAGGAAGGGACTGGCAGAGGAGAAGGGAAAAGGAAGAGGATAAGATATGGTCCGATGATGAGCAGAGACAGAGGCTTTGGTATGAAAACGATGTAAGTATAAGGTGAGAGGTTATGTTTAAGCTTATTGTTTTTATAATTTTCTCCGCGTGGGCGGTTATTTCCTCCTTAGGCGTTGTGTTGTTCTCCAACCCAGTTTATGTTATCTTATGGCTTCTTTCAGCCCTTATATCCATAGCGGGTATCTTCTTCGTAGCAGGAGCGGAGCTTGTAGGTGCCTTACAACTCATAATATATGCGGTAGCGATAGCGGTATTTTACATTTTCGTCCTGACAGCTGTACCCTGGGAGAAAGCATTAAAGAAGGATTCCCATTACAGGGTTGAAGGTGTTATTGCCTTCCCCTTTATAATCCTTCTATACATTGAGATGTTTATAGTATTTACCCTCGGTGTTATGGCATCACCTAAGAAACAACTTAAGCTCTTTATAGAAAGGATAGGAAATGCGGAGGTTGTAGGTAGTATTCTTTTCAGTAAATATTTCATTGCCTTTGAAATTGTTTCCTTAGTACTGCTTATGGGTATGATAGGGGCGGTATTAATAGGAAGGAAGGAGAGTCAAACCTATGACGGCGATACCTCTTGAGGCGTTCCTTACCGTAAGCGGTCTTATCTTCGGTATAGGTATGTTCGGACTTATAGTCCGAAGAAACTTGATTACAATACTCATGAGTTTGGAGCTGTGTCTTAATGCGGTAAACATAGCCTTCGTTGGAGCGGACGCCCATTTAGGACTTGTTGAAGGCCAGATATTTGCCCTTTTTATAATAGCCCTTGCAGCGGTTGAGGCAGCAGTAGGTCTTGGCATAATAATTGCTATATTCAGGTACAGAAAGGTAGAGTCCAGCGATGAAGTAAGGGATATGAGGGGTTAAAGGATGGAAGTGCTTGTTCTATTGGCACCGCTTTTAAGCTTTATAGTAATAGGACTCTTAGGGAGCAGGATAGGAGACAGAACAAGCGGAATAATAGCAACCCTCTCAGCATTCCTATCCTTCATCCTCACCCTACTCATCATACCCAAAGCCCTAAAACAACCCATCCACATAACCCTCTACAACTTCCTACCC
>JALWWX010000037.1 GCA_027078675.1 Aquificales bacterium | reverse complement strand
GGCTTATACTTTTCCTTATATATCTGTTCCCTCTTGGGCAATATGGCATCAACCTTTCCCAGATCAACAAGTATATCACCACTGTCCATAATTTTTCTTACGATACCCGTAACTATCTCACCTTCCAGTTCCTTATATTCTAAGAAGCCTCTTTCCTTCTCCGCCTGTTCAATCTCCTTAAGGAATTCTTTTTTTGCCGCATAAGCTGCTATCCTGTTTACATCTTCCGTAGATATGTCAAGGGGTGTTTTTTTATTATCCCGTTTATTTATCACATAAACTTTTATTTCACCGTCTTCAAATTCAACTTCAAGAAAGTCCTTTATATTCTTATCCTTCTTTATTGCAACTGCTATTGCCTTTTTTAATGCGGATTCAACGACCCTTTCCGGAAGATCCTTCTCCTTTGCGGTTTGTTCAATGAGTTTTTTGATGTTTTTAACCATACTTAGAACTCCAATCTACCTCTCGCTATGTGGGAAAAGGGCACATGGAAGGTTTCTCCCTTTTCTGTTTTAATGGCCACTATTCCGTTTGAAACTCCTTCAATCCTGCCTACAATTTCCCTCATATTGCTGACTGGTGTCCTGAGTATAAGCCTTGCAAGTCTTCCCTTAAAGAATTCATAGTGTTCGGGTTTAGTAAGTTCACGGTCCAAACCGGGTGAGGACACCTCTAAGAAGTAGGAAAAGGGTATGATGTCTTCAACATCAAGTAAGGCACTTATTTTTTTGCTTATATCCTCACAGTCCTTTATTGTTATTCCTCCCTCCTTATCCGCTATTATTCTTAAAACCCATCCCCTTTCGGGTTTGAATTCAACATCAAAAAGCCTAAAACCCATACTTTCTATTACCGGTTTTACCAAGTTCCTAACCTTTTCTTCTACAAGCTTGCTGTCAATTTTCATTATTCCCTCATAAAAATTTTATAATATAAAAGCCATGACGAAGGGTATTTGCAGGGTCGGATGGAGTATAACCCATCAGGAATTCACGGTTACAGACTATTACTATTTTTCGGTGCTTCAAAAAAAGGCACCAGAATTTGGTTTGGAGATAGATGAAGTAAGCGAATGGGAGAAACTTTCCTCTTACGATACCGTAGTTTTCAACTATCCCGAAATACCTTTTACGGAAGAGGAAGTTAAATTCATTCAAGATCTTGTTGAGAATAAAGGAAAAAAGGTTATTTTGCTCGGTTATTACAAGAATGAGGATAGGATAGCGGATACATGTAATACGCTTGCAAGGGCTTTCGGTATGGAGCTGAACGGTGATGAGGTTACGGATGAGGTAAATAATCATAAAGGGGATCCTTACTTTGTTGTCACGACGAAGATTCGCAGATATAAAGATGGTGTTGAAAAGGTCCTTCTGCCTTGTACCGCCTCCATAAAGCCTTTAATGCCCGATATAAAGGTTGTTGTAAGGGGAGAGGATACATCCCTTTCAAATCAGGGTAACTATACCCTTCTTATAGCGGAGCATTTTGCTCCTAAAAGCGGTGGTTATTTTTGCCTTGCGGGAACATGCGTGTTCTGGGATAACTATTCAATAGAACTCTATGACAATCTTAAATTTTCCATGAATCTTTTGTATCACAAGACAAACTTACTCCTTTAACCTTTCCACCTTTAAGGTTAAACCCTTAGCAGAAGTTACCTTAACCTTGTCTCCCTTTTTTATTTCATCCTCGCTTTCCGCATTCCATATTTCACCGTGGAGGAATACTTTTCCTTTACCCCCCTTAAAATCGGATATGGCTTCCGCCTCTTCGCCCACCAGTTCCTCAATACCGAGCATCTTTTTCCTCTTTTGAGCCTTTAAACCTAACCTTCCTACCACGAGGAAGAAAAGGGCGCTTGCTACGGTCATGGTTACGATTACAGACATGGGTATATCACCGTAAGGGGAATCGGGATCCGTAAGTATTATAGAACCGAGGGTTAAGGCTATAATTCCCGCGAGGGTAAGTCCGCCGAAGGTGGGGGTTATAAGCTCAAGAATAAATAGGATTCCCGCAAGGATTATAAGTAAAAGTCCGAGCCAGTTTATGGTGATTAAACTTAATCCGTAAAGCCCGAGAAGTAAGGATATGGCACCTACAGCGCCTGGTATTATTGCACCTGGGTTGTACAGCTCAAAGAATAAACCGTAAAAACCTATGAGAAGTAAAAGATAGGCTATAGTTGGGTTCGTTATTATCTTAAACAGCTCCTCCTTTAAGTTTCCTTGAAGATGTACTATCTCTTTACCCTGAGTTGAAACCTTTATTGTTCTGCCGAATTTGTTTATTTCCTTTCCATCTATCTGCTTCAAAAGATCATTTATATCAACCGCTATAAGATCTATCACATTTTTCCTTAGGGCTTCATCTTCTGTAAGGGATATACTTTCCGTTATCATCTTTTCAATAACCTTATAATTCCTTCCCTTCTCCTTTGCTATACTCCTTATTAAGGCAAGCATGTCCTGAATTATCTTCTGTTCCATAACTTTTTGATCTTTGTCGTCTCCTCCCCCCATCTTCACGGGGTGTGCCGCCCCTATGTTTGTACCGGGACTCATGGCTGCTATGTCCGCTGATATGGTTATTAATGCACCCGCAGATGCAGCCCTTCCTCCTGGGGGGTAAACGAACACTACTGTTACCAACCTTGTTTGTTGAAATCTCTGTATTATCCTTCGCATTGAGGTTTCAAGCCCGCCGGGTGTGTTTAATTGCAAGATGTAAATTGTTCCTCCTTCCCTTTCCGCCTTTGAGAGTGTCCTATCAATAAAATCCGCTGTTATTGGAGTTATAGGCGAATCCCATTTGGCTACAAATATCTTGGGATAGGACAAACTGAAAACCGCCAGAAATAATAAAATAAAAAATTGCATATTTATAATTCTATCCAATGGAGAAACTTATCAACTGGTTAATACTTAGAAGTATAAAAGGTGTGGGAAACAAATCGTTGAAGAGGTTATACGACTATTTCGGTTCCGGAAAGGCAATCCTTGAAAGTGATATACATACCCTTTCAATGATAGTAGGTAAGGAAAGGGCGGTAAGAATAAAGAACAGGGAGGGTTATTCGGAGAGGGCTTTGGAAAGGTTGCTGAACCTGATGGATAGGTGGCAAATAAATGCTGTTTCTATTGAGGATGAGAATTACTTTCCCCAGTTGAGATTTATTGAAGACCCACCACCGGTTTTATTTTATAAGGGGAATATAAAATTTGGAACCTTTGTAGGTATAGTGGGTCCCAGATTTCCTACCATTTATACCCTTAAGTTGGTGGAGGATCTGTGTATTGAACTTGTTAGGGGTGGAGTGTTTACAGTTTCCGGGGGAGCAAGGGGTGTTGACACTAAGGTTCATGAAACCACCGTAAGTGAAGGAGGATACACCGTTTGGGTTGCAGGTACGGGTTTGTTGAATGTGGATGTTGCCTTGCAGAAGAAGGTTATTGAAGGAGGATCCGCAATAATATCGGAATTTGATCCCCTTGAGAGGGGTGGTAAGTATTCCTTCTCCGTAAGAAACAGGATAATAAGTGCCATAAGTGACTTTGTGGTTATCCCTGAGGCGGGTAAAAAGAGCGGTTCTCTTATAACAGCCAAGTACGCGATAAGGCAGGGTAAAAGGATTTTTGTTCATATAGGTATGGGCAGGTCAGACAGATGGGAAGGATGTTACATGCTATTGAAAGAAGGCAAGGCTGAGATATTCAAGGATCCTTCCGAGATTATGGATCTTATATCACCTTCGGTTATTGTAGAAGAGGATAGGGAAGAGAAAAAGAGTATTTCCGAAGAGGATATTTTATCCCTTCTTGAAACTCCTAAAACTTTTGATGAGCTTTTGATTGAGACAAACATGGGAAGGGAGGAGCTTATGGGTATTTTGAGCCTACTTGAGATAGAGGGTAAAATATCACGCTTCGGTATATATTACATGTATAATAATTAACCACAGTAACTGATGGATCAGTCAGATACAAAGCTCAGACTCCTTGAAGCTGGAAAAAAGGTCATATATACCAAAGGGTATCACAAAGCTCGTGTTTCTGATATAACCAAGGAAGCAAACCTCGGTCACGGCACCTTTTACCTCTACTTCAGCAGTAAGAAGGACATTATGATGGAGCTTGCGAGTATTACCATAAATAAGGTTATTGAAGATATGAACAGGGGTATAGCCCTTGCGAAGGAGGGTAAAATTGAGGAGGCAAAAAGGATTATATTGCGCGAGCCTATAAAGACCGCGGTGGAAAACAGGGAGCTTGCAAAAATCTTTTACTTTGAAGCCATGTGTGGTGATGAAGACTTTCAGAATTTTTATAAAACATCAAAGAGAACCCTATTTGAAAAGGCTAAGGAAACCTTGGAGGTTTTGAATGTTCCTAATCCTGACATATACGCCCATATACTTATAGGTCTTTCAAGACATCTCATAGAGCTTTTAATACTTGAAGGAATTGATATAGGTCCTATATGGGAGAAAGCACTGAGGGAACTGCGCGTTGTGTGAATCCTCTAACAAATCGTTATAATATAATACATGTATAACGAACAGATAAGTGAAGGACTAACCTTTGACGATATTTTACTGTTGCCAGGCTATTCCGAGGTTCTTCCTCACGAAGTGGATACATCTACCTTTTTGACAAAAACCATAAAAATAAATATCCCCATAGTCTCTGCTGCAATGGATACGGTTACGGAGGCAAGGTTGGCTATAGCCCTTGCAAGGGAAGGGGGAATAGGAATTATTCACAGGAACATGAGCATTGAAGAGCAGGCTAAGGAGGTTGAGAAAGTTAAAAAGTCCGAGAGCGGTATGATACTTAATCCTGTAACTGTGGAACCGGACACCACCGTAAAAAAGGCGATGGAAATTATGGAAAGATACAGGATTTCTGGTGTTCCTGTTGTGGAAAAGGATGGAAAACTCGTCGGTATATTAACCAACAGGGATTTAAGGTTTATTAAACCTGCGGATTTTTCAAAACCCGTTTCCCTGTTTATGACAAGGGACAACCTCATAGTTGCGGAGGAGAGGATAACCCTTGAGGAGGCTACGGAGATATTCCAAAAGTATAAGATAGAGAAACTGCCCATAGTTGATAAAGAGGGCAGGATAAAAGGGCTTATAACCATAAAGGATATAATAAAGCGTAAGCAGTATCCCAATGCATGTAAGGATGAAATAGGCAGATTGAGGGTTGGCGCTGCGGTAGGGACAGGTCCGGAAACAATGGAAAGGGTATCCGCCCTTGTTGAGGCTGGTGTTGATGTTATTGCTGTTGATACCGCACACGGACATTCCAAAAGGGTTCTTGATACTATAAAAGCTATAAAGAAGGAGTATCCTGACCTCCAGGTTATAGGGGGTAATGTGGCAACCTATGAAGGTGCAAAGGCAATTATAGATGCGGGAGCGGATGCTGTAAAGGTGGGAGTGGGTCCTGGATCAATATGCACAACGAGGATTGTTGCTGGTGTAGGTGTTCCTCAGCTTACCGCAATAAGGGAAGCCTTTAGGGCTTGTAAGGATGAAGGTGTCCCTCTCATAGCGGACGGGGGAATAAGATATTCAGGTGATATTGTAAAGGCTCTGGCTTTCGGGGCAAGCTGTGTTATGCTCGGAAATCTGCTTGCGGGAACGGACGAGGCACCGGGTGAGCTTATCTATTATCAGGGAAGGGCTTACAAAGTTTATAGGGGAATGGGATCCCTCGGTGCCATGGTAAGCAGGATGTCTGCGGACAGGTATGGACAGGAGGGTGCTGAGAAATTTGTTCCAGAGGGTATAGAAGGAAGGGTACCTTACAAGGGTCAGCTTAAGGAGGTTATCTTTCAGCTTGTGGGAGGATTAAGATCAGGCATGGGTTATGTAGGTGCAAGGAATATAAAGGAGCTTCAAGAGAAAGCCAAGTTTGTTAAGATAAGCTATGCGGGGTACAGGGAATCCCATGTTCATGATGTTATTATCACAAAGGAAGCGCCCAACTACTGGCTTGAATAAAGAAAGTATAGTATAAGGGCAGTGAGTATTCCGCCCACTACATCATCCGCCATAACTCCCCAACCACGCGGTAGCTTTTCAAATATATTGACAGGAAAGGGTTTCAGTATATCAATAATCCTAAAGATTATAAATCCCGATATGCATGTATGTAAATCCGGCTTAACAAAAAGAAATGCTATAAAGTATCCTACTATCTCGTCAATGATAACTTCATCCGGATCTTCCTCATCGGACATATCAATAACGTAGTTTGATGCGAAGACGCCTACTATAAAGAGAATTAGTGATACAATGAGTACCGCCCACCACTTAAATGCGAATATGTATATAAGTGGCAAGGCTAATAGGGTCCCTACGGTTCCTGGGGCAAACTTTATCCTGCCTATGTAAAAGCCAGTTGCTATAAGTTCCCAAAACATGATATCAGTTTTCAAGGGATAGGTCTATCCTTGCCCTTTCCTCATCAACTCCTATTACCTTTACCTTAACAACATCACCCAGTCTGTATATTTTCCCTGTCCTCAATCCCACGAGCCTGTGGGAGGGCTCATCGTATATATATTCGTCTTCCGTTAGTGTATTTATATGCACCAATCCTTCCGCAAGTATCTCTTCTATCTCAACGAACAGACCGAAGGATGTTACACCCGTTATTATACCTTTAAATGTTTCTCCTATCCTTGATTTCATGTATCTTGCTTTTAGGAGGTCAATGGCTTCCCTTTCCGTTTCTTCCGCCAACCTCTCTTGGGTGGAAAGGTGTTCTCCCGCTTCCTCAAGATATGCCACGGTTTTTTCATAATCAATGTCTTCACCCCTCAGGGCGGATTTTAAAAGTCTGTGGACTATAATATCCGAGTATCTCCTTATGGGAGATGTAAAGTGAGCGTAATGCTCAAGGGCTAAACCGAAATGTCCAAGATTGTGAGGGCTGTACTTTGCCCTTTTCATAGTTCTCAATGTCAGGAATCTTATCATGTTTTCTTCGGGTTTACCTTCAAAATCTTCTATTATCTTTTGAAAAAACCTTGAATTGTAATTACCCGTCTTCGGAACCTTATATCCCAAGCCGTTCAGTATCTCTATAAGGTTTTCCACCCTATCCGGATCTGGATTTTCGTGAACCCTGTAGAGGCACGGGTATCCCGCCTTTTCAAGATGCATTGCTACAGTTTCATTTGCTGATATCATGAAATGTTCAATGATACGATGGGCAATATGTCGTTCGTACGGCACTATTGCTACAGGTTCTCCGTATTCATCAATGATTACTTCTGATTCTGGAAGATCAAAATCTATACTCCCTGCATCCCATCGCTTCTTACTTAATATCCTATAAAGTATCTCCATATTTCTGAGAGGTTCCGTTAGATGACTAAGATGTTTTTCTATAGCGGGATCACCTACTATTATCTTAAGCGCTTGATCATAAGTTAATCTTGCCTTACTGTTTATTACACTTTCGTAAATATCGTAGTGTAATAATTTGCCTTTTTCATTGAACACCATTTCACAGGTGAAGGTAAGCCTGTCCTCACCAGGTACAAGACTGCAAAGATCCGAGGCAAGTCTTTCTGGTAACATGTGAATTGCCCTGTCCGGAAAATAGAAGGTGAAGCCCCTTTTGTAAGCTTCTCTGTCAATGGCTGTATTTGGCTTAACAAAGTGAGATACATCCGCTATATGAACGAACAAT
>JALWWX010000036.1 GCA_027078675.1 Aquificales bacterium | reverse complement strand
ACAGGAAAGGGGGAGGCACTCAAGAGATGTTTCGCCTTGCAAAGGACTACGAAATATACATGCAGGATTACTGCGGGTGTATATACGGTATGATAAATCAGGGAAAGGACATGGTCGTATATACATCTTGCGTAAAGGGGAGAAGACCTGGATCAAGGGAGGAATTTCTTTTCATAAAGAGGATAAAATTCCTTGCTGAATCAAGGGAATTGACAACAAAAGAGATACCCTTTCCCTTCCTCGGTTGGATACTTTTAAGCGGTAGTCTTTATGTCAACGACGAACCCGTTGAATCCGTTATAGAACCCTACTCAATGAGCATAAAGGGTATAGTAAAGGGTAAGGTTGAAAAGAAAATAGGTAATGTACTGCATCTAAACAGGGGCTTTGTAAAGATAAAACTCAAAGAAAAAGTAGTAGAAGACATACCTGTAACATTCAACGGTTTGATAAATCCGACCTTTATAGTTCATTCATCCCTTGAAAGAAAGCTTATGGAAGGTAAGATTAAAGCCACACTTCAGTCAAGATTTGAAGAGATGAAAAGTATTGTGCTTATAGTAGGAAGTGAGAATGCGGAGTATCTTATAGGCGTTCCTGCGGATACTACATCAACAGGTGAAGGTGTTAAACTTGAAGAGGTGGATGATCTTATAAAGCTTTACCATGAAGATATATATAAAGGAAGGTTAGCCATAGTGGTGTTAGGTGCTGAGATAAACGGTAAGTTTGGTTCAAAGGTTTTTGAAAGTACCACGGGAAGAAGGATAGAGGTTACAATAAAAAGTCTGGTGAATGGATAAAGAACTACTTATTTATCTTCTAAAATTAACCGCAGGCATAGTATTTCTTGTTAAAGGTGCGGATATATTCATATCAGGCGCTCTGGGTATAGCAAAAAGGTTAGGCATCCCAGATTTTGTTATAGGTTTAACTTTAATAGCTTTCGGCACATCCCTTCCAGAACTCATGGTAAACATCAAAGCAAGCCTTGAAGGTGCTACGGAAATGACCCTTGGTAATGTGGTAGGTTCAAACATAGCAAACATACTGCTTATCCTCGGTATAGCTGGAATAATCAGGCCCCTATCAATCCACAAAACTTTTGTAAAAAAGGAAATACCCTTGAACTTCTTAAGCATACTTGTCTTGTTTGCAATGATAGGAGACAGATTCCTTGACGGTACCGCTAAAGCATTCGTATCTCGCTCTGAGGGTCTTGTCCTTATAACCACCTTTATAGGCTATCTATACTTTCTTGCTGCATTCATGGAAAAGGAAGAGATTAACGATGAAGAATTAAAAATGGGTTATATAAAAGGATCCGCCTATGTAATTATTGGTCTTGTGGGACTTATACTTGGTTCAAGATGGTCTGTAGAGGGTGGTATAGGAATGGCACTTGTACTCGGAGTTAGTCAGGCGCTAATAGGTCTTTTCCTTATTGCGGTGGGAACTTCCCTGCCTGAACTTATAACATCCGCTGTCGCAGCTTATAGGGGCAATTCCGATATAGCCCTCGGTAATGTTGCTGGGTCAAATATATTTAATATCTCCCTCGTACTCGGTACAAGTTCACTAATCAACCCTATAGTAGTACCAGACAGAATACTGAAAGACATAATTCTTTTAGTAATTGCAACAACTATCCTGCTTATATCAAATTACACGGGAAGGAAATATACGGTTTCAAGATTAGAGGCGACAATCTTCCTAACGGTTTATATATTTTATGCATTATATTCTTGGTACTTTGAGCTTAATTAATAAAGGGAGGCTTTTATGAAAACAGACACTGTTGATCATAGGCGAGTTGTTTTCAATTTTTCAAAGAGGCTTTATGAAAACTTTATATCAAAAAGAGAAGGATTAAGGGAACTTCTTAAGCCTATGAACACTCCCCTTCTTATCTTGGATACAAAGGGTATAAGGGAAAGATACAGAGAAGCCAAAAGGCACTTCAGTGAATTTAATATATTTTACGCGGTAAAGGCTAACGATCATCCATCAATACTTAAAGCCCTTTCTGAGGAAGGAGCTGGTTTTGAGATAGCATCTTCTGTGGAGCTGGAAAAGGTTTTTGAGTATTGTAAAGAACCTACAAGGATAATATCAAGTAATCCTGTAAAACCTATGGACTTCATTGCCTTTTCTTATCAAAAAGGTATTGATCTCTTTGCGGTTGACTCCTTCACTGAGGTAGAAAAAATAGCGGACCTTGCACCGAGGTCGCGCATATATGTAAGACTTGCTGTACCTAATGAGGGAAGCG
>JALWWX010000035.1 GCA_027078675.1 Aquificales bacterium | reverse complement strand
AGCATAACCTGGATAATAGTGGGTTACGGTATAGCCTACGGAAGTACCATAGGTCAATTTTTTGGAAATCCCTTTGAATACTTTTTCCTTAAAGGTATGACACCGTCAACCCTGTCAGATAACATACCTGCTGTTCTTGATGTTATGTTCCAGCTTGTTTTTGCAACTATAACCGTCGCCCTTGTGAGCGGTTCTTACATTGAGAGGATGAAGTTTTCCGCATGGTTGATATTTACCATACTTTGGGGTGTTCTCGTTTACCCCGTGGTTGCCCACTGGGTATGGGGTGACGGTTTCTTAAGTGCCCACGGCGCTTTGGACTTTGCGGGTGGTACGGTTGTCCATATAAATGCTGGTATTGCGGGTCTCGTAGGCGCACTTATGTTGGGTAGGAGAAAGGATACAGCCCTTATACCCAACAATGTTACTTTGGTAGCCTTGGGAGCTGGTCTCCTTTGGTTCGGATGGTTCGGATTCAACGCTGGTTCCGCGTACGCAGCGGACGGAGCTGCAGCTTACGCCATGTTGAATACAAATATAGCCACCGCTGCCGCGGCTATAGGTTGGATGCTTGTTGAGTGGATGCATGCGGGTAAGCCGACCGTTGTAGGTATATCTTCCGGTATTATCGCAGGTCTTGTTGCAATAACACCTGCTGCAGGGTTTGTTAATGTCGTCGGCGCCATCATAATAGGGGTTATAGCTGGTGTTTGCTCATACTATGCGGTTGCGGTTGTTAAACAGAAGGTTGGTTACGATGATGCCCTTGATGTCTTCGGAATTCACGGCGTGTCGGGAATAATAGGAGCCATACTTACTGGTGTTTTTGCGGATCCATCTATAGGCGGGGAAGATGCGGTTGGTCTGCTTTATGGAAACCCAGGGCAGGTTGTAACCCAAATAATAGGTGTTATTGCTACCATCGTCTATTCTGGTGTGATGACCGCTGTAATTATCTTTATAGCCAAAGCACTTACAGGTCTAAGGGTCAAACCCGATGCTGAAGAGGAAGGGCTTGACCAATCTGAGCACGGAGAGAAGGCATACAACATCTAAGGAGGTAATATTATGAGAAAGGTATTGACTGCTTTGATAGCGGGAGGCGGACTTGTTTTTGCGGGTGAAGGCATTCAGGTCAACGGTTTCCTTACCACCTATTTCCTTTATACGGGACAGGAGGGTATAGCGGAAGAGAACAAGTCCATGTTAGATGCTGGAAGTGCTATAGTCAGTATTTCAAAGAAGAAGGGTAAACTGGGATACGCTTTCATAGGCGGTGCCTATGCGGTACCTGTCGTTGGCTTTGCACCTGTTACAACCGGGTCAACAACAAATGCCTTCAGCGGTATTCCCGTGGCTTACATTGATTATTCAATCACGCCTTCCTTTACCGTAGCCCTGGGGAGGCTCCCTACCATAATAGGTTATGAAACCTTTGCCACCGCTTTAAATGATTACATCCAAAGAGGAAGGGTTTGGAATCTTCAGCCAGTGGTACATCACGGTATAAGGCTCTCTTACGACGCTGGAAACATATCCGCCACCCTTGGTGTTAATGACGGTCTTTTTAGCTTGGGACCCAATTTGAAAGGAACAACCTTTACACCCGGTGTTGAATTGGGTATCGGTACTTCCTTGGGTAAAAACCTATCCGTAAGCTTGGCAGGTCTTTATATAGATAACGGAGCCCTTGAGGACGAAAATGATAAAAGGGATTATCAAGGGAATCTTATAATTGCCTACGGGACGGGCAATATAACTGTTGCCTTGGATGCCCTCTATCTTAACTCCGGTGATGATAAGACAAGTGATTCTGGTATTGCACTTCATGCCAAATATGAGGGTAAAAAATTCGGAGTTGCGGGAAGGATAGAGTATCTTGACGGTGATAATGAAAAGGCAACCACCTTTACTATTACACCATCTTACAAACACGGTAATTACTTTGTAAGGCTTGAAGGTGCCTATTACAATCCTCAAAATGGGGACGGAGTTGCAAGCGGGGGATTTGAGGCGGGATTTACCTTCTGAGCACCCATTACCGCCGAACCTTCGGGGGCTCCTTACTCTTAAAGGGGCTCCCTTTTGTTGTATATATGTGAAACTATTTTGTTATATATACTTTCCGCATCTATGCCTGCTTCCCTTCTCAGTATATCCTGAGGACCATGCTCTATAAATCTGTCGGGTATTCCCAGATTTATTATTCTTTTAAGTATGCCCTTTTGAGAAGCGAACTCAAGCACAGCGGAACCGAACCCTCCGACAACGCTGTTGTCTTCAACCGTTACTATTATGT
>JALWWX010000034.1 GCA_027078675.1 Aquificales bacterium | reverse complement strand
GCGGAGATTGAAAAGAAGTTTCCCGATGTTGTGGTTATAACTCAGAATGTGGACGGACTGCATCAGAGGGCGGGTTCTGAAAATGTTATTGAACTTCACGGAAATATATGGAAGGTTAGATGTATAAGATGTGGTAAGGAAGAGTATAACTATGAAGCTCCTTTGAAAGAGTTGCCTCCTTCCTGTAAATACTGTGGAGGTATGTTGAGACCAGGCGTTGTATGGTTCGGGGAGTCTTTGCCTTACGATGAACTAAGCAGAGCTTTTGAGATAGCGGAAAGAAGTAGCTTTTTTATAGTCGTAGGAACATCGTGTCAGGTTTACCCCGCTGCACAGCTACCCTTTGTAGCAAAACAAAAAGGCTCAAAGGTTATAGAGATAAATCCAGAATATACACCCGTATCGGATATAGCTGATATCTCAATAAGAAAGAAGGCTACGGAAGGAATGGAAGAGGTTTTTAAAATACTTATAAATTCTTAACAATATTTTCCCATATCTTATCAACACGTCTTTTTATCTCCTCGGACATCTCTATAACCTCAGGCCATTCCCTTGTGTAACCTTCCTCCTTCCACTTGGTTGTAGCATCTATAACCATCTTACCCCCGAAGCCAACCTCATTCGTAGAATGGTCAAGAACATCTATGGGACCTTTAAGTATCTGCACATCTCTTGAGGGATCCACATTGTTACCCCATGCCCATAAGACTTCCTCCATATTGTGAACATCAACCCAGTGATCAAAAACAACGATGATCTTTTCAAGGGACATAAGACCCAGACCGAGCAGGGCATAAGCCACCTTATAGGCGTGTCCCGGAAACCTTTTGTTTATGGAAACGAAACAGAAATTGTGAAAACAACCCTCCGCAGGAAGGTGATAATCCACAACCTCCGGCAGATTAAACTTTATAAGTGGTAAGAATATCCTCTCCGTTGCCCATCCCAAGTATTTATCCTCCTGGGGCGGTTTACCCACAATAGTTGCAAGATAGATAGGGTCTTTTCTCATAACTATTGCGGTAACACGCATGAAGGGATAACGATCAACCGGCGTGTAATATCCTGTGTGGTCCCCGAAAGGTCCCTCATCAACCAAAGGATCTTCAGGATCAACATAACCTTCTATAACAATCTCCGCATGGGCGGGATACTCTAAATCTACCGTAACACCTTTGACAAGCTCCACACCCTCACCCCTTACTATGCCTGCAAATAGGTATTCGTCCACCTCGGGGGGAAGGGGAGCGGAAGCGGAATAGGTAAGGACGGGATCACCCCCTATAGCTATTGCCACTTCAAGCCTTTCACCTTTACGCTTAGCCTTCCAGTAGTGATGATTTCCGTGTTTGTGTATCTGCCAATGCATTATTATCTTATCCTTATCCAACAGCTGAAGCCTGTACATACCCACATTCCTTATACCCGAATCAGGATCCTTGGTGATAACCTGAGGATAAGTTATAAATCTTCCACCGTCTTTGGGCCAACATTTGAGAACAGGCAGTTTAAAAACATCTATGTCACCTTCTTTAAGGATAACTTCCTGAACAGGTCCCTTCCTTACACTTCTCGGCAATGCATCGTTTAATTTTTTCAACTCAGGGATCCTTTTAAGCTTTTCCAGAAATGTACCAGGAACCTCCGGTCTTAAAATGCGATACAGTTTCCAACCGATATCCTCAAGGTTTTCATAACCGAGCGCCAGTTTTATACGCCTTTCCGAGCCGAGCAGATTGGTAACAACAGGTATATCATAATCAGAAGGATTTTTAAAAAAGAGTGCTTTGCCTCCACCCGGAAGTTTGCACATCCTGTCGGTTATCTCCGTAATCTCAAGAAGGGGAGAGACCTCTTCCTCAACATAAACTATCTCTTTTTCCCTTTCAAGCTTCCTTATAAACTCCCTTAGATCCTTGTAAGGCATTTAACCTACCCCTCGTTTTAATATTATTGACATAGAAAAGCATAACATCATCTTCATCCTCAAGACGGACAGGAACAATTTCCCCGCCTTCAACCTCCACATTCACATCCAAAGGTACACCCTCAACACCCAGCATGTAAAGGTAATTTGAAAGGTCCAGAACGCTGAAAATTGGATTTTTGTAATCTATCCATCCGCCGATCCTGTCAATAACCTCATCACTGCATACTATTACGCCTCCGAAAGCTTCCGCCTTATCAAAGTCCTCCGTGATCACTGGCCTTTCATTGTCCTCATAAACAACATAGGGCTTTTTACCGTTTATAAGGGGAACTCCGAAATCCTTCCCCTTACTCTTAAAGTCCTTGTAAATGAGATCTATGTATCTATCCTCCAGATCAAAGGCTGATATTATAAAGGTATTTCCAATCTTATAAACCCTCGTATTTGCACTCAGGTAACCCCTAATCTCATCATAGCTTTCCTTTATATTTATGAGCTTTTCAATCTTTTCTCCAGCCCTACTTATAGCTCCGTTATAATCACCTATCTCCTCTTTACCGTAGTTTATAATGCGATGAAGCATATCCGTATCAAGACCCTCCGTTAACAAATCACCGATCAAAATCCTTATCTGATCAAGATCCTCTGGCTTTATTACAACACCGTACTTACCGTAATAATCAGGTATTTGTAGAAAATGTGAAACATCTATTACGGGCTTACCGAGGGCGAGGGCTTCGGAGACGAGGGTGCTTCTTCCCGTCGTTATACATACATCCGAGGAAAATAAATAGGGATAAACCTCCTCATCATGAACATGTACAAGGTTATGCTTTTTACTTCCGATATTGCTTTTTATAGCATTTACCTGGGACAGATCCATTATAGGATGATACTTAAATATGATGTTGAGCCTCGGTAAACTCTCTATCTTTTCAATAATAAGTTTAAAAAGATCTATAACGGTCTGTTTTATATCTGCGAAGGAGATAATAATAAGTAATGTGGGTCTGCCCTCCTCTATACCCTTCTTTTTCTTGAAAGAGGAGAGAAAATTGTTATCAAATTCCCTAACCATCTTATCAAAGTAAGTGTTTCCCACAACTATAAGTCTGTGGGGATTACTTCCAGCTTCTATAAGTAAATCAGCGGTCTTTTTACTCAACAAAAGATTAATGGAATAGTTGTTATGATACTTAAACCAATAAAGTTTGCTGTAATACATCCCCTCTTGGAAGGAAACAACTGGTATGCCCATTGTATAGCCTATGTAACCGAGGAGTTTGGACCACATGTTTGATTCGTTTTGAAACACTATAAAGTCAGGTTTCTCCTTTTTAATAACTCCGTCCCTGAAAATGTAGAAGTCTTCAAGTGTCCAACGAAAAATCTTAGACATAACACTCATAAACCAGATGGGACCTTCGGGATGGCTGTAGTAGATAGAAGAGAATCTCTTTCCCTCCTCCTTTATGTATCTTTTTATTTTTTCCTCAATCTCCTCATCCATATACTCATACTCATACTTAAAGTCTAACCCTCTGTCTATACAGAAACTCTCATAGGCGGGTTCCTGACTCACACCGAGATATACAACCTTCAAGCCCTTTTTCTCAAGATATTCAAGAACAGGATAGACAATTCTCTGGTGATGCGGGGGACCTATTAGATAAACACTCTTCTTTCCTTTCACAGTTATAAAGTTTACACCATTTCAAGTTTTTCAGCCTTCTCCGATGTTACAATTTCCGCCAAAGCCTTTATAAATGTCGGATAGGTACCCGGTGTTTCTACCCTCACATATTCTTTAATACCGCTTTCCTCCGCAATCTTCCTGTCTTGTATGTCAAGCTCGTAAAGTGTCTCTGAGTGCTCACAAACGAAACTGATGGGAACAACTATAAGCCTTTTTACACCCTCCCTTCCAAGGCGAACTATAATTTCCTCTGTTGAAGGTTCAAGCCACTTGGCAGGACCAACCTTACTCTGATAAGAAAGCATATATCTTCCGTGACCGAGTGCCTCCACAATCATTCTTACCGTTTCCTCCGTTTCTTTCTGATATGTATCCCCCCTCTCCACCATACTTTTGGGAATTGAATGGGCGGAGAATAAAAGAAAGTCACCTTCATCCTTTATATGCTTTTTGATAATGTCAACCCATGCGGAGATAAAGGTGGGATTATCATAAAATCTCTTTACAACCTTTACATTTATATCAGCACCCAATTTTTTGATGGTCCTTTTAAGCTCGTTTATGGCGGAAAGGGTTGTTGAGAAGCTGAATTGGGGATAGAGGGGAAAGAATATGACATCCTTTATACCTTCGGAGATTATCTCCTCCACAGCTTCTTTTATAAAAGGTTTTGAATACCTCATGGCAACGGTAACATGGTAGCCTTCCCCCAATACTTTTTTGAGGGCTTCCGCCTGTTTGATGGTTTCCTCAAGTATGGGAGATTTTCCCCCTATCTTCCTATAATACTCCGCTGATTTGGGCGCCCTTAAGCTGGATATAAGAATTGCCAGAGGTTTTTGAAGAAGGGAAGGCAAGGGAAATATATCGGGATCTGAAAAGAGGTTATAAAGGAAGGACCTTACCTCCTCAAGATTTCTGGGACCGCCGAGATTTACCAGAATAACAGCCTTTCGCATTTAAACTTCCTTAGGTGTTACCGATAAATAATATTACCATGAAGAAGGAAATTAAGAACATCCTCCTCTGGGCCTTGGGGCTTGCGGGTCTATATTGGCTCAGCGCGGGCCTAGTAATGGCTGCAATGATAAAACTGCTTTAAAATTCTTTTTCATCAAGAATTTTACCTTTATAATTTCCAGCTTTACTTATTGCCTTAAGGATATCTTTACCATCAACCCCTTCCTCAGCGATAACAATCGCCATCTTGTTATCAAGATAAGCTTTAACCCATTTGACTCCCTCAAGCTGACCTATTGCCTTCTTAACAGCAACGGGACACATTTTACAATACATACCTTCAACATCAATAACAAAAACCTTATCCGCCCATATAAAACCTGCCAACACAAGAGAAAGAACAAACAAACGCACCATTGCAATACCCTCCTACTTCTTTAACAGCGTCTTAACAGCTTCTATGAACTCACTGAAGGCTTCCACATTCCCCTCCGCAACGGAAGGTTTTATACAGTATTCCACATGATCCTCAAAAAATTTGTATGCAACAGAAGAGAGGGCGGACTTTACCGCGGATATCTGAACAAGTATCTCTTCACAGCTCCTACCCTCCCTTATCATACCCTGTATGCCCCTTATCTGGCCCTCTATACGGGCAAGCCTGTCAAGGACAGCCTTAACGCTTTCAGGTGGTAAGTTATAGGTACACCTTTCCTTCATGCTATCCAGTTTACATATACCCGGTACCCGTATATATGATTTTTATCATTCTCCTAACCTCTTACACATATCCTTAACCACACGCTCCTCGCCTTCCTTCCTTTTCAACACTACGGAAGCGGAACCTATGGTAAACTCCAGTTCCATCTTCACGGGTACATTAATATGAGGATCTACCCAAACCACCCACTCACCCGTAGGTTTTATAATACCGCTCGTTATTATACGGGGTTTCATTTCAACTATAAGGGAATCCCCTCCCTCATCGTACCCTGCAACAAAAAAGGGAACCTTGTAAACATTACCGTCATAGAATATGGGCAATGTACCAGCCTTTCTTTCAAAGGCATAACAATAAAGTACAAGGGACGCGTATATGGGATCGTAAGCCTTTACATGTTTATGGCTTACAACCCTTGTGTACTCTATTTCCTTTTTATTACCTTTATACTTAACCACATACATGGTAACATTTCCACCTTCAAAGTGATAGAACATATCCCTTTTATAATTGCCTTCCTCCTGAAGTAGAAAGAAGCTTAAGGTGTTTAAATCCTTACTTATTATTGATTTTCCGTAGTTATTTATCCTGTAAAGGAGATTGCCCACACCGTCCGTTTTAATATAGGCTTCTATTTCCATGTAATCGCCGGAATTTTTATAGAAAATACAGGAACGGGCTACAGGGAAGAAAAAGAAATAAGCCTTATAACATGTACTTAAAGTCCCAGCGTATGCTACATAGGAGAGGGCAAGTATCAGAGTCAATAATACCTTCATCTTCTACTAAAGATAAAACCGACAAGGGGCGGTAGCCAGCAGAGATTTGCCGCTATCGTCTCAAGGGCTACAAGTACATTTTTATCCGGGGAAAATCCTAAGATACGGACAATTAAAAGTCCTAAGGGGACGATTAGCACGACAAGAAGGCTCGTAAGCATAACAGGATTTTTGAAGTAAGACCTTAAGGCTGGTAAAAGGGCTCCCTCCTTTCTGCGGATGTATATAAATCCGCTTATGTTAGCACCTATCTGATCGCTCATAGCGTAAAGGTAAGGTATATAAAAACCTTGCCAAGAGTAAACATCTACCCCGAGAAGCCTGCTTATAAAATCTACAAACCAGGGAAAGGTCATACCTATGAATTTGCCCCACCCGTAAGCCTCCGCCATTGATATACTTTCATTTTTTAACCTCTGTTTTATTGCATATATGCCTTCAAATATACTTTCCCCCTCACCGGAAAAGACCCTAACGATCCACTCTACAAAGGGATTCTGAACCATTCCAAGATAATCAAATAGGAAAGCCAAAGAAAGACCTATAACATAGCCCGTAAGCGTATATACTATTAACTCCTTAAACTCTTCCATTCTAAGTTTTTGATCCAGCCAACATATTTTTTAAATACTCCCTTAGAACCTTCACAGACTCATCAAGTTTATCCGGATACTTTCCGCCTCCTTGAGCCATATCCTTTCTTCCCCCACCGCTTCCACCCAAGGGCTTGCAAACCTCCCTTATAACATCCTTTGCTGATATCTCCTCCGCCATCTCCTTTGAAACAAGCACAACTATACCCACCTTTCCTTTGCCTTTGGATGCAAGAAAAACGACAGATTTAGGATGTTTTGACCTCAGCATATCACCCATATTCCTCAATTCCTCCGATGATGCATCTTCAAGGAAGGCATAGACCATCTTGACTCCGTTTATCTCCTCAACCTTTACATTTCTAAGAATCCTCTCTTTGTTAAGCTCCTCCCTGAGTTTGGCTATTTCCCTTTCCTTCTCCTTCAATTCCTCCAAGAATTCATTTATACGATCCTCAACCTTATCTTCTGATACATTAAACATCTCAGAAATACGCCTCAATTTAACATGTTCCTCATAGGACTTTTTCACTGCATGCCTTCCCGCACATGCAATAATCCTTCTGACACCCGCACCTACTGACGACTCGGAAAGAATCTTGAAGTAACCTATATCCCCAGTTCTTGAAACATGAGTCCCTCCGCAGAGTTCACGGGAATAGCCTTCAACTTCAATAACTCTTACCCTTTCTCCATATTTCTCCTCAAATATGGCAATTGCACCCGACTTTATGGCTTCATCATAGGACATCTCTTTCACATTAACCTTCAGATTCTTTCTTATTACCTCGTTTATCCTCTCCTCTATCTCCCTCAAATCATCAACGGAAAGGGATTCAAAATGGGTAAAATCAAAACGCATATAAGCATCCGCAACAAGTGAACCCGCTTGTCTTACATGTTCACCAAGTACATTCCTCAATGTGGCATGAAGCAGATGGGTAGAGGTGTGATGTCTCATTATATCTTCCCTTCTTTTTTTATCAACCTTCGCCCTTACCCTGTCCCCTGTGGAAAATGTTCCTTTTAGGACCTTGCCTATATGAACGATTATTCCATCAAGGAATCGCTGGGTATCTTCAACCTTTATTATGTCCCCCCCTTCCTTTTCAATAAATCCAGCGTCGCCTATCTGACCTCCTCCCTCCGGATAAAAGGGTGT